>NZ_JAMYUA010000045.1:0-49022 GCF_040322715.1 Mesorhizobium sp. M0106 | reverse complement strand
CGTTGAAACGATCGAGGCAACCGAATGCAACAACTACTTCGCAAACGCCGGCTACGCTTCCATCAAAACGTGAAAGGCTCTAGCAGCACGCCCGAAGATAGTCGTGTCAAACATGCTTGCGCCCGCCTGCCTCGCGGAACCAGCTGTCAGGATAGGGATACCACCAGCCCTGAATCTCCGGTCTGTGGTCGATGATGACCATCTTCGAGCGGCGGAATGCATCCAGACCCTGGCGGCCGAGCTCGCGGCCGAGGCCCGAAGCCTTCCAGCCCCCGAACGGCAACGCGTCATTGTCTATCAGCGGATTGTTGACCCAGACCATGCCGGCCTCGAGCCGCTCCGCGGCCTCATGCGCTTCGGCAAGATCGGTGGTGAAGACCGAGGCGCCGAGACCGAAGGGGCTGTCGTTGGCAAGCTCTATCGCCTCGTTGAAATCCTTGACCCGGCAGATTGCGGCGACCGGCCCGAAACACTCTTCGCGCACGATTGCCATATCGGCGGTGATGCCGGTCAGGATGGTCGGCTCGTAGAACCAGCCTACATTATGTGCCGGCGGAATGCGTCCGCCGGTGATCGCTTTGGCACCGCTGCGGATCGCATCGTCGACCAGCCGGATGACCTTCGCACGCGCGGCCTCGCTGACCAGCGGTCCGATCTCGGTTTTGTCGAGGCCGTTGCCGATACGCAGCGCGCGCGTTTTCTCGGCAAACAGATCGACGAAGCGGTCGTGAACGGCATCAACCACGAAGAACCGTTCGGCCGAAGTGCAGACCTGGCCAGTGAGATGGAAGGCAGCCGTGACGCTGCCGGCAGCCGCCACGTCCAGTGGGGCGTGTTGGCTGATGATCAGGGGATCGCTGCCGCCGGCCTCGATGACGCAAGGCTTCATGCGCTCTGCACATGCGACGGCGACAGCCTTGCCGGCGGCGACCGAACCGGTGAAAGCAACCGCATGCGTGCGGTCCGAGGCGATCAGCGCCTGCGCCGTTGCTGCTCCGCCTGGCATGCAGGAAACCAGGCCCTCCGGCAGGGAGCGAAACACGGTTATATAATCCAGCGTCGACAATGTTGTCGCTTCGGCGGGCTTGATCACGCAGGCATTGCCGGCGGCAAGCGAGGCGGCGACGGTCCAGCACATCAACAGGATCGGAAAATTGTAAGGCATGATGTGCACCGACGTGCCGTAGGGCTCGTAGCGGGCATACTGGAACGAACCGGCCTGCGTCGTGCCGGCGATCTTGCCGGCGTCGTCACGCGCCATTTCGGCGTAATAGCGGAAGATCGGCGCGCAATTGGCGATCTCGCCGATCGCCTCCGGATAGGGTTTGCCCATCTCGTGCACCATCAGCTCGGCGCAGCGCGTGAAGTCGGCCGCTTCGATGGCGTTCGCGACGGCGTGCAGATGCCGGGCACGGCTCTTGGCGTCGAGCTTTTTCCAGGCCGTTTGCGCCTTGGTCGCTGCGGTGAGCACGGCGTCGATCTCGCCGTCGCTGGCTGCGGTAATCGCGCCGACGGTTTCGAGCGTCGCCGGATCGATCACCGGTTTTGCCGCACCGGTCATTGGCCGATAATCCGGATTGACGAAGAAGGTCGGCCGGTCAGGTGAAAAGTCCATTCTGTCCTCCCGTGTGCACGGAACCTTTTTGAGAATTCACCCTGCCGAGACAGGCGGCGTGGTTTTCGAGAACCGAAGCGGAGCGGACATTAAAGTCCGTGAGCATCGGAAGCGGAGAAAACGGCGTCAGGTGTCCGGTAGGGTAGAATTATCGAGAAGGTTCAGCGGATCATGTAAACTTTCTTGATGGTCTCGTGGACGGTGCAGACGCCCTTCCAGTCCTGCGGAAAGAACGCTGCGGTGTCCGGTTCGATCTCGATCACCTCGCCGGATTCGTGGACATAGGTGCAGCGTCCCTCGAGGAAATGGCAGAACTCGTCGCGGGTGACGTGGCAGCGCCATTTGCCCGGCGTGCAGACCCACAGTCCGCATTCGGAGCGGCCCTCCGGCCCCTTGTGCAGCAGCTTGCCGGAAGTGCGGGATTCGCCCTCGATCAGGGTGGGGATGACGCCCCAGTCGACCAGGTCGGTGAGGGCGAGCGGCGATTTCATGATCGGTGTCGGCATGTCGGGAGCTCCAGTGGCCGGCTTTAGGCCAGCATGTAAACGTTGCGGATGGTCTCGTGGACGGTGCATTCGCCGGTCCAACCGGCCGGGAACATGACAACCGTGGCGGCGGATACCTCGATCACCTCGCCGTCGTCCGATCTGTAGGTCGGCCGGCAACGAAATGGCACAATTCGTCGCGCGGAATCGCCAGCCGCCAGCGACCGGGTGTGCAGACCCAGATGCCGGATTCCGGCTGGTTGTTCGGCCCCTTGTGCACCAGCCTGCCGGTGGAGTGCGAAGCGCCTTCCAGCGCGTCGGGCTGGGTGCCCCAGTCGACGAGGTCGGTGCGGGTCGAGGCTTGCTGGAGGTGTGGGGCTGAGATCACAGCAATTTCTCCAGCAAAGCAGCCGCTTTCTCCGGGCCGTTCTGCGACTGCATCTGGGCCGACGTCTTGGCCAGCTTGGCCTTGATTGCCGGGTCGGTCAGGCAGGTTTCGATCCTGGCGATGAGCTCGGCGTCGCTCCAGTCGTAGCGCGGCATGCCGGAGCCGTGGCCGGTCTCCTCGACCCGCGTCGCATTGTCGTGGCCGTCCCAGACGTAGGGCATGATGATCGCCGGCTTGCCGAAATACAGGCACTCCGTGAACGAGTTGTTGCCGCCATGATGGATCACCGCATCGACCTGCGGGATGACCGAGGGCTGCGGGAACCAGCTCTCGACGATGACGTTTTCGGGCACTTGCGCGTACTGCTCCTTGTAGCCGCCGACATTGACCAGCGCCCGGTAGCGCGTCTTGCCCAACGTTGCGACGATGCGCTTCAGCAGATCGACATCGCCGGCGCCAAGGCTGCCGAAGGAAACATAGAGCAGCGGCCCGTCATTATTCTTCGCAAAAACCGGCACGGTGTAGGGCTTCTCCTGCCGCACGCAGCCTTCCAGATATTGGAATTTTGCCGGGTCGAGCGGATAGCGGCGCATGAACTTCGCCGCCTCGGGATAAAGCAGCAGATTGAGGTACGGCGAGGCCTCGAAAAACTGGCCGATCGGATACGGCGCTTCGTTGTTCGCTTTCAAAAACGCATTGAAGTTGTCATGGATCGGCTTGATGACGGCGTTGAAATGGTCGCGGTAACGCCGATGGCAGGCGTGGTCGTTCTCGCCGCAGCCGGACAGATGTGGCGGGATGTCCTCGTCCTCGATCTCGTTTTCCGAGCAGGAGATGACGCGCACCCAGGGCTTGCCATACTGCTTGATTGCCGGGAACAGGATGACGTTGTCGACGCAGATGACATCAGGCTTGATCGTCGCAAGCACGCCAGGCAGATCCTTCTCAGCCCATTTGGCGCTGTCGACGATCGCCGTCCAGCAATCCTTCACGTAATTGTCGACCTGGTCGTAGGGCGATTTGCGGAAGTTCGGGATGTGGCCGTTGATGAAGTCTTCCCAGAACTTGGCCATCTGTTCCGGCGGCATCGGCTCGGACAGGTTCACCGGATGAGCCTCGAAGCCGTAGCCCTTGTAGACGTCGACGAAACCGGGGTCCGACAGGAACACCGCTCTGTGGCCGCGCGCCTCGATCGCCTGGGCTATGCCGACGGAATTGAGCGCGGGGCCATAGGCGGCCTCCGGAAAGAACGCGATCGTCTTCTGCGTCATGAGAGGTTCTCCTTCGATCAATCTGCGAAAATTCTGACGTCAGCCGCATCCCAGCCGAGCTCGACTGTATCGCCCGACGAGACCGGGCGGCGGTCGGCGGCGTCGGCGGTGACGCGCACCAGGAACGGCTTTGGCGACAGGGCGGTGCGGACGTGCAGCTGCAGATCGAGTCCCTGATAGGCCAGCGCCTCGACCGCGCCGAAGATACGGTTGGCCGTTTCTGCCGACGGGAACAGCCGGATGCGTTCGGGCCGCACTGAAGCTACCGCCGCAGCGCCGGGCGAAATTGTTGCGGGAACATCGCCGGCGATCCGCACGCCGTTGCTTGCCAGCACGCCGTCGCCGGCGGCTTTGCCCGGTACGAAATTCATGACGCCGATGAAGTCGGCGACGAAACGGTCCCCCGGGTGCTCGTAGACCGCATGGGGTGTATCGCATTGCAGCAGCTTGCCGTCCCTGAGCACTGCCATACGGTCGGCCATGACGAGCGATTCCTCCTGATCATGGGTGACGATGACGAAGGTGATGCCGACCTCGTGCTGCAGCCGCTTCAGCTCCAGTTGCATGGCCCCGCGCAATTTCTTGTCGAGTGCACCAAGCGGTTCGTCGAGCAGAAGCAGCCGTGGTCGCTTGACCAGCGCTCGGGCAAGCGCGACGCGCTGCTTCTGCCCGCCAGACAATTGCTCCGGCTTGCGGTCGGCGAAGGCAACGAGTTCGGTCGTCGCCAAAATGGCGTCGACACGGGAGCGGATTTCCTTTGCAGGCAAGCGTTCCATTTCGAGGCCGTAGGAAACATTCGCCCTGACGCTCATATGCGGAAACAGCGCATAGGACTGGAACATCAGATTGACCGGCCGCTTATTGGGCGGGGTCCTGGCGATGTCGCGGCCGTCGAGCAGGATGCGCCCGTCATTGGGCGTCTCAAAGCCGGCCAGCATGCGCAGCAGCGTTGTCTTGCCGCAGCCCGAAGGTCCAAGCAAAGCGAAGAACTCGTTCTCGCGGATATCCAGCGAAATGCCGTCGACCGCCGTCACTCGGCCGAACTTCTTCGACACGTTGTCGATCGCCAGCAGCGTGCGGGGCTCGTTCATTGGCCGATCACCCCACGGTTGAACCGCTGCGACAGGGTCAGCGCGGTGATTGAGACCGCCATGACGATAGTCGCCAAGGCATTGATCTCCGGCGTGATGCCGAAACGAATCATCGAATAGATCTGCATCGGCAGCGTGGTCGAGGCGCGGCCGGCGCCGGCGGTGAAGAAGGCGATGATGAATTCGTCGACCGAAAGGGTGAAGGCGAGCAGCGCGCCGGCGACGACGGCAGGCAGGATCACCGGCAACGTCACCCGCCGAAATGTCGTGAGCGCGGAAGCACCGAGATCGGCAGAGGCCTCGACGATCGACCAGTCGAAGCTTTTCAGCCGAGCGCGCACCACGGAGCAGACGAAGGCGAGATTGAAGACGACATGGGCGAGGATGATGGTGTGCAGGCCCAAGGTGAGATCAAGCATCGAGAAGAAGCTGAGCAGCGCGATCGCCAGCACGATGTCGGGAATGATCATCGGCGCAAAGATCAGCGCCTCGAGACCTTTGCCGTATTGCCGGCGTATTTCGACGCCGATCGCCAGCAGGGTGCCGAGCAGCGTGGCGATGGCGGTCGAGACAAGTGCCACGATCAGTGTGTTGAGCGCGGCAGAAAGGATTGCGGCGTTTCCGATTAGCGAGACATACCATTTCAGCGAAAAGCCCGACCAGACGGTCGGCAGCCCGCCTTGGTTGAACGACAGCGCCACCAGCACGGCGATCGGGATGTAGAGGAAGGCCAGGACCAGTGAAAGCACGAGCCAGAGCGCGCGCCTCGTGGCGAGGGAGCGCTCAGCCATCGGCGCCTCCTCTCGCTTCGGCGGTACGGCCCGAGGCGCGATCAGCAGCCAGGGCCTGCGCCGTCAGCACCAGCAGCATGATGGCGATCAGCACCATTGCCAGTGCCGCACCGAAGGGCCAGTCATTGGCGGTCAGGAACTGCTCGTAGACGACATTGCCGATCATCTGGAAGCGCCCACCGCCGAGCAGAGCAGGGGTCACGAAATTGCCGATCGACAGCACGAAGACGAAAACAGCACCGGCGGCGATACCCGGCACGGTCAGTGGCAGGATGACCCGGCGAAATGTGGTCGCGGCCGACGCGCCGAGATCACGCGAGGCCTCTGCGAGCTCCGGATTGAGCCGCGACAGCGGCGCGTAGCAGGCCAGGATGACGAAGGGCAGATAGTTGTAGACCAGACCGGCAATGACGGCGCCTTCGGTATAAAGCATCGACGGCGGCTCGCCGGTGTAGCCGAACCAGCGCAGCAGTTTTGTGATCAGCCCTTCGCGGTTGAGCAGCACGATCCAGGCATAGGTACGGATCAGGTAGTTGGACCAGAAGGGCAAGACGGCAAAGAACAGAAACGCCGGCTGCAGTTGCCGGGGTGCTGCCGCGATCGCATAGGCGGCGGCATAACCGATCACCACCGCGACCAGGGTTGCCGTGCCGGCAATGCGCGCCGAATTGAGGAAGATGCCGGCATAGAGCGGGTCGAACACCAGCCCGAAATTCTCCAGCGTGAAAGTGTAATCGATGCCGCCATAGATGCCGCGCCGGAAGAAGGCGAGCGCCAGCACCAGCGCGCATGGCACGACCATCAAGGCGGTGAGCGAGGCCAGCGCCGGCGTCATCAGCAAGAATGAGCGAAGTCTTGTTTGGGACAAGATTGCGGTACCGCATTCAACGGTCGGCGGCGAAAACCCCGCCGTCGACCGGGATCTCTGATTTTGATGTCGGTTATTGCGCGGCCTTGATTTCGCTGACGATCTTCGAGTAGTCGCGTTGGGCATCGCCGACATCGCGCAACTGCTCGAACTTGACCAACTCTGCCACCGGCATGCTCATATTGGGAAATTTGGCGAGAAAATCCGCCGGCAGGCTTTCCATAGCCGGCTTGTTCGGTACCTTGTAGTCGATGTTCTGGGCCGCCCAGGCGTGGTTCTTGGCGTCCAGCATGAAGTTGATGAACTGGAAGGCGGCGTCCTTGTTGGCCGATGCCTTCATCACGACCATCGTATCGACCCAGAGATCCGAGCCTTCTTTCGGTATGGTGTATTTAATTTGTGGATTCTCGGCGATCCCGTAATTGCACCAGCCATCCCAGGCCTGAACCATCAGCGCCTCGCCTGAGACCAGCTTTGAATAAAAGGTCGTGTCGTCATAGGCCAGCAAGGTCTTCTTGGCCGAGATTAGCAGGTCCTTGACTTCGCCGAGCTTTGCCGGAGCGGTCTCGTTCACCGAATAGCCCTTGGCGAGTTGGCCGGCGGCAAGCAGCCAGCGGTCGGTCGCCAGCATCGTCGTCTTGCCCTTGAGCGCATCGGACGGGGCGAGAAGGTCGTTCCAGCTCACCGGCTCCGCCTTCACCAGATCCGAACGGTAGCAAAGGCCGGTGGTGCCCCAAGTGTAGGGCACGGAAAAATTGTTGCCGGCGTCGTGCGGCAGCTTCGCCGCCTCGGAGTAGAGATTGGCGAGGTTAGGGATCTTGGCATGGTCGATCGCCTCGATCAGGCCGAGCTTGTTCAGCAGTTCGGCGAAGGGCGAGGAGACGAAGACCACGTCATAGCCCTTGCCGCCGGACGCGACGAGCTTGCCCATGATCTCCTCG
Organism: Mesorhizobium sp. M0106; assembly: GCF_040322715.1. Classification (NCBI taxonomy): domain Bacteria; kingdom Pseudomonadati; phylum Pseudomonadota; class Alphaproteobacteria; order Hyphomicrobiales; family Phyllobacteriaceae; genus Mesorhizobium; species Mesorhizobium sp. M0106. The sequence goes on along the minus strand of NZ_JAMYUA010000045.1, from coordinate 41,572 downwards.
TTAGTGGCGTGAACCACGACTTCACCGGAGACACCGGTCGCCGCCTTGAAAGCTTTCATGGCATCCGGCGCCATGTAGCCGTCCCAGTTGGAGATAACGAGGTCGGAGGCAGCCGCCGGCGCTGACAGCGCCAGGCAAAGGCCAAGTGCGATCAAGGATTTCCTTAACGGACGGTGCCGCAGGGTGGTGGTGGTCATGACAGACTCCCATTCTGGTTGATCGTCGAACTTAGTCGTCGGACCAGCGCTTGCAGCCGTAGCCGCTTTGATCCTGTTCCCCGGTCTTTTTATTGCCGATTGACCTCACAGTACTATTGCAGAAAAAAGTACGTCAATCCATAATTTGTCAAACTAGGTGAATCCCGGCCGATCGCATCCGCAAGGGCAATCGGCCAAACCTGCGCCGCCCGTCGTTCATGAGAATTGCCATGCAAGTTGCAGCCCGACGTCCCCGCACCAACCATCTCGACCTTGCACAGCGCATTCTCGATGTGGCCCGGAAACGCGGCTTTGAACCCGGCGCTCATCTCCCGGAGCAGCAGATCGCTTCGCTCTGCAACGTATCCCGAACTCCGGTGCGGGCCGCGCTGCGTCTGCTCACTGAAAAAGGCGTGGTTCAATGGGAGGCTGAGTCCGGCTATCGCTTGGCCGTAGACCTCACGAGCCAGGCGACCGTCGCCGCCGACCTGCCGAGCGCCGAGGAGGATGAACTTGCCGACGTGATCCTGCGAGACCGCTCGGCGCGCCGGCTGGACCAGACGGTCACCGTCGGCGCGCTGATGCGACGGTATAATGCCGAGCGCAGGACGGTACTAAAATCGCTGAAGAAACTGGCTGAGGAAAATCTTCTGGACCGCGCGCCGGGGCAGTCCTGGCTTTTCAGGAGAGTGCCGGACGATCCTGGCGCACAAGGGGAGAGCTATGAATTCCGGCGGTTGCTGGAACCCGCCGCCCTCCTGGCGCCTGGGTTCCGGCTGGATGGGACGCGCGCGGCAGCCTTGCGACAGGGCATGGAAATGCTGCTGGCTCTGCCCGACGCGGCATTCGATTCCAGAGAGTTCCAACGGCTGGACATCGATTTTCACGGGATGATCGCCGGTGGCTCCGCCAACCGCTTCGTCGCCGAGGCGTTGGCCGATCATCTCAGGCTGCGCCGGCTGCCGGGAACGTATGCCGGCGTCAATGTCTTCCGGCTGAAGCAATCATTGCGCGAGCATCTGACCATACTCGACCATCTGGAGAGCCAGCAGTACGAGGTTGCAGCCGATCTGCTTCGGGTCCATCTGCGGCTTTCCCGCAGCCAGCGACCGCAGGCGGCCAGTCGCGGGGCGCCCGCGCTGTTCGGCATGATCAGCCGGCCGGAATAACGAGGATCATGCGCAAAGGCAGCCCGACCATCGCACTGTTTCCGGAAGCGAGCTTCGGTGCTGCGCTGAATTGCGTTGGCATAGCGCAGGCCCTGCGCGCTCGTGGCGCCCGTCCGGTGTTCATCTGCCATGCCGGCTTTTCTGGCGTGTTCGCCGACTATGGGTTTCAGGAATACCAGTTGCCGACTGACGATCCGTTGACCGACAGCGAACGCCAGAGCTACTGGCAGGCCTTCGTGCGCCGTCATCTGCCGCATTTCAGGCTGAGCCCCATCGATCAGCTCGAAACCTACGTTGCCCCGACCTGGCAAGCAATCGTAGACACTGCGGTCAACGCCGAGGCGCCGCTGCGCCAATTGCTGGCGCGGCTGAAGCCGGACGCCGTGGTGCTCGACAACGTCGTCATGTTCCCGGCATTGGCGACAGCCGGTTGCCCGTGGGTGCGCGTCGTCTCCTGCGCCGAAACCGAGCTTCCCGATGCCAATGTGCCACCCTATCTGTCCGGTCTCGCCGCCGACGACCCGAGCCGCGCGGTGTTCGAGGCGCGCTACCTGGCAGCGGTCGCTCCGGCCCATGACCGCTTCAATCGGCTTCGGACCGACGCCGGTCTTGCGCCCTTGCCAACGGGTCTTTTTCTAGAACCTTCGCCCGCCCTCAATCTGCTGCTGACCCCAACGATTGTGCGAAGGCAGCGCGCCGAGCCGCTCGACCCTGCCAGCTTCGTCTATCTCGAAGGCTGCGTTCGCTCGGAAGGGCCGTTCGACGTGCCGGTCTTTCCGCGCAATGGCGGACCGCTGGTTTATGTCAGTTTCGGTAGTCTTGGCGCCATGGATGTCGGCCTGATCCAGCGCATGCTCGCCGTTTTCGACAGGCTGCCGGCCCGCTTCATTGTCAATGCCGGAGGTCTGCGCGACAGCTATCGCGCCGTTCCGGACAATGTCTATCTCGATGCCTGGTTTCCACAGCCTTCGGTCGTGGCGAAATGCGACCTCTTCATTCATCACGGCGGCAACAACAGCTTTTGCGAAGCATTGCGTTTCGGCGTGCCGTCGCTGGTCATGCCCTATTGCTGGGACGGGCATGACAATGCGCAACGTGCCGAGGAAACCGGCGTCGGGCGCCACATCAGCCGCGATGGCTGGACGGAAGACGAATTGGAGCGAAGCATTCTCGGCCTGATGGCCGATGCTGCAATGCGCGCACGCCTCCGGGAGAATGCAGTGCATATGGCGCTGACACCCGGAACGGACGTGGCTGCCGAAGCCATTCTCGCTCTCGCAAGGACCCGACCTGATGCTTGACACCACAACAACGGATGCCTCGACCATGAACGGCACCAACGACCCGAAAGACTGGTTGGCCGCTCACGCTGTCAGCGAGGTCGAGTGCCTGGTGCCCGACATGAACGGCGTGCTGCGCGGCAAGGTCCTGCCAGCGGCCAAGTTCCTCAAGGCGATCGAGGACCGAGCACTCTATCTGCCGAGCAGCGCGTTCCTGGTCAGCATCGACGGCCGCTATTCCGGTTCCGTCGACGAGGGGTTCGCCTACCAGGACCCCGACATGCGGATGGTGCCGGATGTCGCAACACTCTGTCTGGCGCCCGGTGGCGGGCCAGGCAAGGCCTATGTCTTCGCCGATGCGTTCCACATGGACGACCGGCCGTGGATGGCTTCGCCGCGGCACGTGTTGCGGGCCGTGCTCGATCTATATCGCCAGCGCGGCTGGCGGGCGGTGGTGGCGCCGGAGCTTGAATTTTATCTCACCGCGCCCAATCCCGATCCCGACAGGCCGGTGACGGCGCCGGTCGGGCGCAATGGCCGCTCCGAAAGCGTGCAGCATCCCTATGACATGGCGGCACTGGAGCAATTCGAGCCGGTGATCCGGCGCCTCTATGACTATGCTGCGGTAGCCGGACTGCCGCTCGACACGCTCATCCATGAATCGGGCACGGCCCAACTGGAGATCAATTTCCTGCATGGCGACGCGCTGCCGCTGGCAGACAAGGTGTTGCTGTTCAAGCGAATGACGCGCCAGGCCGCGCAGGAAGGTGGCATGCAGGCGACCTTCATGGCCAAACCGATAGCCGCACAAGCCGGCAGCTCAATGCATCTCCACATGTCTGTCGTTGACAAGGCGGGCAACACGCTGTTTGCCGGGCGTGACGGCGCCGACACCGAGATGTTCGGGCATTTCATCGGCGGCCTGCAGAAATACATTCCCGAGGTGATGCCGCTGTTTGCGCCGAACGTGAATTCGTTCCGCCGCATCCGGCCGAACCACAGTGCACCCGCCAACATCGAGTGGTCGCACGACAACCGCTCCTGCGGCCTGCGTGTGCCGGCCGGCGGGCGCACCGCACGGCGCGTGGAAAATCGGCTGCCCGGCGCCGATGCCAATCCCTATCTGGCGATAGCCGGCTCGCTGCTTTGCGGTTATCTCGGCGTCGAGGAGAAGATCGCTCGTTCGACGGAAGCGTCGGGCAATGCCTATCGCAGCAGGAGCACGCTGCCCAAAACCATGGAAGAGGCGCTCGACCGCTTCGCTGCGTGCGATCCGGTTCGGGCGGTGCTCGGCGAGGATTTCTTCCAGACCTATTTGCGCGTCAAGAGCGTTGAGCTCGACCTGTTCCAGAGCGTCGTCACCTCTTGGGAACGCGACCATCTGCTGCTCAAGGTGTGATGATGGGCTTCAATTCTGGGGGCTTCAACTCCGGCCTGGATATCGGCAAATCCTACTATGTCGCGACGGCCAATCCGGCTCCGGACCATCCGGCGCTGCAGGGCGACGTCGACGCCGATCTGGTGGTGGTAGGCGGCGGTTGTACCGGCCTCTCCGCAGCCTTTCATGCAGCCGAACGCGGCCTGAAGGTGGTGCTGCTCGAAGGCGGCAAGATCGGCTGGGGGGCGTCGGGGCGCAATGGCGGCCAGATGATCCCCGGCCTGCGCAAGGGCGCCAAGGGGCTGGTCAAGCTATATGGGCCGAAACGGGGGAGGGCGCTGTTCAATCTCGCCTTCGAGGCGCGGGCCCTCGTGCTCGGTCTGATCGGGCGCCATGCCATCGATTGCGACCTCAGGCTCACCGGCCATCTGGCCGGTGCGGTCAACGGTTCCGACCTGCGCGACCTCGAAGAAGAGGCCGAGTGCCTTTCTACGGTGATGAACTTTCATGATGTCGAGATGCTGTCGGCAGCGCAGGCGCGCGGAATGGTGAACACACCTTATCACGGCGCGATGTACGAGAAGCTCGGTGGCCATATGCATCCGCTGAACTACACGCTCGGTCTTGCTCGCGCCGCGGCTGCGGCGGGCGTCACCATCCACGAGAATTCGGTGGCGCTGCGGCTGGAGCGGGAACCTTCCCTCCGGGTTTCGACGGCCAAAGGCTCGGTCCGGCCAGGCATGTCGTACTGGCCGGTGATGCGCTGCTCCACGGGCTTGAGCCGCGCGTCAACAGCCGCATCATGCCGGTCGGCAACTACATCATCGCCACCGAGCCGCTGGGCGACACGACCGACGTCGTCCCAAGCAATGTGGCCGTCTCCGACACGCGCTTCGTCGTCAATTACTACCGGCTGTCGGCGGATGGACGCCTGCTGTTCGGCGGCGGCGAGCGCTATACGCCGTCGCCGCCCGCCGACATTGCCGGCTTCGTGCGGCCGCACATGGAAAACACCTTTCCGCAATTGCGCGGCCGACGCATCGATCACGCCTGGGGCGGGCTGGTCTCGGTGACGACATCGCGCCTGCCGCATGTCGGTCGCTATGGCGACGTCTATTTTGCGCATGGCTATTCGGGCAAGGGGGTGATCCTGTCGACGTTGTCGGGCAAGCTGCTCGCTGAGGCGATCACCGCGGATGCTTCGCGGCTCGATCTGTTTTCGACCCTAAGCCCGCTGCCGTTCCCCGGCGGTACGGCGCTGCGCGGCCCGCTCTATGTGCTCGGCATGCTTTGGTACGCAATGCGTGACCGCATCAAACATTGAGCGCAGGCATGCGCAATGAGGCCGAGCGCCGCCACCAAGCGATTAACGGCTGATTTCGCGGCGGCGTCCGACTTGATCGATGCTTGAATATGGTCCGCAGGCAATGGCCGCGAGTCGGTCCAGGCCCTGCTCCCGAAGCCTGAGCGCCGATAGACCTGCCTGGTATTTCCTCAGCTAATAGATCGATATGATTGCAGGATTAACCGTTTCATATCCCAGGCGCGGCTCCGATTTGTCTTTCGAAATCGCGCTGGAGACAGTTCCGGTTGAACTGCAGTCCAATTTTGTTTTCCTGTTTTTCTTGATCGTGCTGCCCGACAGGTCGGCGCCGGCCGACGTTACTGCTGTACTGACCACCCTCTTTTTCTCGTGCGCAACGGCGGCGGTGGATACGGCCATCACAATTGCCGCGCAAACAATCGTCAATCTCATTGTTTCCCCCTTAGAGCACCGCAAAAATGTGGTCGACTGCCTTGAGACGCCGGCGAAGACGGTATTCGCGCCTGGCCGGCCCATGCAGCTTCCGACTGCACAAGATTGTAACTACATTAGCTGCAGCGCAAGTAACCATTTCGGACTAGGGAACGGGTTCCCCTTCGATCGAAAGCGCTGGGCTGCCGGCGAAAAAGCAGGCGTTTTAACCGTTCTCGCCGCCGAGCGCCTTCCAATTTGGGACAGAGGTTGGCTGATGCCCTTAAACTCACGGCTACGCATTGGTTGGATCTATGCAGCGACAAGGCCAACCTTGGCAAAGCCTCTACATGGTCACCGTCGGGCAGCACCAGTCTTGGAATTCACCCCCTCAAGCAAGGCGAGCAGGCCTTTCAGAATTTCGATTGGCGGTGGCGGACAACCTGGAATGTGCAGATCGACAGGCAAGGCCTCGGACACTCCGCGCACCACCGCATAGCTGCCGGCGAAACAGCCGCCATTGCCTGCGCAATCTCCCAGTGCGACCACCCATTTTGGGTTGGGTGTTGCGTCGTAGGTCCGCTTCAATGCCTCGCGCATGTTTTTTGTGACCGGCCCGGTGACGAGCAGTACATCGGCATGGCGCGGTGATGCGACGAACCGGATCCCAAAACGCTCGATGTCATAGAAGGCGTTGTTCAGCGCGTGCATCTCAAGTTCGCAGCCGTTGCAGGAACCAGCATCGACCGCCCGGATCGACAGGCTTCGCCCCAATCGTTTGTGAGCAGCCCCATCGAGCGCGCGTGCGAGTTCGTCGACTGCCGTGCTGCTTGCCAACGGCGGACGCTCGGTGAGAGGGGGGCGTATCAGGCTTTCAAAAAGAAGCTTGCGCATGACAGCGTGCCTTCAGAGATCATGGCCCGAATAAGAGCAGTTGAACGATTTGTTGCACAGCGGAAAGTCGGCAACGATGTTTCCTTCGATCGCCGCTTCAAGGAGCGGCCATTGAAACCATGACGGATCACGGAGGTGACAGCGCTCGACCAAGCCGCCCTTGCCAATGCGCAGCCAGGCCAGAATGTCGCCGCGGAAACCTTCGACGAGCGCCATGCCTTCATGCGATCGGTTTGTCTGCGCGAAATCGACGCGGATCGGTCCGTCTGGCAGTTGTCGCAGGACTTGTTCGATCAGGGACAGGCTCTGTTCGACCTCGTGGATACGAATCCATACACGGGCGTTCACATCGCCTTCCTGGAGGAGAGGTACATCGAAGGCGAGTTCGCCATAGGGTGGATAAGCGAGATTGCGTCGGGCATCGAAGTCCCGACCGGAGGCCCGGCCAACGTAGCCTCCGGCGCGATATTGACGAGCGAGTTCCACCTTCAGCCGGCCAGTTGCGACAGTCCGATCCTGCAGCGACGCCGTGTTGTCGTAGAGCTCGACCAGCGCGGGAAACCGTTGCCTGATCTCTGCGATCAGGGACCTGAGCGCTGTCGTGCCCTCATCGCTCAGGAAGCTTGCCACGCCTCCGGGCACGATGCAGTCGCGCATCAAACGATGACCGAAGGCAGCATCGCTTGCCCGCAATACGCGCTCGCGCAGCACCCCACAGTGGGCATGCATGAGCGCGAAGGCGGCATCATTGCAGATAGCGCCGATGTCGCCCAGATGATTGGCCAGGCGCTCCAACTCGGCCATGAGCGCTCGCAGCCAGACCGCGCGTGGGGGAACCTGGACACCCAGCGCCGCCTCGACCGCGCGGGCAAAAGCGAGGGAGTATGCCACGGTACTGTCGCCAGAGGTTCTGCCCGCCAATTTGGCTGCACGGTCGATGTCGGACCCCGCCATCAGGCCTTCTATACCCTTGTGCGCGTATCCGAGGCGCTGCTCCAGCCGGACGACCGTTTCACCGCTCGCCGTGAACCGGAAATGGCCCGGCTCGATGATGCCGGCATGCACGGGCCCGACCGGGATCTGATGCAGGCTCTCCCCCTCGGCAGGCAGGAAACTGTACGGGAAGGCTGTCGCAGCAGACGTCCGGACGCGGGTACTCAACGGATAGCTGACACCCCAATGGCCATGATCAAGCCACCGTCTCGTATCAGGCGCGCCTTGTGGCAGGAGCCCGAACAGGTCAGCAGCCGCACGTTCGAGCCGCAATGCGGGCGGATGCAGCCGGCCGACCGATGGGTAGCGGCCACTGGGGCATTCCAGGCTGACGACGCCGATGTCCCCGGCGCTTTCATCGAGAAGTGCCATGTGGACGGCGCCTGGCTCACCCCATAGGCCGAGCAAGCTCCAGTGGCCCTCGGCCAGTTGCTCGACGGCAAAGCCCCATTTTTTCGGAGTCACCACGGCGCGCGACCACGGGAAATGATTTTCGACACGTTGGCCAGCAAGGATGAGGTCGATCAGCGCGGGCATGCTCTTTCTCTCCTCTGCTCACCCCAGGATACTTGCGACGTGCTGGAACCATGTGACCAGCGGTGGCGGCAGATAGATGCCGGCGGCAAACACCAACGCCAAGTGGGAATACATCGGAATGTAGGACGCCTCGGCGGGTGCAGTGCTGCCGCGCGGTTCGCCGAAAGCGACGCCGGTCAGTCGAAGCAGCAGGGCGCCGAAAGCGAGCAGAATCCCGAAAACCAACGGCATCGCCAAAAGAGGGTGTCTTGCAAATGTCGAACTCACGACCAGGAATTCGCTCATGAAGATACCGAGCGGAGGGAGGCCGGCAATGGCAACTACGCCGATGACGAGCGCCCAGCCAAGGGCAGGATGTGTTTCCGTCAGTCCCCGGATTTCGGCGATGTTCTGTGTCCCCTTGACCTGGGCAATGTGGCCAACCGTGAAAAAGATCGCCGACTTGGTCAGGCTGTGCATGACCATGTGCAGCAGCCCGGCAAAATTGGCGAGCGGGCCTCCTATGCCGAAGGCGAACACGATGATGCCCATGTGCTCGATCGAGGAGTACGCGAACAGGCGTTTGATGTCGCGGCGGCGGTAGAGCATGAAGGCCGCGAAGACAAGCGACGTCAGTCCCATCGTGATCATCAATGGCCCAGGTGCGATCGCTTCCGGACTTGCCGCGAGCAATAGCTTGAAGCGCAGCACGGCATAGAGTGCGACGTTTAACAGCAAGCCCGACAGCACTGCGGAAATCGGCGTTGGACCCTCAGCATGCGCGTCTGGCAGCCAGGCATGCAAGGGCGCAAGGCCGACCTTCGTCCCGTAGCCGAGCAGCAGAAAGATGAAGGCGACATTGAGCAGAGCCGGATCGAAGCGCGCGGCGTTAGCGATGAGCACCGTCCAGACCATCGCATTCGTCCCCTCGCCAACAACCGGCTGTGCAGCCATGTAGACGAGGATGGTGCCGAACAGTGCGAGCGCGATGCCGACGCTGCCCAGAATGAAATATTTCCAGGCGGCCTCCAGCGCTTCGTGCGTGCGGTAGATGCCGACCATGAGCACGGTGGTCAGCGTGGCAAGCTCCACCGCCACCCACATCAAGCCAATATTGTTCGACACGAACGCCAGGTTCATGCCGAACATCATGACCTGGTACATTGCGTGATAAAACCGCAAGTTCGGGACTGTTAGCCGCCCGCTCTCCAGTTCGTGGGCAATGTAGGAAGCGCTGAAGACGCTGGTGGTGAAGCCGACGAATGTGTTGAGCACGATGAAGACGATATTGAGATCGTCGACGAGCAGATACTGCCCAGGCTGCGGGCGGTCGGTGACAAGAAGCGACAGTGCGGCGAGCAAGGTCAGCAAGCTCGCAGCGACATTGACGCCCGCCGATATCCGGTATTTCGGCAGCGCCGCCAGAAGTGCGGCCGCGAAGACCGGTATCAGCAAAATGGCGGCCACCGCATCGAGGGAAAACGCGGTCAACGGTGTTCTCCCCTGTAGTCGTCGAGCGCGCCGACATCCACCGAGTCGAACCTCTCGCGAATGCGGAACAGGAAGACTCCGATGACGATGAAGGCGATAAGGATCGAGAAGGCGACACTGATCTCGACGACCAGAGGCATGCCCTTGGCCCCCGTGGCGGCGAGGACCAGACCGTTCTCGAGCGACATGAATCCGACAACTTGGCTGACGGCGTTGCGGCGGGTGACCATCACCAGCAGCCCCAGCAAAATGATGGACAGCGCGAAAGCCAGGTCCTCGCGGGCGAGGGGATCAGCCTCGGGAGTGACGCGCAGCATCAGGACCATGGACAAGGTCACCAGGCCTATCCCCGCAAGCATCGTCGTACCGATGCCGACGGCGGTCTCGACGTCACGATGGATGCCGAGCCGCTGAATGATGCGATGAAGCCCGACAGGAATGACGATCGCCTTGAAGACGAGGGCGATCGCCGCCGTGACGTAGAGATGATGCGCGTCCTGAATGTATGCCTGCCAAGCTACGGACAGGGCCAGCACGATTGCATGAAGCGCAAAAACGTTGATCAGAGCAAAGAGGCGATCCTGATACAGCATCATGAAACTGACCAGCACCAGGCCGCCGGCGAGCAGGTGAGCGATGTCGAAGGTGAGGCCGTTCATCAGAGGCTCCGTGAGACGAACAGCAGGAGCGTGCCGAGCAGGGCCAGCATCAGCGCTGCCCCGAGGAAATCCGGGACGCGGAAGACGCGCATCTTGGCGATGGCAGTCTCAAACACGGCGAGGAGAACGCCACAGACGGCAAGCTTGCCGACATAGGCGACGACACCCGGAGCAAGGGATTCCAGTCCTGCCCCGGCGCTCGCCAGTCCCCAAGGTAGGAAGACGCAGGAAATCAGCGACACATAGAGCAGAAGCTTGAGGAAGGCGGCAAACTCGATCATCGCCAGATGGCGACCGGAATATTCCAGCACCATCGCCTCATGAACCATGGTGAGTTCCAGATGGGTCGATGGGTTGTCCACGGGTATGCGGGCGTTTTCGGCGATCGCCACCATCACGAGGGCGATGAGCGACATCCCGAGCGACACCCGCAAGCCAACCTCCGGTGACCCCATGAAGGCGGCGACCGTTGAGAGTTGCGTAGCACCCGCGACGAGCGCCAGGCTGAACACGATGAGCAGCATGGCGGGTTCGGCCAGCGAAGCGATCATCACCTCGCGGCTCGAGCCGATGCCGCCGAAGCTCGTGCCGACGTCCATGCCTGCCAGCGCCAGGAAGAACCGGGCGCTTCCCAGCAGTGCGACAATGGCTATGAGATCGGCGGTCCAACTGAATGTGAGGCCGGCGGCGAATGTCGGGATGAGCGCCGCGCCGACCCAGGTGGTGGCAAAGATCAGATAGGGCGTCACGCGAAACAGCCAGGATGCGTTGTCCGCCAGAACGACTTCCTTGCGCATCAGCCGCAAGAGATCGCGGTAAGGTTGGATCAGGGAAGGACCCTGGCGGCGCAAGAGCCGTGCCTTCACCTTGCGCACGAATCCGGTCAGGAGCGGCGCCAGCAAAAGCACCAGCGCCATCTGCGCGCCTTGAACGGCCAACTCGAGAATCACGGCCATAGTGCGAGCACCAGGAGCAGGACAATGAGAAAGAGAAAGACGAGGGTCAGGTAGCGCCTGATCGTCAGGAACTGCAGATGGTTGAGGTGGTCGGTCGCAAAGTCGAGGGTCCGGCCGATAGGCAGGTACAGCGTCTCCCAGATCACATCATGCATTTCGACATTCAGACGAGCCGGACCGGTCTCGCCAGGTGCCGGCATTTCGACGGTTTCCCTTGCACGGAATACGAACGTGCCGAAGACGCGGCGGATAGGCTGCGCGAAGCTGACGGCCGTGTACTGCGAGCTCGGGACCACATCCGGGAAGCCACAACCCCAGGCGGGACCCCGACGGAGTGCATGTGATGCAAAGCGATGGATCACATATGCCGCAGCGGATGCGGAAAAGGCGATGAACAGGAACACCAACAGGCCGTTGTAGGAACTGCGGCTCGCTGCAATCGGCACGATAGACAGCCAGGGCTGGGCCATCTGCACAGGCATCCGACTGCCGATCAGTGGCAGTGTCACCGATGAGAGGCCGTCTATCACAAGACCGGGCAGAATGCCGGCCAGGAGACAAAGGGCAGCGAGAATGAACATTGCCGCCAGCGAGTAGCGGTCGACCTCATGCGCCAGTTCCACCGCGGCCGAGCGTGGCCGGCCGAGGAATGTAATCCCGAACGCCTTTACAAAGCAGGCCGCGGCCAGTGCCGCTGACAGCGCCAGCAGACCGCCAACGGCGGGCACCATGACCTTCAGTCCCCATTGTGGCAAATCGGGGCTCTGCAATATGGCCTGAAAGGCCAGCCATTCGGAGACGAAGCCGTTGAAGGGTGGAAGTGCCGAGATCGCGACGCAACCGACGAGAAAGGCAAAACTTGTAAAGGGCATGCGGTGGATGAGACCGCCCAGCTTCTCCATATCCCGCTCTCCGGTTGCCGTCAGCACGGCGCCCGCGCCGAAAAACAGCAGGCTCTTGAAAAAGGAGTGGTTGAGGACGTGGAACAGCGCGGCGGTGAGGGCCAGCGCTGCAGCCGATGGCATGGCGTTCGCCTTGAAAGCGAGCGCGAGACCAAGGCTTACGAAGACGACGCCGATGTTTTCAATGGTGCTATAGGCAAGCAGTCGCTTCAGGTCCTTTTCCATCAGCGCGTAGAGGATGCCGAGAACCGCCGTCAGGCCGCCAAGGAAAAGCACGGCAACGCCCGACCACCATGCCGGCTCACCGAGCAGATCGAAAATAACGCGTATGAAGCCATAGACTGCGACCTTGGTCATCACGCCGCTCATGAGAGCCGAGACGTGGCTTGGCGCGGCCGGATGCGCGAGTGGCAGCCAAACGTGCAGCGGGACAAGTCCAGCCTTGGAGCCGGCGCCCAGCAGCATGAGAACCAGGACGAAAGCAGCGGCGAACGGGGTGGGGTCGGCGGCTCGCATCGCGTCGAATGTGTAGGTTCCATCGGATCCGGCGAGCAGGCCGAACGCAAGCAGCAGCGCGAGTGTGCCGAAGCTCGCCATCACGAGATAGATGTAGCCCGCCCGCGCATTGTCCTGCTCGCGATGGTGCGCCATGACAAGCGCCCAGGAGGCGAGCGACATGAATTCCCAAGAAAGCAGGAAAGTGAAGGCGTCGTCGGCCACCACGACAAGGTTCATTCCGGCTAGGAAAGCCGGGAAGAACGGCAGCACCCGATGCGGCGCAGACTCATGCCTGCCATAGCCGAGGCCATAAAGACTGGCCATGGAGCCGCCGAAGTTGACGACGATGAGGAAGAAAGTCGAGAGCGCATCCAAACGGAAATGAGCGCCAATCCATGGCAATCCAAGAGGCAACACCACAGTCGACGGGGTGACGGGATTGTCGGCGATGCGGCTCGCGAGAACCATGAGCACGGCCGCCGATATACCTAGCGTCAAGCCGTAGATCAGGCGTGTTCCCGAGTCCGATCTGCGGCTTTCCGCAATCGCAAGCACCGCAGTCCCCAGAAGCGCAGCAACGCCCCACAGGAGGACCGCGGCCGCCGAAATCACGCCACGCTCCTCGCGGGGAGTTTGGCATCCGTATCGACCCCGCCAAGGATTTTAGCGGGGTCAAAATCCGCTTTCAGTCGCACGCCGCGCCCGCCGATTTGGCTGGAGGCGCCTTCAGCGATCAATTCCACGCCGGCGAGGTCAAGTGCCCCGATCAGCTTCATGAGAGAATCGACGTTACCCCGAATAATCGACTCGCTGGCTTCCATGCGTTGAATTGTCGGCACGGAAAGACCGGACAATTCGGCAAGCCTGCGCTGGTCGATGCCAAGGAGCGCCCTGGCGGCACGCAACTGTGGAGCAGTTATCACGGTCGCATCCCCTTTTTGCTCAGCTTTGAGATGTTATCTCTACGTCTTGCAGCATATATTAAAATGGGGCGCATTCAATTAATGATGCGTGACGCATCTGTCTTGAGGCTGTAGAAAACCGGGCGATACGCCCTGCGCCTCGAACCAAAGCCATGCGGCCATTCCCGTCACGGCCAGTCTTGTCGCCAGCCATCTCGGATTGCGCGTGATGGGGCAATGGGCCTTATCTCGGCCGGCCATTCGATTGGAGCCGCCGCGGGCTACAGACCTTTTCAGGATCCGACCGGCACCTGGACCGTCAATGATGCTCGTGCCGGGCGGCCCGCCGAGATGGGCAGCCGAACCATCGTTGGAATGAACCAGCACGATCCCGAGGAACTCGCCGATCTCCTCAACGGGCTGAATGCACAAAGGCAATCTGTTTCTGCGGACGGAATTTCTGAAGAAAGCTTAGGAGAGCCACCGCTTCGATGGGATGTTGTCTCGAGGCTTGTACGGGAGTGCAATCTAGAGCACCGAAACGTCATGGCCCTCGCAGCTATCGGATCGCCCTGTCTTGAGAGAAGCGCCCTGCTGCAAAACCGGGTGTCAAAATTGCAAAATCGCGCGACCCGCTACAATGAGACGACTGGCACCGGTACATCTCTATGTATCTGATTTATCTTTAGGATTTGGTAGCGGGAGAGGGACTTGAACCCCCGACCCCAGGATTATGATTCCCGTGCTCTAACCAACTGAGCTACCCCGCCAGGGCGGCGAAGGCCCGAAATCCAGCTTAAATCGGCAGGCATATCGGCGCGTTCGCCAAGGTCGCGCGGATATAAGGTTGCGAGGCCAAGCCTGTCAAGCATCGAAGTGGCTGCCGCGCCGGCATATTGCTGGCGCCTAAAGCTTTGCCGGGCAGACATTTGGGCGCACAGGCCGGGGTTGAGTTCAGCGAGGCACGTCGCTATGTCTCGGCCACGAAAGCCATGGTCATGAATTGATGAAACCGCGCATTGCAGTCCTCGGTTGCGGATACTGGGGCAGCAACCACATCCGCACCCTAAAGGCGCTCGGCGCGCTGCATGCGGTTTCGGACGTCAACCCCGCGCGCGCGGAGGGTTTTGCCAGCGAGCAGGATTGCCTGGCGATAGAGCCGGAGGCGCTGTTTGCCCGCGACGATGTCGACGCCATTGTCATGGCGCTGCCGCCGCAGTTCCATGCCGACATGGCGGTGCGCGCCGTGCTCGGCGGCAAGGACGTGCTGGTGGAGAAGCCGATCGCGCTGACGGTGGCCGATGCCGAACGCTCGGTGCAGGCGGCCGCCGATAATGGCCGTGTCTTCATGGTCGGCCACGTGCTGCGCTTTCATCCCGCCTTCGAGACGCTGAAGGCGCTGATCGACAATGGCGAACTCGGCGAAGTCCGCTACATCCATTCGCATCGGCTCGGCCTCGGCAAGTTCCACACCGAAAACGACGCGCTATGGGATCTGGCGCCGCACGATCTGTCGATGATCCTGGCCATCACCGGCACCGAACCGGTCGAAGTGCGCGGCGAAGGCGCTGCTCTTCTCGACAATCTCAGCGACTTTGCGCATCTGCACATGCGCTTTCCCAACGGCCTGCGCGGCCATCTGTTCGCCTCGCGGCTCAACCCTTACCGCGAGCGGCGGCTGACCGTTGTCGGCACCAAGGCGATGGCGGTGTTCGACGATGTCGAGCCGTGGGAGCGCAAGCTTGCCGTCTATCGCCACGCGGTGTGGCAGGACAGCGGCCAATGGGCGTTCACCGCCAACGAGCCGTCCTATGTCGCGGTCGGTGAGGGCATGCCGCTGACGCGCGAGCTGGAGCATTTCATCCACTGCATCGAGACGCGGGCCGAACCGCGCACCAGCGGCGAGGAGGCCATCCGCGTGCTGCGCATCCTGACCGCCGGCACCGTCGCCCATACAAGGCCCGCCCATACAAGGCCCTAAGAGCCGTCTATTCGGCGGGAACCCGCGCCGGCTGGACGGCAAGCCGCGTCAGCATCGCCTCGGCCTCGGCGCCGCGCTCGGAGCGCTCGATGAAGCCGCCGCCGAACACGCGCGCCTCGTTGCCATCGTCGGAATAGAGCACGCAAGCCTGACCGGGCGCGATGCCGGATTCGCCGTCGACCAGTTCCACCGAAGTGACACCGGCGCGGTGATGCAGCACGGCCGGGCGCGGCGGCCGCGTCGAGCGCACCTTGGCGAAAAGCTCAAGCCCGGCCGCCGGGATAGCGGTCAGCGGGCCATCGCCCAGCCAGTTCATGTTGCGCAAGAAGATCTTGTGGGTCTCCAGCGCCTCGCGCGGGCCGACGACGACGCGGGCCCGGTCGGCGTCGAGATGAACGACGTAGAGCGGCTCGCCCGAGGCGATGCCGATGCCGCGGCGCTGACCGACGGTGTAGCGCAAAATGCCCTCGTGGCGGCCAAGCACGCGCCCGTCTATATGGACGATGTCGCCCGGATTGGCGGCAGCCGGCTTCAGCTTGGCGATGATGTCGGAATACTTGCCCTGCGGCACGAAGCAGATGTCCTGGCTGTCCTGCTTGGCCGCGACCGTCAGTCCCATCTCCTCGGCGATGGCGCGAACCTCAGGCTTCGACAGGCCGCCGAGCGGAAAACGCAGATAGTCGATCTGCGCCTGGGTGGTGGCGAACAGGAAGTAGCTCTGGTCGCGGTCGGCGTCGACCGGCCGGTAAAGCGAGCGGTGGGCGCCATTGGCGCCGGAACGGATGTAGTGGCCGGTCGCCAGCGCGTCGGCGCCGAGTTCCTTGGCGGTCGCAAGAAGGTCGGCGAATTTCACCGTCTGATTGCAGGAAACGCAAGGGATCGGCGTTTCGCCGGCGACATAGCTCTCGGCGAACGGGTCGATCACCGCCTTGCGGAAGCGCTCCTCGTAATCGAGGACGTAATGCGGGATGCCGAGCGTCTCGGAGACGCGGCGGGCATCATCGATGTCCTGGCCGGCGCAGCATGAGCCGGCCCGGTGCGTTGCCGCGCCGTGGTCATAAAGCTGCAGCGTGACGCCGACGACGTCGTAGCCCTCGCGCTTCAGGAGGCCGGCAACGACCGACGAATCGACACCGCCCGACATGGCGACGATGACGCGGGTGGTTTCGGGGCGTCCGGGAAGATCGAGGCTGTTCATGGTTCTTTCGTTCTGCGCGGCGCTTCAATGCCAATGGCCGGAATATAGGTCAAGCGTCTCGGCTGCGCCAGCTTTGCCGGGCCGGCTCATTTTTCCTGCCGGGTTCAATGCGCTTGCCGGCAGATGTTTCAAATGCCGATGAAAAGGCTAACGCCGCGTTCATGATCCTTACCTAACCATTAGGGTCTGCTTAGGCAAATTTTAAAGCTGTGGCGGTAATGTGGTGGGGATTGGGTCTTTGAGTTTTTTGTAGAGAGTACGATGACCGATCTAATTAGACCGCGAGTCAAATATGTTATCGGGCCAGACGGCAGCCCACTTACCATCGCCGATCTGCCGCCGACAAACACACGTCGCTGGGTTATCCGGCGCAAGGCGGAAGTGGTGGCGGCGGTGCGTGGCGGGCTTTTGAGCCTCGAAGAGGCATGCCAGCGCTACAAGCTCACCACCGAGGAATTCCTGTCCTGGCAAGCGTCGATCGACGAATACGGCCTTGCCGGCCTGCGCACCACGCGCATCCAGCAATACCGGCATTAGGCCGATAAGGGCGCTGATCAGCGCCCTTACGTTTGCGAGGGGCGACGATCTGCAATTTCAGACCGTCAGCACCACCTTGCCGATCGGCCTGGTGGCGAGAAAGGCATGGGCGGCACCGGCCTGTTCGAGCGGAAACGCCTTTGCCACGTGGACGGCCAGCTTTTTCGCGTCGATCAATTTGCCGAGCTCCACCAGAGCGGAACGGTCGGGCACTACGGACATGCGCTCGACGCGGATGCCTCGCGTCCTGGCCTTTGCCTTGGTGGCATCGCTGACATCGAGCAGCGACACCAGAACGCCGCCGGCCGTGAGCACTTTCAGTGATTGCTCCGCATGCACGCCGCCGAACGGGTCCAGAACCAGATCGATGTCGCGGGCCTTCCCGGTGAAATCATCCCTTGTGTAGTCGATCACCTCGTCGGCGCCGAGCGAGCGGACGAAATCGAGCTTTTCCGGGCTGGCGGTCGCGACGACGTAAGCGCCGTGCGCCTTGGCGATCTGCACCGCCAGATGGCCGACGCCGCCGGCTCCGGCGTGGATCAGCACGCGCTTGCCAGAATCGAGCCGGCCATGGCGGACAAGGCCTTGCCAGGCCGTCAGGCCGGCCAGCGGCAGCGCGGCGGCTTGCGCGTGATCTATGCCTTCAGGTTTCGGCGCAAGCTCATCAGCCGGGACAGCGGCGAGTTCGGCGTAGGCTGCCGCCTGTTTGGGAAAGCGCGTCATGCCGAACACGGCATCGCCGACCTTGAGGCCGGAGACGCCGGAGCCCAGCGCCTCGACAACTCCCGAAACGTCCCAGCCAAGGACAAAAGGCGGCTCGCCAAGCAGCGGATAGTGGCCGCCGCGCACCGCACCATCGACCGGATTGATGCCGGCCGCCTCGATGCGGACGAGCACTTCGCCGGCCTCGGGTGATGGCGCGGGGCGATCGGCAATGACGAGGACGTCGGGTCCGCCGAAGGAATTCTGGATAATGGCACGCATGGAAGGCTCTCCTGCTGGTTTTGATGTGCCACTATCATTTGGATAGTTACATTCTCTTGTCTAGTATGTACCTTTTTGATATATACGCACCTCATGGATAGTGAAGATGTTTCCCCTTTCGGCTATGACGCCTTTCGGCGGTCGTGCCCGTCACACGCCGTGCTCGAGACGCTCGCCAGCAAATGGGTCTACCTAGTGATCTGTGCGCTGCGCCGGGGCCGGCTCCGCAACGGCGAATTGGCGCGCAAGCTCGAAGGCATCACGCCGAAAATGCTGACGCAGACGCTGCGCATCCTGGAACGCGACGGGCTTGTGCGGCGCGAAATCTTCCCGGTCATTCCACCGCGTGTCGAATACGAGCTGACCGAACTTGGCCAGAACCTGGCAGGACTGCTCAATCAGATCAGAGCCTGGTCGGAGCAGCATGTGCCCGACATCAAAAATGCGCGCGCACGGGCGGCGGAACAGCAAGAAGATCTGGATGCCTGAGGCGGGCACAGTTCGGTGCGCAGCAATAGCGCGCAGGCGCGACGCGCGTTAAAGTCTTGTTTTCAGCCGATCATGGCGCTGCGGCCGCCGGCTTCCGTGTCGCGCGCCTTGGTGTCGCGCGATTCCAGCATCTCGGCCTTGGAAAGCTCCGCTTCGGCTTCGCTCAGCAATGATTCGGCGACATTTCGCTGCTGGGCGAGGTCGCTTTGCGAATTTCTAAGGTTGTCGCGGCGTAGCCGTGCCGCCTTGGCGAAGGTCGGATAAGCAAAGTGATTGATGTCGGTGATGCCGGCCTTCTTCTCTTCGGCAGCGATCTGAAGTTCCAGCTCGACGGCCATGCGCTCGAATTCGGCGATCATCATGTCGAGCTGCAGCAGCTGCCGCCGCTTCTCGCTCACCTGAAATTGCTTCAGCCGAACGAGGTTTTCACGTGACTTCATGATTCGGTACTCCCGGAAACGCACACCTGCACATATCGTCCAATTCACCCGGCAAGGCCCAGGCTTGACCCGTTTCCACCGGCTTTCCCCGAACTATGGGAAACAAACTCCTAAAGTTTTTTGCCGGCGGTAACCATTCGTTTACGGGCATTGTTAATCATACGGCTCAGGACTTAAGGGCGGGTAAAAATTCTGCTTCTCGTCGGGAAACCCGGCCAACGAGTCCGAAGAGTCACTTAGTCTGGCTTATTAATGTGCTGCATTAACGGTTTGGGTCTGTGATTCGTTATTGGATTCAACAAGGTGTAGAAAGGGGTTAAAAAATCTGATACCGTCATCGACGGGGAATTAGGTTTTATTAACCATTCGATGGCAGCCTCTGCTCAGGCAATCACTGCTCCGGTCCTGGACGGGTCGTGAAATGGTCCGGCAGCAGAAAAGGGGAATGAAATGCGCGTTCTGCTGATAGAAGACGACAGTGCAACCGCACAAAGCATCGAGCTGATGCTGAAATCGGAAAGTTTCAATGTCTATACGACCGACCTTGGCGAAGAGGGCGTCGATCTAGGCAAGCTTTACGATTACGACATCATCCTCCTCGACCTCAATCTCCCCGACATGTCGGGCTATGAAGTTTTGAGAACACTTCGCCTGTCCAAGGTGAAGACGCCGATCCTCATCCTCTCCGGCATGGCCGGCATCGAGGACAAGGTGCGCGGCCTCGGCTTCGGCGCCGACGATTACATGACCAAGCCCTTTCACAAGGACGAACTGGTCGCCCGCATCCATGCCATCGTGCGGCGTTCCAAGGGCCACGCCCAGTCGGTCATCACCACCGGCGACCTGGTGGTCAATCTCGATGCCAAGACCGTTGAGGTCGGTGGCCAGCGCGTGCATCTGACCGGCAAGGAATATCAGATGCTGGAACTGCTCTCGCTGCGCAAGGGCACCACCCTGACCAAGGAAATGTTCCTCAACCATCTCTATGGCGGCATGGATGAGCCGGAGCTGAAGATCATCGACGTCTTCATCTGCAAGCTGCGCAAGAAGCTTGACGCCGCGTCTGGCGGGCAGAATTACATCGAGACCGTCTGGGGCCGCGGCTATGTGCTGCGTGAGCCCGAAGATATCCGCGTCAGCGCCTGAACTAGGGGCGTGATCCAAAGGTGGGCGCCGGTTTTTTCGGAAAAGAACCCGGCAAAACAACAGGATAGAGCCGATCCGATTTTCGTCGGAATGGAACAGCTCTGATCAGGCGGCAATCTTCAAGGCGCGGAAGCACTCGAGCAGTTGCGGCCGGTTGAACGGCTTCAGCAGGTAGCCCTGGGCGCCGGCGCGCTTTGCCCGCATGATCGCCCCGACATCGACCTCGACCAGCGAAATCAAAACCTGCGGCAATACCGGGCTTTCCATGGCGCGCAGGCGGCGGATGAGGTCCTGCGCCTGCATGTCCGGCAAGGCGCCGTCGACGACGATGATATCAGGCATGTCGGCCGCGCACATCTCGATCGCCTCGTGGCCGCTGGCGGCTTCGATCACCATCATGCCGGAACCGCCCAGGATACGCCTTGCGACCTTCCTGATGACGCTCGAATTGTCGACGAACATGCAGCGTTTCATTCCGGGACCCTCTTTGCCATGCGGCGAACCGGCAGCGTCGTGGCATCTGCCGGGGAACATAGGCCGATCTGGTAAAGAAGCCGAAAAGCCGTTAGGTAAAATTTTCCTGAAGGTGTTTTAAGTGAAATCTTCTTTCGCAATGCTTCACGCAATCAATCCGCAAGCCCGCCCCGCAGATGTTAGGACAACGCCGCAAATATGACTTGAGAAAAATACTTTCCCCACTCTTTAGGAGAACTTCAGGCTGCGGAAAGGACGATCTCGTCGGCGGTCGCATGGATCGAAATCGTCATGTTGGCTTCGCGGGCCAGGAGCAGCGTGTAATAGGGCTGCACCGAATGCGCGTCGATCGGCTCTTCCGGCCTGTGGCCGGAATGCAATTCCAGGAATTTGGGCGGCACGCGGAGCATCGGGCCGCTCGCCGCGAGCGCAAAGCGCGGCTCGGTCTCGAGGTTCTCCAGCGTGACCACCAGCCTGCCGCCGCGCGGAATGGCGGCGTTAGCGACGAGGATGAGATTGAGCAGCAGCTTGACCTTGTTCTTGGGCAACAGTGCGCGGGTTCCGTTCCAGATCAGTTCCGGCTTCTCGTTCTTCAGGAAGGCGATGGCCACGGCCTCGGCGTCCCCGGTGTCGATCAGCATGCCGGCGGAACCGGCGGCACCGAAGGCGATGCGGGCGAATTGCAGGCGGGCGGAGGCGTTTTTGGCGCTTTGGCGGATCAGCTTCATGGCGTCTTCGTCGGCGCCGCCTTCGTCGAGCAGCTCAAGCCCGTTGTTTATGGCACCGACCGGCGAAATGATGTCGTGGCAGACCCGGCTGCACAGCAGCGCTGCCAGATCGGGTGCGGAAAGGGTGAAAAGCTCGGCCATCGGCAAAAATCCCTGCAAATTTCACAACACAATGACCGGGCGATCATGATCACGCCTGTCCACACGAATCACGCTCTCTCCCAAGCATTCTGAATACACAGCGCTTGTGCGTGCAGCAACAAATCCGAAATCATGATTGTCGAAAATGGCGTGTTCACGCAGCAGGGTGCTGCACGGGCGATGTGAAAACAGCCTTCGAACCGCCATCTTCATGTGGGAGTTTAATGGTTGAAAAAGGATTACGGCATAGTTTGCCCCTAACAGTCATCCTTAACGGCCGCCAAAGAGCCGTACGGGTGCGAGGCGTCGGCGAAAGTGCTCCCTGACGGAGATTGGAAGCATGGTTTCCCGATTCTACGACCGGACTTTTTTCCGAGTCATCTCAATGACGATTGCGCTCATCGGCCTTGTCGCCTTTTCGGCATCGGCCGCGCGGGCGCAGGAATACACCGCGCAGGAGATCGTCGATTCCGGTCATAAATTCTTCGGCGCGACGTCGGGCGGGCTCGCCACCGTCGTCGAGAAGATTTTCGCCACCTATGGCCTGCCGAACGGCTATCTGCTCGGCGAAGAGGGGTCCGGGGCGCTGATCGGTGGCCTGACCTATGGCGAAGGCACGCTCTACACCAAGAATGCCGGCGACCACAAAGTGTTCTGGCAAGGCCCTTCGCTCGGCTGGGATTTCGGCGGCGAGGGCTCGCGCGTCATGATGCTGGTCTACAATCTCGACGATGTGAGCAGCCTCTATAATCGTTTTGGCGGCGTCGCCGGCTCCGCCTATGTCGTCGCCGGCGTCGGCTTCAACGTGCTGAAGAACAACAATGTGCTGCTCGTGCCGATCCGTACCGGCGTCGGCGCTCGTCTCGGCGTCAATCTCGGCTACCTCAAGCTCACCCAGCGCGCGACCTGGAATCCGTTCTGACCTGCATGATGGCGCCACTGCGATTGGAGCTGTGATCCCACGGTCTGAGCTTTGCCGCAGCATACTCTTGCCGTGGCGCCGGATTTCCGTCATGCGAAGATGGCAAAGTCGACCTTTGGCGGTTGCCATGCACAACGGATAGTCATCTTGGTCCAGTCGATCCTGTTCTTTGTTCTCGGCTTTCTCTGCGCCGGCTTTCTGGCGCTGATGATTGCTCCGGCCGTGTGGCGGCGGGCGGTGGCGCTGACGCGCAAGCGCGTCGAGGGCTCGATGCCGTTGACGCTGGCCGAGATTCAGGCGGACAAGGATCGCGTCCGCGCCGAGTTCGCCGTTTCGGTGCGCCGGCTTGAAATGACCGTCAAATCATTGCGCGAGAAGGCCGCCGAGCAGCTGGTCGAGATCGGCCGCGACCGCGAAGCCCTGAAGGAATTGGCGGCCGAGCGACAGGACAAGAACCGGGTCGTCGCCGATCTTACAGCCAGGGGCGAGGAGCTTCGCAAGCGCGATGAGCAGCTGCAGCAGCTGTCGGAACGGCTTGCGGAGACCGAGCGCGCCCTCGAAAAGCGCGGGCTCGAACTGCGGAAACTGGAGCACATGTATGACGACGCCAGTTTTTCATCCAGCAGCCGGCAGATCGAACTGGTGGCGCGCGAATCCGAGCTGCAGAAGTTGGCAAGCGACATTTCGCTGCTGCGCGGCCAGCGCAAGGAGACGGACAGGCGCTGCCAGGAATTGGCAGCCGAAAGCAAGGTTTTGCGGGACGCGTTGAAGGCCGAGAAGAAAAGAACCGGCGACCTGGAAAAGAAGGTCGAACGCCTGCTCGCCTCGCTAGCCGATCGCGAGGACAGGCTGGAGCGCCGCGAGAAGGAACTGGTGCGCCTTCGCGAAAAGCCGAAAGGCGCTGAAAGGACGCTTGCGGTGGGTCTTGCCGGCGTGCCAGGCAGTCAGGTCAATGTGGCCGCCAACGGTGACATCGAAAAGACAACCGCCAAGCTCGACGCCGACCGCGAGCGGCTGGAGGCCAGGCTGACGTCGCTGGCACGCGAAAACAGACGGCTGAAGACAGATCTTGCTGCCGTCGAAACGCCGAAATCACAGGCCGGAGACGATACCGGCAGCGCCAGCGCCGCATTGCGCGAAGAGATGAACGATCTGGCGGCGCAAGTCGTGGCCTTGACGGCAAAGCTCGACGGGCCGGATTCGCCGATCGCCCAGGCGCTTGCAGCGCCTGAGGATACGCGGCAGGGGAGCGGCGGACGCAGCCTTGCCGATCGGGTGCGGGCGCTGCAGAAGGCCGCTTCGACCGACTGAGATTCCGCAAGCGCGAGCGGGACGCCCCGGCTCTAAATTAGGCTCCGGAAAAATGATGCAGCGCGATAGCTGACGCGGCGGCGACGTTCAGGCTGTCGAAACCCTGCGCCATACCGATCCGCAGCGTCTGCAGGCGGGCAAGCAGGCTTTCCGGCAGGCCTTCGCCCTCGGTGCCGAGATAGACCGCCAGCCGGCCGTTTCTCTTGGCATCGCGAATGTCGATCTGCCCGCGCGGCGACAAGGCGAATTGGCTGAAGCCTTGCCGGTCGAGCATTGCGGTGCAGCCGGCGGTATCGGCAAAGCAGGCGAAGGGGACTTTCAAGGCGGCGCCCACCGAGACGCGGATTGCCTTGCGGTACAGCGGATCGCAGCAGGTCGGATCGAGAAGCACGGCATCCGCGCCAAAGGCGGCGGCATTGCGGAAGATCGATCCCATATTGTCATGATTGGCGATGCCGACCAGCACCACGATCAGCGCGCGGGCGGGCAGTGCGCCGAGCAAAGCTTCAGCGGAGACGGCCGCGCCCTTGCGGCCGATCGCCAATATGCCGCGATGCATGTGGAATCCGGCAATCCTGTCCATGACTTCGCCGGATGCGACATAGATCGGAAGCCCGGCAGGCGCCTTGCGCAGGACGTCATCGAGGCCGGCCAGCCGGTTCTCGAGCACCAGCACCGATTCTGCCTCGAAGCGACGGGCGGCAAGCAGCGTGTCGAGCACCACCTTGCCTTCGGCGACGAAACGGCCCTGCCGGCCGGCAAGATCGCGTTCCCGGATGTCGAGATAGGCGGCGACGCGAGGATCCTGCGGGTCGTCTATGCGGATCGGATTCATGGCTTCCTCGGCGGACCCTGGCGTCGGCCGCGAATCGGGATTCGGATTCGGAAGGCATGATGCCGGATCCGAAGCTCTGACCGTATCTCAGCGTCCAAATGGATGCACGCCGTTCTAACGGTCA
Source organism: Mesorhizobium sp. M0106 (assembly GCF_040322715.1). Lineage (NCBI taxonomy): Bacteria > Pseudomonadati > Pseudomonadota > Alphaproteobacteria > Hyphomicrobiales > Phyllobacteriaceae > Mesorhizobium > Mesorhizobium sp. M0106. The sequence goes on along the minus strand of NZ_JAMYUA010000045.1, from coordinate 16,692 downwards.
AATCCAATCACTAGGCGCCGGGCGGAGACGCCCTGCCTGGCCTCCTGGCGGCACGGCGATATTTGATTTCCGCGGCACGGCTCTTCGGCCAAGCCGCTTCAATGCAGAATCTCGATGGGCGAAGGAACCACACAGGGCCATGCCGCGTCATAGAGGCGGGCTCCTGCTGCGGTCCTGGGAGGACATCGATGATCAGGCTCCTCCTCGTCTTTGCCGCCACGCTTGCCCTCGCATGCGGCGTGGCTCGCGCGGCCAAGCTCGATCCAGCCACCGTCAATCAGGCCCAATTCACTATCGGCGAACCGAAGGGTGTCGATCCGATGCTGCTGAAGGCGCAGATCCTTCTGGATCGCGCCCGCTTCTCGCCGGGCCTCATCGACGGTCGCCTTTCCCAGAACTTCGCCAAGGCCGTCGCCGCGTTTCAGGCGGCAAACGGACTTCCGCCCGATGGCAAGCTCAGTCCACAAACCTGGAGCAAACTCATCGCAACCTCCGCCAAGCCGGTGCTGGTGACCTATGAGGTGATGCGCAAGGATGTGCGCGGACCTTTCACCAGGCGTATTCCGGCTCGCTTGGAGAGGATGGCCCGCTTGCGGCGGCTCGGCTATCGCAATGCGGTGGAGAGGTTGGCTGAGCGCTTCCACGTCAGCGAACAATTGCTGCGAATGCTCAATCCGGGCACCAGCCTCAGGAAACCAGGCAGGACGTTGGTGGTGCCTGATGTCAGCAGGGGCGACCCTCCCGCCGGCGTTGCCGTCGTCGAGGTCGACAAGGGCGCCCGCCTGGTGCGTGTGCTCGACCGTGCCGGCAAATGGCTGGCGGTCTACCCCGCCTCGATTGGGAGCGAGGAGAAGCCGGCGCCAAGCGGCATGGCGGAGGTCAGGCGCGTGGTGCACAACCCTACCTATCACTACGATCCGGACTTCGCTTTCAAGGGGGTCAAGACCAAGCGGCCCTTCACCATCGCTGCCGGGCCGAACAATCCCGTGGGATCGGTCTGGATCGATCTCTCCATCGAAAGCTACGGCATCCACGGCACGCCCGAACCAAGCAAGATCGGCACGACCTTTTCGCATGGCTGCATCCGGTTGACCAATTGGGATGCCGAAGACCTTGCCTCCATGGTGCAGCCGGGCACGAAGGTCGAGTTCAAGGACGAGATTGCGCAGGCCGCCGACGAGCGCGTTCAATAGCAAGGCTGACTTGGCAGCAAAGCGGACTTGGCAGCAAAGCGGACTTGGTAGCAAAGCGGATTTGGCGGGGGCATTCTCCGCCTCGGCCGCTCAGGTCCCGGCGCGACGCAGCCGGTGAGCCATCTGCGACAGTTCACCTTCGCCGAAAATGCCGTCCAGCATGTGCAGCAATTCGCGCACCGCCGCGGACTTGCAGGAATAATAGATCATTTGCCGGTCGCGGCGGGTCTCGACAAGGTCGGAAGCCCTGAGCTTGGCTAGATGCTGTGACAGGGCGGATTGGCTGAGCGACACCTTCTCGGCTATGGCGCCGACCGACATCTCGCCCTCGGCCAGATAGCTCATGATCAACAAACGTTTTTCGTTGCCCATCAGCGTCAGAAACGCAGCCGCGGTTCCGGCGTTGGCGACTAGTTTGTTCGAGACCATAGATCCCCCATGCCTTCTTGCTCATCCGCCGCTATGGGGGCAATAGCGTCGGATTCCATAGACTTTCCCTATAGATGCACGCCAGCGATTCAGCGTCACTCGCAAAGGTAGAACATTTCGCTCAAATCTCAAGGCTTGCTTTCCATGCAAGCCGATTAACCGTGCGGCTGTGATTAATTTGCCGATCGGGCAGCCTTTGCCATGTCGATCAGGACAGGCCTGAGGTCGCGCGCCGCTCTCAGCGGCTCGGGGAAGAAAACCCGACAGACATTGTCGCCCGATACGAGATCCATCCCGTCGGCGTCGAACCCGGTGACGATCCAGCCGTCACTCTCGGCCCCGCCGAAATGACTTGCGTAGAGGGCAATCGCATCGAGATGGTCGGCGTTCATGTGGTCGAGCGCCGATTGCTCCCCGGCGGCAAGCTCTTCGACGATCGCTCCCGTCGCGACCAGATCGGTGCGGTCGAGCAGATAGGCCTTGCCGAAGCCGCCGTTCAGGCTGGCGCGCTCCGGTTCGAGCCGGAAGATCGAGAAGTCGCCGAGCCCGGCATAGAGTTTTGCCTTGGGGTTGCGGTTGAGGTAGCGCCGCTCGGCGCGGGCGTGTTCGTTCGATCCGCGTTCGAGCCGCACGGCGCGGCAGACGAGCGTCAATCGCGGATGCGCCAGCGGATCGCCCTTGCCGGGTTCGCCGACGAGCAACGAGCAGCGCGGGTCGGCAAGGATGGCGCCGGTATGGGCGGACAGCATCGATACCAGGATCAACGGCGTGCCGTCGATGTCTGTGGCGACGCCGACTCGGCTGGCCAGCGGCGAACCGGTTCCTGGTTCGAGCACTGCCAACGCGCCGAAACGGGCGCTGCGGATCAGCTTCTTTGCCAGCCTGATCGCCTCGGTATCGGTCGCGCGGATCACGTCTTTCCTGGGTTCGTCCAAGGCATCACCGTCGCATTTATTTCGGCGCCATGCGGATGGCGCCGTCGAGGCGAATGGTCTCGCCGTTGAGCATCTGGTTCTCGATGATGTGCAAGGCAAGTGCCGCGTATTCCGAAGGCTCGCCCAAACGGGAAGGGAAGGGCACCGCGGCAGCGAGCGAATCCTGCACCTCCTGCGGCATGCCGGCCATCATCGGCGTCCTGAAGATGCCGGGTGCGATGGTGCAGACGCGAATGCCGGAGCGGGCGAGATCGCGCGCCACCGGCAGCGTCATACCGACGACACCGGCCTTGGAGGCGGAATAGGCGGCCTGGCCGATCTGGCCGTCATAGGCCGCGGCCGACGCGGTGTTGACGATGACACCGCGCTCGCCGCCCTGCAGCGGTTCGAGCCTGGCGGTCCGGTCGGCGACCAGGCGGATCATGTTGAAGGTGCCGATCAGATTGACCTCGATCACCTTGCGGTATTGATCGAGCGGATGCGGTCCGTCCTTGCCGATCGTCTTCATGCCGATAACGATGCCGGCGCAATTGACCAGGATGCGCGGTGCGCCGAGCGTCTCTGCCGCTTCCGCGACTGCGGCGGCACCGCTCGCGGCGTCGCTCATATCGCATCGGACGGCGATGCCGCCGATGTCAGCCGCCACCTTGGCCGCACGCTCGATACCGAGATCGAGGACGGCAACCCTGGCGCCGCCGGCGGCAAGAGCGCGCGCCGTCGCCTCGCCAAGGCCGGAGCCGCCGCCGGTGACGATCGCAATCTGGCCGTTCGGGTTCATCTCGACGTCCTCCTCCGTGTCCTGACTATGCCGCCAAGCCACCGTGCGACAGCACCGGCATGGTCATGCCATCGCGGCGATGTGCGCGGCAATCCTTGCCTGGTCGGCGTGGCAAACCTCGCCCGCCAGCCTTGCCATCGCGCCCGGCACGATCTCGTGCGCCAAAAGCCGGTCGGGGTCGACCGGACGCGGCATCGAGATCTGCCCGCGCGGCAGCCTCCTGAAGCCGAGCGGGCCGTAGTAGGGTTCGTCGCCGACCAGCATCACCGCCGGTGCGCCGGTCTTGGCGGCGGCTTCCAGCGCGATTGCCACCAGCTTGCGGCCGATGCCGAGATTTTTGAAGGCCGGCCGCACAGCGAGCGGCCCGAGCATCAGCGCGCGGCCGGCACCGGCGGCGATGCGCGTCATCCGTACCGAGGCGACGACGATTGCGCCATCGACAGCCACGAAGGACAAAGCCCGCTCATGCGGGCCACCTTGGCGGATCTTGTAGGCGGCGAGCACGAAACGGCCCGGCCCGAAGGCCTCGTCATTGATGGCTTCGATTTCAGGATCGTGCGCCGGAGTTTCCGGCAGGTATTTCACGTCGGCCAGGTATTTCAAGTCGGCAAGGCTCATGGTCTTTGCGTTCCGGTATGCGAGGGAAGGTTTGCTGCAAGCGGCAGCATTCGCCAGTCAGCGCTTCATCAAGCGCGGGCGCTCTTTCGTCGTCGGTCGAACCGGATCAGGGCAAAGTCGAACATGCGGATTGTCCGCTAGCACCAATTTTCAGCCGCCGCAATCGGCCGGCGCAGCCGACCGCACTCGACGACGCAGCCGTTGACGATCTGTTCAGCATCGGGGATTTCCGCGGCGCCGCTTGGTGCCCTACATCGGGTAGGAACGCGAAAGGATATTGCATGGGATTGCTAGTCGAAGGCCAATGGCAGGACCGCCGGTACGATAGCGGGGAGAGCGGCGGCAAATTCGTGCGCGCGCAGTCGCAGTGGCGCGACTGGGTGACCCGCGACGGCGCGCCGGCCGAAGGGCGAAAACGCGGCTTCAAGGCCGAGCCCGGTCGCTACCACCTCTATGTCTCGCTCGCCTGCCCGTGGGCGCATCGGACGTTGATCTTTCGCGTGCTCAAAAAACTCGAGGACGTGATTTCCGTCTCGGTCGTCCATCATTTCATGGGCGGCGACGGCTGGACGTTCCTGGCCGAGGACGGCGCCACCGGCGACACGCTCTACGGCCTCGATTTCCTGCACCAGATCTACACCAGGGCCGATCCCGGCTATTCGGGCCGGGTCACCGTTCCCGTGCTGTGGGACAAACGCGAGCAGACCATCGTCTCCAACGAATCCTCCGAGATCATCCGGATGCTCAATTCGGCCTTCGACGAATGGGGCGATGCCAAGCTCGATTTTTATCCGCAACCGTTGCGCGGCGAGATCGATGCGATCAATGCGCTGGTCTATCCCGCGGTCAACAACGGCGTCTACCGTGCCGGCTTCGCCACTACGCAGGCGGCCTACGAGGAGGCGTTCGGCGAATTGTTCTCGACGCTCGACATGCTGGAAAACCGTCTGTCAAGGCAGCGCTATCTCGTCGACAGCCGCATCACCGAGGCGGACTGGCGGCTGTTCACGACGCTGGTCCGCTTCGACCCGGTCTATGTCGGCCATTTCAAGTGCAATCTGCGCCGCATCGCCGACTATCCGAACCTGTCGAATTACCTGCGCGATCTCTACCAGGTGCCGGGCGTCGCCGGCACGGTGAATTTGCACCACATCAAGTCGCATTATTACGGCAGCCACGAGACGATCAACCCGACACGCATCGTGCCGGTCGGGCCTGAGCTCGACTATGGCGCGCTGCATGACCGCGACAGGTTCAGGAAGGCGGCGTGATCTACCAGTAGGGCGATATCGCCGCGCCATCAAAAACCTCGGCAATCCGCCGCAAAGTTGCCGGTGTCGTGCCCACCGGCAAGCGGTCGAGCGAGAAGAAGCCGGCTTCGGCGATCTCGCGGTCGGGCAGCTTAGGGCTTGGCTGGTCGAACTCCTCGACCAGATAGAGGCCGACATGGTCGCGGCGGCTGGCGCGGCGGTTGAAATGCAGGGATTTCAGCACCGGCGGTCCGGTCAGCGCGATGTTGCCTTCCTCGAAGACTTCGCGTGTCAGCGCTTCGATCATCGTCTCGCCCAACTCGACGCCACCGCCGGGCAGGTGCCAGCCCGGGACATAGGTGTGGCGGATGAGGAAGACCGAATTGGAGCGGCGGTCGTGGATCAAGCCGCGCACGCCGAGCGTCATCGGCCGCCGCAGTACGAAGTACAGGTGAAACAGCCTTGCCCTGAAGCCCGGCCAGCCGGTCTGACGCAGGGCTTGCTCCGGATCCGGCGTCGTCATCGTCCGCGAAACCGTGAGTGGAAAGCCGCGCGCGCCTCGCCTATGAAGAAAAGATGTTCAGGCTCGCGCATATTTCCGATGTCCATCTGGGGCCGCTTCCCGATGTAACCTATCGCGATCTCGCCTCCAAGCGCGTGGTCGGTTACGTCAATTGGCAGCGCAACCGCCGCCGCTACATGCACGATGCCGTCATCGACACGATCGTCGCCGACATGAAGGCCAGCGGGCCGGACCATCTCACCATCACCGGTGACCTGGTCAATCTGGCGCTCGACGGTGAGCTCGAGATGGCCAAGCACTGGCTGGAGACGCTGGGCTCGCCCAATGACGTGTCGGTCGTGCCGGGAAACCATGACGCCTATGTGCCGGGCGCCTTCGACAAGACCTGCCGGTCCTGGGCGGCGTGGATGACCGGCGACGGCGTCAATACGCCGGTCGACCGCAACACCTTTCCGTATCTGCGCGTGCGCGGCGATGTTGCGTTGATCGGCGTCTCCACGGCGCGCGCCACGGCTCCCTTCATGGCCAACGGCTTCTTTCTGGAAGGCCAGGCGGAAAGGCTGCGCGGCATCCTCGACGCCACGGGCAAGCAGGGCCTGTTCCGGGTGATCATGATCCACCACCCGCCGGTGCGCGGCGCCGTTTCGCAGAACAAGCGGCTGTTCGGCATCTCGCGCTTCCACAAGGTTCTTCACCGGCACGGCGCCGAGCTTGTGCTGCACGGCCATTCGCATGTGCCGTCGCTGTTCTTCATCGGCGCCCGCAAGATCAAAATTCCGGTGGTCGGGGTCGCCGCCGCGGGGCAGGCGCCCGGCAGTTCGCATGCGCCGGCGCAATACAATCTGCTCGACATCGACGGTGAAAAGGACAATTGGCGGATCAGGCTGACGCGCCGCGGCCTGACCGGGCCGGCATTGCCGCCCAGCGACCTGCAGACAATGGAGCTTGGCGTGGGGGCCGAGGCCACGCTTGCCGGGGCGCGGTGAACTCAGATGGGAGCGTCTCGCCGGTCGTCAGCCGCACTCTGCGACGCCAAGTGACATCACTTGGCTGCAAATGCTTTAAAAGCTGATTTTCATCGCGACGATGCGGTCCCAGAACAGCACGAGCGAAATCGCCAGGCCGACCAGGGCGCCGGCGGCGATCAGGCCGAGGCCCGAGAAGAACGCCGACCAGCCGTTGCTGCGCGCAGGGACATGCAGCGGCGGCTCAGCCTCCGCCACCAGGGCGCGTTTCAGGCCGGCGACGGCCTGCTCGATGCCGCCTTCCATCATCCTCTGGCGTTCGACGACGCGCTCGGCGACATAGCGCGTCACCTGATCGGCAACGACCTTCATCTCGGTCGACTCGGCGAGCACGACGCGGCCGATGCGCGTGTCCTTGAGAAAGCGGTAGGTGCGGCGGTCGCGTCCCATGGCGACATGGCTGACCGCGTCGATCCACAGCCGTGGTTGCAGGCCGGACGAGACGGCGAAGTCGAAACTGTCCATATCGGTGGGTACGTCGCCGAAGACCGGCGCGAGTTCGGCGGCAAGCAGATCGAGCCGCATGCGATGCGCTTCGCGCATCTCGACGACGACGTCATCGCGGTCGGCGAAGGCGTTCTTGACGTCGCGAATGGCATCGGACAGTTTTCGCGACTGATCGATCTGGGTGATGTTCTCGCCTGCGTCCTTCATCGGCGTTGCCTCGCGGGGTTTGGTTAACACCGAATTAACACAGCCGTCGCCAAAATGCACTTGCGAGATCGATGAGCGGGCAAGGGTTCGCTGGAGCAGCACCAGCGCCGCCGCCGTGCCTGCGCGAAGACCGATCAGCTCGCCGCAGCGGCGAATCCCGGACGAAGCCGCCTGCTGCGGCGTCGCATATTGCGACGGACGGCCTCGACGACCAGGCCGGGCGCTTCCTCGACCAGCATATGGCCGGCTTCCAGCACGTGGTGCAGATGAAAATGCTTCGGCACGCCGTCCGCCTGGCTGACGGGCAGCACCGCGTCGTCGGTTCCCCAAACCACCATGACCGGCATGTTCAGCGTTTCCAGCCGTTCGCGCTGAATGACGCCTTGCCGATCATCCCTGGTCATGGCGGCTGCGAACTCGACAAGTGTCCGCGACTGGCCGGGACGCCGGCGCATCTCGTTGACGAGATCGACCCTATGCTGCAAGGGCCGGCTTTGCGGTCCCGACATGGCGGCAAGACAGGCGCGGATTTCATCCATGCCGGCAGCGGCGGCGTAGCGACGCAGCAGCGGACCATTGATCTCAGGACCAAAACCGCCCGGCGACAGCAGCGTCAGCGAGGCCATCTTTTCAGGCTCGCTCAATGCCATCAGGGCGGCCACGGCGCCGCCCATCGAATGACCGACGAGATGAGCCCGCTTTATCCCGCGAGCGGAAAGATCGGCAAGGACGGCACTGGCTGCAATCCTGGCCGGACCGCCGCCCGGAAAATCGAGCGACAGCCCATGTCCCGGCAGATCATAGGCCAGGGTCCGCGCGCCGGGCGCCAGAGACTCGGCCACGTCGCGCCAGTCGTCGTGGCAGCCACCGAAACCATGCAGGAAGGCGATCGTTGTCGGGCCGGTGCCCCGTTCGGCAGCGTAAAGGGATGGGGTCATGCAAACTTTATGGCTTGGTGCCGGGATCAGTCAGGATGCCGGGGGCGGTCTTATGCGGATCAGTCTTTGCGGGAGGTCAGACTTATGCGGAGATCAGTCTTATGCGGGATCAGACCTATGTGGGATCAGATTGGCCGGTTCAAATTGTGTCTGAATTGCGCTTTGGCCGTCCGGATGGCCAGTAAAATCTTCGCGATCACCTGACGTCGTGCACGCGCCGGGAGACGTCAGCTGGCGCCGCCAAGGCCGGCGGCGCGCAGGGCTTCCACCAGCCGGTTGGTCAGATCGGCGGGATATCTTCGTTCGACGAAAGTTGCGCGCGGATCGGCTGCGAATTTCGGGAATTTGGCGGTCAGTTCCTGCAGCAGCCTGCTCGCCAGCTTCTCGCGGCCGGCAGCCTTGGCGCCGATCAGCCGCGCCGCCAGATAATGCGATTTCATTTCCGTCGTTCGCAAGCCGTCGCTGGCGAGCGTGGCCTTGTGAATGTCGCCCATCATGAACTCTCCGGCGAACAGCCCGTAATCCCACCATGTCGGATGGGCGCTGGCGATGTCCACCGCGTGAGCGATGATCGGGGTGCCCTCGCTGTACCTGCCGGCGAAAACCAGCCCGTAGCCATAGGCGGCGGCCATTGCGAGATCGTAGGGATTGAGCTCGTAGGCCTTGCGCATCCAGCGGATCGATTCCGCGGAATCGCCCATGCGCGAATTGAGATAACCAAGGGCGCGGTGCGCGTAGGGGCTGGTCGGGCCCATCTGGATGGCGCGATGGGCAAACGTCATCGCTTTGTCGATCGTCGCGTCGGCGGGGTAGGGATAGTGGTCGGTGACCGCTTCGAGATGCAAGGAAGCGAGTTCCGAATAGACGAGCGACGACTTCGCCTCCCGGTTGGCAAGATCTTCGAGGCAGCGGTAAGCGGCTCCGTGCGTCTGGGCGTTCTGGTCGAGATAATATTTGCCGTTGAGCACCAGACACGCCGTCAGCCCGGTCTGGATGCCGCTCTGCTCGATGTAGTTGTAGATCGTGCCCGAGGCAGGAAGAGCCGAGCTCAAAATGCCGGAGATCTGGTCCTCGATGGCGGTGTTCGCGCTGTCGCCGGCGGTCAGGTTGCGTGAGAGCAGCACGCGGCCGGTCGCCACGCTTTGCAGCTCGAGCATGATGTCGCCGCTACGCGGCCCGGGCAGGACATCGAATACGAAGCTGGCGGCGTCGGTTACTGGATCGGGCGGGCTGTCGGCATCACGGCCGATGAAATTGATGGTATCGAAGCCGCTGAGGCCGGCGCGCAGCGATGCGGCGACACGGCGAGCCAGGTCGCTGTCGGCCTTGATGGCGATGTAGACCTGGGGGAGGTTTTCAACCGGAGGCGCTGCTATGCTGCCGGTCGCCACAGCGGTCTCGACCGCCGTGTCGCCGCCGGTCAGCAATACCACGCTGCCCTGGCGAAGGATCAGCACACCCAGCATGAGAATGACCAGCGCGATCGCCAGCCAGAAGAACTGCAAATGCCGCTGCAGCGAAGGTGCAGCAGGGGCGACGGCTGGAACGCTCAGCAATGCAGCCGGATGTGCCCGGTTGCGGGCATCTTCCGGCGAGCCGAGCGGGGCGGTCGCCGCCTCCTCTGTCGCCGGCTGCGGCTTGCTCTCTGCCTCAGCCTCTGCCGGCAAGCGAATGGCGTTGAGCTCGTAGGACGGAACATAGCCGCCGCGCGGAATGGCGATGCGGACCGGTTCGGCAACGCCCTCATTGGCGAAATACTGCTGCAGAAGCTCGCGCAGCCTGCCGGCCTGCACCCGCACCACCGCATCGGTCGACGGGTCGAAATCGCCGTCCTTGCCGAAAACGTCCATCGCTATGGAGAAGCCCTTGAGCCTATCGGCTTCGCCTGCCTGCTCGCGCTCGACGAGGTAGCGGAGCAGCTTGCGCGCGCGCTCGGATCGTCCGAACGTTTCGCTGGCAAGCAATCGCTCCAACGTTTCGCGCACTGCGGGGGCGGCAGGCGTGGTATGCTGCAAGTGTCGATCCCTTCGAATTCGGCACAGGTTGAGGTACAATCATATCGCGCTGGCGCCGCCATACAAGCATCTGCTTATGGTGCGATAGCGTACCCACCGGATAAAATTTCCGGTGGGCTGATGCGCGGGCCTGGCGGTCTCGGCTAGCCGCCCTTTCGGCCGACGATGCGGTTGGCCGCCGAAACCACGGCTTCGAGCGAGGCGGCGACGATGTTGGTGTTGATGCCGGCGCCGAACAGCTTGCCGCCCGGATGTTCCATCTCGACATAGGAAATGGCCGAGGCATTCGAGCCGCGCTGCATGGAATGCTCGGAATAATCCAGCACCGACATCGGCACCCCGACATGGCGCGACAGCGCATCGACGAAGCCGTCGATCGGGCCGGTGCCGGTGCCTGATATGGTCACCTCCTTGCCTTTGTCGAGGATCACCGCTTCGACCACGCGCCGGCCCTTGACCTCGGTGTCGGGATAGGTGTGGTGGTCGAGGAACTTCAGCCGCGCGCCGGGCTGGTCGACATAGGTGTCGAGGAAGCGCTCGTAGATGCGCCTGGCCGGCACCTCCTTGCCTTCGGCGTCGGTGATCGCCTGGATGGCCTGGCTGAACTCGATCTGCAGGTTGCGCGGCAGGTTGAGGCCGTAATCCGCATGCAGCACATAGGCGATGCCGCCCTTGCCGGACTGCGAGTTGATGCGGATGATGGCTTCATAGCTGCGGCCGACATCGGCCGGGTCGATCGGCAGATAGGGCACCTCCCAATGCGGCGTGTTGGCCTTGCGCAGCGCCTTCATGCCCTTGTTGATAGCGTCCTGGTGCGAGCCGGAAAAGGCGGTGTAGACGAGCTCGCCGACATAGGGATGGCGCTCGGGGATCTTCAGCTGGTTGGAGTATTCGTAGACGTCCTTCATGCGGTTGATGTCGGAGCAGTCGAGCCCGGGATCGACGCCTTGCGTGTACATGTTGAGCGCCAGCGTCACGATGTCGACATTGCCGGTGCGCTCGCCGTTGCCGAACAGCGTGCCTTCGACGCGGTCGGCGCCCGCCATCAGGCCGAGTTCGGTGGTGGCGATGCCGGTGCCGCGGTCATTGTGCGGATGCAGCGAGATCAACAGGTTCTCGCGGTTGTCGAGATTGCGGCACATCCATTCGATGCGGTCGGCATAGATGTTGGGCGTCGACATCTCGACCGTGGAGGGCAGGTTGATGATCAGCTTGTTCTCCGCCGTCGGCTTGACGATCTCGGTGACGGCGTTGCAGATCTCCAGCGCCACTTCGAGCTCGGTGCCGGTAAAGCTCTCCGGCGAATATTCGAAACGGTAGCCGCCGCCGGCCTTGGCCGCCATGTCGGTGATCATCTTGGCCGCGTCGGTGGCGATGCGCTTGATGCCGGCGACGTCCTTCTCGAAGACGACGCGGCGCTGCAGCTCGCTGGTCGAGTTGTAGAAATGGACGATCGGATTGGTGGCGCCCTTCAGCGCCTCGAAAGTGCGGGTGATCAGTTCGGGCCGGCACTGCACCAGCACCTGCAGCGAGACGTCGGCGGGCACGTTGCCTTGTTCGATGCACCAGCGGGCGAAATCGAAGTCGGTCTGCGAGGCCGACGGGAAGCCGATCTCGATCTCCTTGAAGCCCATGTCGAGCAGCAGGGCGAACATGCGCGCCTTGCGTTCCTGGCCCATCGGATCGATCAGCGCCTGGTTGCCGTCGCGCAGGTCGACCGAGCACCAGATCGGCGCCTTGTCGATCACTTTCGAAGGCCAGGTGCGATCGGCAAGACCGACGGTCGGATAGGGCTGGTACTTGCGGGCAGCGTCCGGCATGCCCCTCGCGGGCTTGGCGGTTTCCTCTACATTCAGACGGATATCTTCTCGTGCGTTCATCGTCTTTTCTCCCGGCGGCTCGCGGATCCAGCTTCAGGCGGATTGGTGGCGAGCGGCGCCTTTACCAGAATTTCGTTCGCTTGATGTGACGTGCCAATTTTGTGACTGGCCAAGGAGCGTGCGCGTGAGCGGCGAATTCGACCGCCGGGCGCTCCTTCAGCGAACCCGGCGATCGCCGATAAGGCCGAGAAGCAGCAGGGTGGAGGCAAGCGCGCGGACGGTCTGGCCGGCAATGCCGGTCGGACGAGACGCAAAAGAGGTGGCGCGCGGGCTCATGGCGGATTTCATACAGGAGCGGGCAAAGCGAGGCAAGTGGGGGCCTCGCTGTCGCAGAAGCTGCCGATCCAGCCTCAAGACCGGGGTTCCGCGCCGTCGCGAAATGGGAGGGAGGTGGTCGCCCACGGGTCTTGCCTTCGGCAAGCCCGAAGACAGGCTCCGCGGCCGGAGAGGGGGCCTTCGTAGGGCGCAGTCCCCTCTCCGTCTCGGCTTCGCCGAGCCACCTATCCCGATTTTTCCTGATTACAGCAACTTTGTTCTTGCTTTGTGCCGGCAGCTATGCTACTAACTTGGGTATGGTGCTGACTGGCGCCGAGGACCCGCTGTCGAGGCGGGTTTTTTATTTCACGGTTTTGGCGTCACCTTTCGCGGACCCAGCCGCTCACCTGATCCAGTTGCTCTTCCCCGAGCCCGGCAAATGCGCCAGAGTCGATTGTCGGCGGGGTGCGATGGCTCGCCGCCGGGAGGGATCGTCCATGAACTTCGTGTTCTTCTCGCCGCATTTTCCAGCCAATGGCGCCGATTTCTGCGACCGGCTGAAGAAGGCCGGCGCCACCGTGCTCGGCATTGGCGACGCCCCGTTCGATGCGCTGGACGGCAAATTGAAGGCAGCCCTTTCGGAATATTACCGCATCGACGACATGGAGGAGTACGATCCGGTGTTCCGGGCGATCGGCCATTTCATCCACAAATGGGGCCGCGTCGACCGGTTCGAATCGCTCAACGAGCATTGGCTGGAGCTGGAAGCCAATATCCGCACCGACTTCAACATCTTCGGCACCAAGCTCGACTTCGTCAAGAATTTGAAACGCAAGAGCCGCATGCGGGCGTTCTTCCGCAAGAGCGGCGTCGAAACCATCCCGCAACGCAAATGCTCCGACCGCGCCGGCGCCATGACCTTCATCCGACGTGTCGGCTATCCCGTGGTGGTGAAGCCGGATTCGGGCTCCGGCGCCTCGAACACTTTCAAAATCTCCAACACCGGCGAACTCGACAGCTTCTTCAGGGACAAGCCGGAAGGCGTCAGCTTCGTCATGGAGCAATTCATCGAAGGGCTGGTGGTGACCTATGACGGGCTGGTCAACCGCGACGGCGAGGTGGTGCTGGCCGCCAGCCACCGCTACGACCAGAGCGTCATGGAGGTGGTCAACCGCGACCGCCATATGAGCTATGTCTGTTTTCCCGAGATCAGCCGGGCGGTCGAGGAGGCCGGCAGGAAAATCCTCAAGGCGTTCGACGTGCGCGAACGCTTCTTCCACATCGAGCTGTTCGAAACCAGGGACGACCGGGTCATCGCGCTGGAGGTCAACATGCGGCCGCCTGGCGCCTGGATGACCGATGCCATCAATTACACCTTCGATATCGATGTCTATGCCGCATGGGCCGACATGGTGGTCAAGGACGCCGCCGGCGGCCCTTACAGGGGCAAGTATTTCACCGCCTATGCCAGCCGCAAGCGGCACCTCAACTATGTGCACAGCCACGCCGACGTGCTGGCCGCCCATGGCGACATGATCGTCCATCATCACGCCATCGAGGAGGTTTTCAGCCGCGCCATGGGAAACTACGCCTATCAGCTGCGCTCCACCGACCCGAAGGCGCTGCGCCGGGCGGTCGTCTACATCCATGCGGAAAAGGCGTGAGGCGATGGACGTTTCCTACCACAAGGGTTTTGGCCGCAACCTCGGCCGCGACATGGAATACAAGCGCTACGGTCATGCCGGCCGACCCGTGGTTGTGTTCCCGACTTCGCAAGGGCGGTTCTACCAGTTCGAGGATTCCGGCGCCGTCTCGGCTCTCGCCGAGTTCGTCGACACCGGTCGCATCCAGTTGTTCACGCTGGACGGCATCGATGCGGAATCCTTCTTCGACCGCCATGCCGAGCCGGCCCATCGCATCGCCCGACATGAAGCGTATTTCCGCTATGTGCGCGAGGAGGCGCTGCCGGAACTCCTGTCTGTCGCAGCCGAGGCCAATGGCGGGCGTACGCTGAAGCCGCTGTTTTGCGGCTGCTCGATGGGCGGCTACCATTCGTCGAATTTCGTCTTCCGCTTTCCGGAACTGGCCAGCGGCGTCATCGCGCTGTCGGGGGTTTACTCCACCCACGATTTCTTCGGCAGCGCGCTCGACGGACAGATTTTCTTCAACTCGCCGCTCGACTACCTGCGGGGTATCGTCGATCCGGGGCTGCTTGTCAGGCTGAAGGCGCTGCGGCTGATCTTCTGCTGCGGGCAGGGTGCCTGGGAGGAACGGATGCTTGCCGATACGCAGGCGCTGGAACAGATCCTGCGTGACAAGTCGATTCCGGCCTGGGTCGACTACTGGGGCGGCGATGCCGCCCATGACTGGCCGTGGTGGCACAAGCAACTGGTCTATTTCTTCGCCCGCTGGCTGGACGACGATCTGATGCACCGGCTGGATTAGATTACCGTAGACTCACAAGCGCAGCCACAGTCGCCTTGAGAAGATGTCGTTCAGCACGCGGCGATCATCCACACGCGGCACGCCTGGCGGCTTGTTGGGCAGGAGCGGCTCGATCACGCCACTCGAAGTCGGGCAGGTCGCATCGGCTCATGCCGACGCTGAATCGGCTCGGACGCCACAAGAGAAGCCTCGAATGGCAATCCGCGCAAATTTGCGCTACGAGGCAGGTGCCAGCGTGACGGAATTGGTAAACGTATCACCACAGTGATCCTGAGCCTCTTGGTTCAGGTGCGGGTTCGATCCCTGCCGCTGGCGACGCCCCGCTTTACGAGTTCACGACCTATTGCATGTCGATATCTAGGTGATGCGGCCTGCAAATGGACTTCCCTTCAGCCTGATTTAAAAACATGACTATACTTATCATCTTTTAGTGGAAACGCCGGGCCGGCTGTGGCATTCCGGCGTGGCGAGGACGCCGTATGGCGATCTCGAATTCAACGGCATCGAAAGGCTGAGCGATGGAGCAATTGAGTGCGCAAACCCGGATCAGCGGTGCCGCCATCCGGTCGGTGATGGACAGGCTGCGCGCCGAGCACGGCGAATCCGAGATCGATACCGGCCTTGCCGATCATTGGGAATTTCGCACGCACTACGGCTCGTTGAAAGCGGCGCTCGGTGACGACAACGTGCTGATCCGCGTCGCGGCCGAGGATGAAACCTGCCTGTCCTACATGAAGATGGCGGTCGCCGGCCATTTCTCGCAACATCTCGGCACGACCAGGGGCATCGCTTGGCAGGGCGACGGCAGCGATGCCGGCACGCCGGTGTTCTTCCGCGAGATCACGGTGCTGTCCTCGACGCGGATTTCTCCGCATATGCAGCGCGTCCGCTTCACCGGCAACGATCTCGGCCGCTTTGGCCGTGGCGGCCTGCATGTGCGGCTGCTGCTGCCGCCGCGCGGCAGGCTGCCGGTGTGGCCGTCGATGGGCGCCGACGGCCTGATGGTCTGGCCGTCGGGCGAGGACGCGCTCGTCGTGCGGGTCTACACGATCCGGGCGCTGGACGCCGCAAGCGGCTGGCTGGATGTCGATTTCGTCCTCCACCCCGGTATGGATACGCCGGCGGCCGCTTTCGCCGAAAAGGCAGTTGCCGGCGAGATCATCGGCATGATCGGACCGGGCGGAGGCGGCGTGCCCGAGGCGCAAAACCTGCTGCTGCTCGGCGACGACACCGCGCTTCCGGCGATCGGCAGGATCCTGGAGCAGCTTTCGCCGTCAACCCGCGCCGAAGCGTTCATCGAGGTCAATGGTCCCGACGACCGGATGCCGCTGGCCGCGGGCGAGACCGTTGCCGTCACCTGGCTCTATCGGCATGGGCGCGAGGCCGGCACAGCCAGGCTGTTACCGGGGGTGCTGCAGCAGCGGAACCGCACCGCCCTTATCGACAATCTCTATGTCTGGGGCGGATGCGAGTTCGGTGATTTCCGCGAGATCCGCAGGATCGTCCGCAAGGAATGGGGCGTGCCGCGCGACCGGCACCTGGTCACCGCCTACTGGCGCCGCGGGACGCAAGCGGCGGACGGCGGCGAAGAATAGTGCACCGCCCCTCGGGGGCAGAGGATCGCATATGGATTCTTGCGAAGAAGACCCCCACCCCTACCCCTCCCCACTGTTTGGACTGGGGACATCGCGAACAGATGTGCGAGGACATCGCGAACAGTTTTGCGCTTTTGCGCGAGGGGGTTCGGGATGCCA
>NZ_JAMYUA010000044.1:0-49646 GCF_040322715.1 Mesorhizobium sp. M0106 | reverse complement strand
CTCCTTCGCTCAACTGCCTCTCCAAAGAATCCTTTCTCAGCCTAAACTCAACCCCAAAATCGCCATATGCGATTCCCCTGCCCTCGAGGGGGGGGAGATCAGCAGTTCCTAAGGCTCGGCGTCGAACACCGGCGTCATCGCCCTGATCGTGCAGGGCGTTGGATTGACGTGGCGGATCTTCACCCGGCCCTGCCCTTCCCAGCTATCGTCGATCGGCACCTCGACATTGCCGGTGAACAATTTCGCCATGCCGTCGGGTGCGACCACGGACGGGATGCGAACCTGCTCCCAGCGGCCGCGGATGAACGACTGGACCTGAAGCCCGGTTGTGTCGGTTTCCAGCAGCGAAAGAATGGGCTTGGCCACCTTCTTGCGCCGCCCGACGATCGATCCGTCGCGGCCGCCGACATCGAGCTCCAGCGTGTTGGCTTCGGACTGGTAGCCGAGCCCGACCTGCCATTTGGCTGCCGTAGCCCCACCGGGCAGCGAGACCGCGCCAGCGGCCACAGCAAGGCCCTTGTAGACCTTGCCATCGGCCAGGACGTCGGCTGTTTCGCCGTTGAGATGATCAAGCCCTGAGACCGTGCCCACAGCGGCACCCGAATAGGTCAGGCCGCAGTCGACTTCGAATGCATCGCCGATCCCGCCATACTCGAACGGCGCGGTCTTTATTTCGATATAGCGCCTGGTCACGCCGCCGATCGTGCGTTTGACGATCAGCCAGAGATCGTCGTTGCCGTCCTGGCCGGGCGTCACCACGGCGCTTTCGACAACGGCCCAGTTCGATCCTGCGAAGCTTCCGGCGATCTGGTGGATGTGCATGCCGCGAACGTCCTGCGACGGCTGGTGCGTGTAGCCGCCGAGTTCGCCATCCCCGAGCGGGAACCAGAGCAGCGGGTCGGGGTCGGTCTGGAAGGCGAGTTCGACGACGCCTTTCTTGGGAATGTGCTCCGATATTTGACCGACATCGTCGGAGGTGAAGCGGCCGGTGGCGTTTTGCGTCAGCTCGGCGATCGATTTGCGGGAGCGGGTGACATAGAGGAACGACTGCCCCGCATCGACGGGACGCAGCGGGGCACAACCGAAAGTCCGCGACCGGCGGTTCTTGAACGAGGACGGCGTCAGCGCCTCGTCGATGCCGGAACCCGACAGCGCCCTCACCCCGCCAAGCGTTCCGATGATCAGCGCGCCGTCCGATTCCGCCACCCACGTAATGTCGTTGGCCTGGCCGCCACCTGCCTGCACGAATTCCAGCGCGTCGGTGTCTTTCTCACCGGTGGCGAAGTTGTCGAAATCGCCGGTTTGCGAGGCATAGACCGAGAATTTTCGGCTGAACGCCAGGCGCTCCTCGTAAAGCGAACCGCTCTGCACATACTTGCCGGGCACGAACGTGCCGAGACGCCAGCGAATGATCGGGCTGAGATCGGGCAGAGCATGCCCGTACAACTGGACCGTGACCACCGTCGTGCTGGTCCGGGCAACGATCTTGGCCCAGCGCCAGAAGCCATCCGCGGCAAGCAGACGAATGGCACGGCCGATATCGCTGGTCTGGAAGCCGATGCCGTCGTTGATGCCGACGATCGAGGAGGCCGAAAGATCGAACGGCGTTTGCGACGGCGCGTATTCGTGCAGGGCCAGTTCGGCGATAGCGGTTCCGTCGCTGCCGCCACCTGAAAACAGCAGCTGATAATATTCGTAGGCAACCGTGTTGTTGAAGCCGTCGAAGAAGCGGGTTTCCGACTTGGACCAGCCGGTCTCTCCGTCCCGGCTGTCGAGCGTCGTCCAGTCGGTGCCGTTGTGCGAGGCCTGGAATTGCCACTGGGTCGGCGATGCAGTGTCTGAGTGATCATTCGTGGCGGTAATCCAGTAGGCGTCGACCGTCTTGGCCCCGCCGCCGAACTGGTAGCGCAGATACCCGCTCGGAAAGCCCGCTATGTTCTCCCCCTTCTGCTTGTCGCCATCGAACACCTGCCACACGTCGGATGAGCCGTTGCTGTTGCTGACCGTGCCGCTTGGCAGCGTATTCGCGACCATGACCGGCATGGCGTTGCCGGTTGCGGCCGGCGTTAGCGTCGTGGCGGTGGTGTTGATCTTGTCGTAAGGGCCGTCGAGAAAGACGAAATCGGCCAGCGTCCAGGTCGTGTGCGCGGTGCGCGTCAGCACTTTGACCGGATGATCCTTATGGGTGATCCACATCTGGTCTGCCGACTGGACGAATTGCAGGTCGAAGAGATCGGCCTCGGGATAAGGCGAAACGACTTCGACCGTGCCGACGCGCGCGCCATAGGCATAGACGCGGATGTAAAGATCGCCGAATTCGAGCGCATAGGCCTGATCAGCCGAGAAGATGAACGGGATCAGCCGTGTCGCCTTTGACGGAGCCTTCACCTGCGCGCAAAAATAGGTGCCGCCACGCTTCCTGATACCGCCATGCGGCAGCGTGACGAAATTGGTGCATTTGGACAGCGCCGCCCGGTAAAGCTCGAGCGAGGCGCGAGCATGCAAGCGGGGAGAAATCTCGCCGCGGATGAAAGCATCCTGGATCGGATAGAGCGTGGTCATCGGCCGACGCCCCGGCTGTCGCCGCGCTGGAAAGCCCAGGACGTCGTCGAAAATCTGCCGCCGCGCTGGATCGCATTGGCCGAGTAGGCTGCATCCAGCGCCCTGTCATAGGCGCTACGGGCGACGTCGATCATGCTGGCCTTGTGGGTCAACGGATGGGCGATCTTGATGGCGAGCGCCGCCACCAGCACCTCGGTGAACAGCGCGTCCCAGTCGTTGGGGTCTGTCAGGTTGGCGACATAGCGGATGATGCGCGGCCCGGCCTGATCCGAATAGATCAGCCCGGCCTCCTGCCGCCATGAGAGCGGCACGCCATCCGGCTCGCCATTCCCTGTCAGCGGCAAGGGCCGCAGGCAATCGGCGGGAAGCTCATAGGCGAAGTTCAGCGTGCCAGCGCCGCCGCCGGTGTCGAAGCCGGCGACCGAGGCCGCCAGGATGGCGAAGACAAAGGCATGCTTGGTCAATTCGGCCTCGCGGGTCAGGTCGAAATGCAGATTGAGCAGGCGCGCCGCCTTGGCGTCCTGGTCGAGGCTGTCGATCGGCGCCTCGTCGAGCACGGCGAGCGCCATGTTGGCGATGTCGAGCGGGGTGATGGCCATGGCTCAGGCCTCTGTCTGTATGGTTGGTCGGAGAAAACGGGGCATGGTGCCTCCACGGCAAAAAGCCGCTTCGAAGCGGCTGGGAATTTTTTGTGATTTGTGGCTTGGGCAGAACGTTGCACGTCTCGTGCACGGGGGCCGTCACGACGCCAACCGCCCGTCAGGACACGGGTGGCAGGCGCTGCGTGATCCGTCTCTTTTCCTTTCGAAGCAAGGAAGACGGCAATGCTTTGGCTATTGCAGTTTCACGACACCGCCGCGCAACGCGGCGATGTCTTGCCTGAATTGTGTCAGCCGACGTGTGCGCTGGTCGAGATCCCTGTTTCAGCTGACTTGGCAAAGACGCTTGCTTTCACCCTTCCGGCGCCTCCCGCCAAAGCCAAGCCCCTGTCCAGGGCGTCCTGAAGACTTGGCGTGTAGTAGGCGGTGTCTTCCAGGCCGCTGAAGAAGTTTATGCGATGAACTTCCCCCTTCTTGCTCATGACAATGCCCGCTTTTCGGAGCACTTCCTGAACTGTTTTGTACTTCATGTTCATGGTGACCTCCCTTACCAAGACAAGGCAGCATCGCCCTTTCTTGTAACTGTTTGGTGCCGTCGATTGACCGAAGGGCAACATGAATGTTGTAGCGAACGCCAAAATTCATATCACTCCGACGCAGCGCAGCGGGTGAACTTGGGATTCGCCGACCTGGTGTCCCGAAGGGGCGGGACGTCTGACGCCCGCCCCTTCGCCCGATCAGGCCTCGGTCGTCTTCAGCGCGATGAACGTCATGTGCTTGACGCTCGACGCCGTGCGGTCCCAGTTTGCCGCCAGTGCCAGCTCGGCATCGGTGGCGAATTCGCCGGCCGAGGACGCATCGAGGAAGCGGGTGCCCGGCACATGCGGCACGAAATGCCGGCGGCCGACCATTTCGGTGACGCCGCCGCCATGGCCCTGCCGCGGCTTGCGGTCGAACTCGAGCGGGCCGCCTTCGGTATTGAGCGGCAGCTCGTTCCACAGGATTGCCTTGTCCTTGAACATGAACGCCGTGTAGACGCCGCCGGCAAGCGGAATGTCGTCGTCGACGACGGCCCTGAGCCCCATGTAATAGGGGATCTGTAGCGCGCAAAATCACTTGGCACCTCCGCGCAACTTCATTTGGCACTAACTAGCGCGCCTTCAACGAGCGTTATAGGGTGCATTGAGGAGGCCTGAATGGATGACGACGTAACAGTGGAGCCCGCCGATCTGAGCGGGGCCTTCAAACTAGTGGGAGAGTTGCTTTACCACTTCGCCATCTTGGAGCGTGAGATCGACCTCGCAATGGGGAAGCTGCTTGGCATCGCTGGAGGACCGCTCGACATCGTAGCCTCGAATACGGACTTCATGAGAAAGGTGAAAGTCCTTTGGTCGACCGAAGGATTTTTGGCTGCACAGCCAGACATTGATCGAAAAAAGCTCCTAAAACAAACCTGGTCGTCGATCACTCAGCTCAATGACGACCGAAAGATGGCCGCACATGCATTGTTTGAACGGATCGGCGATAGCGTTGTCTTCCGCCACGTCGCGACGGGGAAAGGGCTCACAGTCGATACGGTCGAGTGGTCGCCAACAGACGTTCAAGCCAAAGTCCAGCATATCCAACGCACAATCGACAACCTTCAAGTTATCCTCCGCGACATGAAACCCTACGCCGCGTCTATGGACTTCTCTGATCGCCGGAACAGTGGCCTCGTCCCTTTGCTTTGAGCCGGATCCCTTAGTGCTCGTCCCAGAAGTCCTGCAGCGAGGCATGGCGCAGCTCCTCCTCGCCTCGCAGGTGCTTGATCCGCACTTTGATCCCCGGCCTGACCCACTGCGTTGCCGGCCGGTTTGGCATTTCCTTTGGCGGCGGCCCTGCGTGCTCCTGGACACGCTTCCATAGGCGTTCTCGCATCTCGCGGTTGACGCTGACGAAGGCGCTTCCGACGTATTTGCGGGTGCCCGGCTCGGCCATCAGGGCGAAGGCTGGCTTGCCCTGTTCGCGCTCGATCCCGAGTAGCTCGAACTCGTCCACCGAGTAGCACTTCGTTTTGAGCCAGTTGGTGGTCGGGCCGCTCACATATCGGCTGCCGATGCGCTTCGAGACCATGCCTTCGAGGCCAGCCTGGTCGACCAGGTGATAGATGGCATTTGCCTCCGCTGGCAGCTCCTGGCTGAACTGGATGCGGACGCTCGGCGGGATGATGCCTGCGAGGATCTCCCGCCGCTCCTCCAGCGCCGTGTCGCGGAGATCGCGGCCATTGTGGTGCAGCAGATCGAAGGCGACGAAGTAGAGATCATGCTGGCGCCTTGTGATCGCCTTTCGTAGCTCGGCAAAGTCCGAGAGGCCCTTGTCATTGAGAACGATGATTTCGCCATCGATGATGGCGCCCTTGACATCCAGCGCCTTGGCCGCTGCCGCGAGGTCGCGGTACTTGGTCGTCCAGTCGAGGCCGCGTCGGGTGAAGATGCGCACGCGCCCGGCGTCGATGACGATCTGTGAGCGATAGCCGTCGAATTTGACCTCGTGACTCCATCCGTCACCTTGGGGCGGCTTGGCAACCAAGGTCGGCATCATTGGGGGTATGAACTCGAGCCGGCCGGGGCCGGTACTTACAATTTTACGCACCAGTTCGATTCTAGGCGGCCGGCTTGCATTAGCCAGAGTGAACAGAAGGTGATTCCTGGCCGGCATCGCAACAAAACCGGCCGCGCTCGCGTTGCGAGGCATGGAACCTCAAGAGAACTTCCAGAATGCCTGGGCGGCCCTCCGGCTGATCCGCATGGCCATCGAAGAGACTTGCCCCGCCGGCGTGCTGCCGAGCGAGGAAGCTGTTTTGATGCTTTATGGCCCGGAGCCAATCCATGAGGGCGAAGCCCTTGCCAAAGCCATCATTGAAACGGTGGAAAAATTAGCTGGCGGATGAGCGATGAGAAGGCGCACCGCCAACGGTTCTTAGGGGTAGTTGATCCGCTCGACCATTTCCTGCCGTTTTCGAAAATAAGACTCAAGACCATCTGCCTCGGCGGCAACCTCTTCCTGGGCGAGGTGATCAACGAGGCTGGCGAACCCTTCCCAATCGGCATCTGGAACATAATGTGGCGCAAGGCTTGACCCCAGCGCGTCTCCAATTCGCGTTCTTATGTCTCGTGCTTCGGATGGTCCATCCGTAAGGGGTGTAAAATTCAGCCGCCTCCTGATCCTAGTGTCCGACTGGCTGACGTTTCGAGCGAGATTGAGAACAGCAATAGGTTCAAGCCCAAGGCTCTCGGCCACAACGAGTACTTTGTTTCGAAGTTCTTGGCGCCGGCGCACCTTTTCGGGTATCCGTACCCTAACTCTCTCCTCTTGCACCCGCTCCATCTCTTGCACGGTCTCCTGAGACACCACATTTTTCGTCCTGGCAGCAACCAGGGCAAGAAATCTCGCGGGCTGATAGGCGTAGAACATCTGATCGGTGGCCGCCGCGAACTCCTGCCGCAATTCAGGCCTTGGGCCGATCTTCTTTCCCATGTGCTCTGCCCACCAATCCTCCTTTTTATCGTCCGTCAGAAAAAGAACTGGCTTGGCAACAGCTTTGGCCTTTTCCTTCATCTCAGCCCAGATCAGGTAGTCGCCAGCCCGACCCTCGTCCTTGTAGCCGGGCGGAATTTTGTTTTGATAGCGACGTTCCGCCTCCTTTAGGCGAGCGTCCAAATCGACTGGCGGATCGCCGACTTTGCCTTCGAAAATCGACGTAACCGCTTCAAATACCGATTGAGCGGCAGGTAACTTCTCGGACGCTGCATCAACCTCCTGCGCAAGTCCCTCAAAGAATTTTCCGATGCTTTCCATCGACGATCCCCTCGGCCAGGGATCGAACCGACTGAGGGCAGCGATAGCTGCATCGACTTCCGATCGCTTCTTTGCAAGTTCCTCTTTCAGCTTTGCGTAGGCGGCGCGGTTGCCGCTGTCCGCAGATCTCCACCCGGCATGAAACTCGCTTGCAACCTGATAGGGGAGCCATAGGCGATCTCCGAACGACTTGAAGGCCGCGAGGATTTCAGCTCGTCGCTCTGGCATGAACCTGAACAGATGCAGAAGGACGTTGGTGTCAGGCACCAACAGTCCGTCTGACCAAATATTCTCGAATTCCTTCTCGCTCGGCTCATAGAAGCCGTGAAACAGCTTTCGCATGGTGTAGTCCCACCTTTTTGGAAGAGACTACATAGCAGATTTTTCAAGCCGGCCATGGATGATCAGCTCCTTCGCCGGCCGGCCCTTGCCACCGGCGACGCTGTAGAACAGTTCGACGTCTTCCATGTCGAACCCCGCAAACGTCTCGCGGATCTCGGGCACATCGTTGATCGACAGGATGAAGCGACCCTTCAGCGTCTGCAGCCTGGCCGCGATCGCTTCGAACTGGTCGCGGCCGAACAGCTCCTTGCCATAGTCGCCCTCGCTGCCGAAGTAGGGCGGGTCGAGGTAGAACAGCGTTTCCGGCCGGTCGTAGCGGTCGATGAAGGCCGACCAGTCGAGCTGCTCGACCACGACGCCGGCTAGGCGGTCGTGCACGTCAGCCAGGAGGGGTTCCAGGGTCGTCAGATTGAAGCCGGCCGACGAGCGCGGGTCGACGCCGAAATTGCGCCCGGCGACCTTGCCGCCGAAGGCCAGGCGCTGGAGGTAGAGGAAGCGGCCGGCGCGCTCCAGATCGGTCAATGTGGCGGGGTCGCTGGCCTTCAGCCGCTCGAACTCGCGGCGTGAGGTGACCTGAAATCGCAACATGTCCATGAACTGTGGATAGTGCCGCTGAAGGATGCGGAACAGATTTGCCACGTCGCCGCTGCGGTCGTTGATGACTTCGGACCGTGGCCGCGATCGACGGCGGAAGAACACGCCGCCCATGCCGACGAAGACTTCGGCATAGATTGCGTGCTGAGCGGCTGCGATCCTCGCCACGAGATGCTCGGCCAGTCGGCGTTTGCCGCCGATGTAGCCTGCCGGCGGCCGGATAGGCTCGATGCTTGTGAATGGGTCTTGAAGGGTCATTTAACGGCTTCCGAGAATCAGTCACCGTCCCGGCGCCCGAAAGGGCCAGGTGCGGCAGTTATCTCTTGATGCTGTCGGGCGGGTCGGACGCCAATCTAGGCCCGCTTCTCGGGAAGCAACCCGAGCACCTGTCTTGCGAAACGAGATTCTACTCCAGCGCGAATCGCTGCCTCAACCCAAATCTCCCGTCGCCCACAATGGAATGACGGACGTCCTTGCAAAGCGCCGCCGCTTGCCGCAAAAATGGGCAGCGGGCGGGCGATCGAGGAGTCATCAATTGATGAATGTCCGATCGCGTACGCACGCTTTCCTTCGCGCAACTCCGCTCCGCTACTATTTTCACCTCATCAAAGGACGGATGGCGGGAGCCCCGCAATCCGATGAAAGCGCGATCTTGTCGCGCCTCGTGGGCCAATGCCCCCGTACTTTTCTGGAATTTGGTTTCCACCCGACAGAGTACAATTGCATCGGCCTCAAGGACTTCAAGGGTCTGCTCGTTGATGGCGATCCTCAGACCGTCCGATTGGCCAGGGCGCTGTTGCCGAGCCGGATCGAGGCGCGCCAGAGCTTCATAACGCTCGACAACATCAAGGGTCTTGGCGCTCACTTCCCGAAGCTCGGCGTGCTCTCTATCGATGTCGATGGAAACGACTATTGGTTTCTGAAGGAGCTCCTACCGGTGAAGCCGGCAGTGATTTCGGTTGAGTACAACGCAAGCTTTGGCCTTAAACCAGTCACCGTGCCCTACGATGGGTCGTTCGACCGGAAGCAGAAACACGAAAGCGGCTGGTATCACGGCGCCTCCATCACCGCGTTAACGCAACTCTGCAAGGGACACGGCTATAAACTCGTTGCTGTCTCGGCCGCTGGCGGTAATGTGTTCTTCCTACCTCACGGTTCGGAGATGCCCGAATTGGATCCTGCCCAAGCCTATCGAGAGAGCACCCTGCGCAACCGCTGGTCAGGCACGAGCGCCAAGGAACAATGGGAGCAGGTGAAGCGCCTGCCGCTGGTCGATGTCACTTGATAAATACGCAGCGAGCAAGATTTTCGACGGTCCTCGTCTGCGATTCACCATTTGTGCAATCCGCAACGACGACCCTCCTTTGGAAATGCCCATCGCAACGTCTGCGAGCCTCGAAGAAATGCGAGAGGAGTTCGCAAAAATCAAAGCGCGAATGCCTCATCTGCATGTAAAGCTCTACGATGGCGACGATCTCATGGATGAGCACTCCGATGCGATGCGGCACTAATTTGGTGCGCGCACCAAAGAATCGGCAGGAACATCGGACCGCACGATAGCTCCCGCCGAAATAATGGCGCGATCGCCGATCGTGACACCCTTCATGATCATCGCTCCGGTTCCGATCCAGACATCATCGCCTATTGTCACTGGAGCCGACCGAATGCCGGGGTCGACCCTTGGGTGTCCCATCGTAAGGATCGCCTTTGTTTGAACGAACCGAGCCGCAGCGTCCATCGGGTGCGAGTTGGTATCGTGAATGACCACATCTTTTGCGACAATCACACCCCTGCCGATTCTGATTCCCACCGGGTCGGAGGACCAAACCGTCGAACCAGCTCCTAAGACAAAAAAGTCCCCGATCTCGATACGGCCTTCATGGGCGAAAATCTGCAAATGCCCATCTAAATGGCAATCTGCCCCGATCTTCACCCGTGATCGGTCGCCATGGATATTGAAAATCTCAGCTCCAGCGCCGAACCTCGTCCGAGGCCCTATGATGGCATTCTCTTTGGCGGCGCCGGTAGCGATCCATGCCAAAATGCGGCGACGAAGAGCTAGGATGGCTGAGAAGATGCGCATTTTTGGATATCTGCCACAAGCTACCGGCGGGTTCCAGACGTATTCATCGACATGAACCGCAAAGAAGTGGAGGGGCTTGGCGTAGAGCCCATCCACAGTGTCTGAAGACCCAAGGGCTACCCATTTCTTGCCGACCAGCAAAGCATCCTCATCTCGGAACGACATCTGAATGTCTTTCTAATTCACGAACATTCCGCGACGGACCATGTCCCGAAGGCTGCCAGCAACGTAAGTGGCATAGCGCAAGGAACCAGCAGCGTTCGGATGAAGCTCATCGGCCATGTACAGCGTCGATGTCATATAGCCCATGCCGCTTTGTGATATGTCGACGTACTTGACACCGAGCGCCTGGCATACTTCGCGCTCAGCCTTCATGAACTGATCCATCGTATTGCCTTGCCCGTTGGTGCGGCCAAGACGATGGGTCGCATGGCCGGGACCGCCGCTGTAAACACCGAATACGATGATCTTGGCGCCTGGTGCCCGAGCACGGATATCGAGAATCGCCTTCCAGATCGAGCCGTAGTGAGTTGCATAGGTGGTGTCGCCAAAGGCACCTAGCGGCGTCTCCTGCGCGCCGAAGGCGTTTGGCCCCGGTTCCAAGGTGACGATCTCGGCATCAGTTGGCATGGTGGCTATCGGAGCCGACATGCCGTAGCTTGGATATGCGGTTGTGCTCAGCCCCAGCGCCGAGCCGCTGACGCCAAGGTTGGTAAGTATCATGCCAGTTTGTCCGGCAAGTAGGGGCGCATAGTACGCGCCGATCGTGATGCTCGATCCGAGCGCGGTCCACTTCTTGCCGACAAGAGCAGCCGAACCGTCGTCATAAGGATCGGCGCCAATATTGGCTCCATCAGCAAGGAGCCCAAGATAGAGGGCGGCATTGGGAACGACCGTCAGGCCAGAGCTCTTACTCCAGGCAGAGGAAGAAAGGTTTTCGGCCGACGCGAAGTTGTTTGCCCCTCCGTTGAGGGTGAAAGAAGACCGCTGAATGTAGAGGCCGGACACCCCGTCGCCGACATAGGGTTGTGTTCCCGTATCTTTGAAAATGCGGTGTTGCCAATTCGAAGACGCCGAAGCAGACGCGGTCGCCTCGACGCGGCACCTAAACCAGCCATTACCAAGAGCGGTGCAGCTTGAGCCGGTGACAGCCGCCCCCGACTGCGCAACTGTCCCTAGCTCCAGATCGAACGTGCAGTCGATCAGCGCAGCACTGTTCGAAAACAGATTTAGGCGCTTTCGTTCGGCCCTCTTGGCAATGACTTCCCAGACAATAAGATCCCCAGCCACGACAGTTTTGGCCTGCCAGGTCGACGGACTTCCCGAAACCCCCGGCTCAACGACCTTTGACGCCGTCATCCGGCCTCTGACGATCACGTCGAGGTCATCGACAATCGGCGGGATAGTGACCAGAACAGGCTGCGCAGGTGCTACCGTGGTCGCCGTGGCAGTGATGCTTTGCTTGGTGAAAGCAGCATTAGTCGGATCGCTGCTCGGGAACAGATTGGTAGTGAATCCCTGTTTGCGAAGAACAATGCTTCGGACATGCAGGCCACTCGCACCGTCCCCCGTATAGGGGAGAGTGCCAGCAGCAGATATTCTGGTCTGCACGTTGTTCGTGACGCCGGTAGCGACTAGGACGACGGCTTTGCACTCGTACCAACCGGAGCCCAGATCGGTGATCGAAGAGCTAACGTAATTTGCGCCCGAGTGGCTTACGACGATGCCTTCATTGAGATCGAAGTTGACTGTATAGGCAGCACCGGCGCCGGCATGGAGAAGTTGAAGGGAACCGCGTTCCGCGGCCCTCGCAATGACGACATGCTCGATCGTATCGCCCACAACGTAGGTGTACGACCGGTAAACCGACGGGCTGACAGATCCGGCAGCTTCGGCGAGCTTGAAGGCCGGGACGCTGAGACCTTCGAGCATCAAGACGGTGTCCTGCTGCAGTGCGATTGCCGACGTCGATGCCTTCATGGCGGTAAGATTGGCGCCAAGGTCGACATAGCCCTGCCGAGCCGCTGTGACTTCGGCCTGCGTCGGGTTGCCTGGCGTGCCGTAGGCGTGGGTGATGACGATGGCATCGACGCCGACGTTGATGGCACCGGTGTTGCGCACCGCATAGACCGTGCCCTGGACCGCGCCGTTGGTCACCGCGAAGGCCGCGCCGAGCAGCTCGGCGCTGGTGTCGAAAGCGGCCGCACGCACCGTCGCACCGGCGGCGACTACGGGATAGGCGCCGTTCTCGGCCGGAGCGGTCTGCCCGGCCAACACCACGAGCTGGCCGGTGGAGACGACGAAGCCGCCAATGTTGGCTCCGTTGACCACACCAGTCGCCAGGGGAATGTTGACCGTCGAGAGAGCCGACACGGCGACGGGCGTCTTGGCGCCGGTGGTGATCAGGGACTCCACATTGTCAATGCGGCTCTCGTGATCTGCGAGCTCGGCCTCGGCGGCCGTCATGCGGGCCGGCAGGTTCGCGGCTTCGAGCGGGGTGAGACGACCGTCGAGGGATGTGTCTGCGGCCGCTCGCGCCGCGCCCTCGGCCGCCAGCGCATCCGCAATCGGCCCGTCGGCCATGATCTGCTCGGCGTGATCGGCCATCGACTGTCGTGCCGTGCGTCGAATTCCGTCGAGTGTCGCATTGCCGATTACCTCGTCCAGCGCGGCAACCAGTGGGATGTCGGTACTATTCATGCCAGTTTCGGCCATTCTCAGTTCCCTCGGTTTAAGGCGCGACGTAGCCGCCGCAGTTGAAGTAAACTTGGGCGCCGGCGGTCACGTTGGCGACGTTCAGCGCCGTGTTGACGCTCGACGACAGCGGCGATCGGAATTCGATATCCAGCCGCCCGCCGGCGGCCTTGAGAAAGCCGCGATAGAGGACAGTCGCGGCGCCATCCTTGACCAGAATTTCGGTGTCGACGGTGGCATGGGCATTTACTGCGGTCAGCCAGGTCATGTGGTTGCGTTGGCCCACCGCCGCTGCCTTCACCGGGACATCTGCGGTCCCGGTCTCGCCACCGGCAGCTGCGGGGTAGCGCCAGGTGGCGGCCGGGTTCAGCGCGGTCAGGTTCTGAGCGATGCGCTGCAGCCGCCCGTTGAGGCCAGACGAGGCGGTATCACTTGCCGGCGGGGCTTCGGTGAGCGAGCCGAGCAGCGCATCGTCGTCGGTCGAAAGCGTCACGCTGAAGCTGTTGGCAGCGGACTTTGCGCCAAGCGTCGACGGCAGCTTGACCGACAGCAGCCGCTTGACCAGCGCGATCAGGGAGAACGTGCCGGCGTCGGACGTGGCGGCCGCATCTCCGGTGCCGCCTAGCGCCTCGTCCATGCCGTCGCGAACGCCATGCATGGGATGGTGCTTGCCGGCGACCAGCTCGCTGTCGATGGCGACCGGGGCACCGGTGGCACTGTCTGTGGTGTTGATCTGGCTGGCGGCCATATTTGTCCTCTAGAGCACGAGCAAAAGGAAGGAATTCGCCGCGAGTGGCGGCACGAAGTCGTCGGGGCCGATGGTCACGGAAACGATGGCCGTCAGGTCGCTCTCCACGCCCGCGAAGCTGACCGCCCAGGCTTGCATCTCGACCTCGTCCCCGAACAGGTACCCGGGCACATCGATCGCGCCCTCTGCTGGCGAGCAAGACAGCGGCGCTTGCCAGACCAATGCACCGGCAAGCCTTGTCTGCAGCTTGAAGGCGGCAACGGCGATCGCGTTCGACGTCCCGGCGGAAATCATGACGGTCAGACCGTTGGCGTCGCCGGTGTCGACCGTGCCGGTTTCGATGCCTGTGAACTTCGGCATCGCCGGTGGGATCAGGGATAGGTCGATCTCGGCGCCCACACGACCGCTCCAAGGTGGCGGCACTTCGGCGTCGGTCAGTTCGTCGATGACCGGGGCCGCCGGCAGCATCGACAGCACCGTCGAATTGTTCTTGCCGCGCGTGATGCCGGCAACGATCAGCGGGATGCTGTCGAGCGTGGCCGGGCCGAAATGAATGATCTCGCCGGCCTTAGGCTTCTCGCCGGTGCCGGTCAGACGCACGGCTGCGCTCTCGCCGGCGACGGTGGCGATGGTCCGCACCACGCTGGTGCCGATCGTGTCGTCGGCATCGAACTGGCGGAAGCGGATGGCGTAGCTCTCGCCGGCGACCATGGTGAAGACGCCGTCGGTCTCGACGTGATCGCCACGCACCGCCTTGACGCGCGCCGAATGCATGGCGCGCTTCAGCACGTCGCGCGAGGCCACGATCAGATCGCCGGTGGTCGCGGTGCGTGCGGTGCCTTGCTGCACCGCCGAGTAGCTGACGGCGCGGTTCATGATCTCGTATTGCCTGCGCCGGGCCTCGCGCCAGATCTCGTCCGGATTTGTCTTGCCGGGCAGCTTCAGCTCCTCGGTGATGTCGATCGGGCCGACATGGCCGGGCCACGGCACCAGGCGCTCGGCCTGCTGATAATCGTTGGTCTCGTCGATGAACGGCACGCGCAGCGCATGGGGCGGCTCGAAATAGGAGGGCGACCAGCGGAATTCGGACGAGTTCCTTGGGTTCACATGGTCGACGACAAGTTCGCGCGGCCGGTCGATGACGACAGTCCATTCGCGGCCGTTCCATTTGACTGCCGCCCGGCCAGCCGCGCCGATCGCCGCCAGCGTCTCGCCCAGCGTGGCTTCGAAATCATGGATGCGGCTGTACTCCAGGCCCTTGGCCACACAGAATTCATGCCAGTCCTCAAACGCTGGCCAATCGATCTGGTCGTCCGGAGTGGGCCGGTACAGGCCGGGACCTCGCAAAGTGAAAAGGGCCAGAGACGCTGGCGATTTTGTGGGCCTGGCAATCCACGTCCCGCTGTCGGCGTCCCAGTCCGGCGCGATCCGCTTGTCGACCGTGTTGAAGGTGTCGAGCGTGCCGTTGAGCTGCGCTGTCGCCTTGATACGTAGCGCCTGCAGCGCGACCGGCTTGCGGAAATTGAACGGGTATTCCGGCCGGAAGCTCTGCAGCACCACCCAGGTGCAATTCAGGACAAATTGCGATCCGTTGCCCGGCTCGACCTCCGAGTCCGTCAGCCGCTCGTATTCGATCTCGTAGGCACCGCGTACGGGGTAATCGATGCGGTCGGCGCGATAAAAACCCACCTTTTTCGTAGCGCGGATGGAGAGATCTGGCAGGTCGGTCCAGGCCACGGTACCGGCCAGCCGATAGCGTCGCTTGAACACCACTTCCACTGAAAACTCCTCGCCCTCATCATCGATCTTGATCAGGCCGGCGGGAAACGACAGGATCGAGATCGACCAGGCGGTATCGCGAGCCGTGAAGCGGCTGACCGGCTTGGCTTCGGACGGCACACCCTTGATTATCTTGCCGTTGTCGTTGTGCTTCAACGGCCGTTCCAGGTCGGTGCCGATGCGCTCCTCGAGCACCTGGTTGGTGTAGAGCGACAGCGGTTCATCGTCGGCATAGCCGAGCCGCGTCTCGATCTGGATCTCGTCGAATTTCGTCAGCAGCGTATCGCCGAGCTTCTCCTCGGAGATTTCCAGCGGCCCGTAACCGTGCAGGAAGACGGCGCGGTCGTAGAGCCAATCGCCAACCACCTCGATATAGGACATCGCCCCGAACGGCGGTGCATAGCGGTGCGTGCCCATGACCATCGGCACCGGCGCGTCGGGCGTGAACTGGTTCTGCCAGCCGGCGATGGCATAGGTCGGCTTTTCCTCCCCCGGGGGTTTGGGCAGCGGCAGCAGCGCGTTGATCAGCAGCCCGCCGAGCGCGGTCAGGCCAACGGTCAGAGCTGTCTTCGCGACGGTGGCCAGCAGTTCCGAGCCAAACAGCGTTGCGCCGGCGGGGAAGAAAAATCCGGCGACGGCGATTGCCGCGACGGAGACCAGGATCTGCAGCACGGACCGAAGCGAGTCTCCACCGGGAACGACGCGGATGACCACATGCACGCTGGCATTGGGCCGCGCCCGGTGCCAGAGCGCGCGCGGCACGACCTGCATGCCGTCACCCTTGACCAGCGCAACACGAGTGCGTTCCAGCACCGGATCGGTCGCGCCAGGTAGCGCCAGCGCCACCATTTCGGCGATCGTCATGCCTTCAGGAAGCGTCAGCTCGATGCGGGCGCGGTCGGGCTGGAATGCGATGGGCGCGGCCGTGACATGGACGCTCATGCGCCCCTCCAGCGATAGATGCCGGTGAGCTTGCCTGCCCACGGCGAGCCGTCGTCGAAGCGCTCGATCTTCGAGCAATCCTGTTCAACCATGTGCATCATCAAGCCCGGCCGCAGGAAAAGCCCGCAATGGGCATCGAGGCGGCCGCGCCGGAACCAGAGAATGTCCAGCACCTGAGGCTCATCGACCTTCAACCACAGCGGCGATAGCGCCTCGCGCGCGACGATCGCCGCGACTTCTCGCTGCTCGGCCGCGCTGGGATAGAGGCCGGCATAGGACGGCAGTGCGGTGCCGGCATGTTCGGCATGGACGAGGCGCACGAAGCCCCAACAATCGCAGCCGATCCAGTCGCGGCCCTTGTCGGCAAAGGGCAGGCCGACGAAGGCCTGTGTCCAGCGAAGGTTGCCCTTGGCTTGGGTCATCTGTGCAGCCCCGGAAAGCGTTCTTTGGTCATGCGGTCGGCCGGAAAGGGCTCCTCCGTGATTGGCTCCATTGAGAATTTCAGGCTGACCTGACCGCTGTCGCCGTCCGCACCGGTCATCAGCAGTCCGATCCACTCGGCCTCGACAGTTTCGGGGCTGGACGCCAGCACGATCGCCATGTGGCAGGTCGCCTGCACGGTGGTTGACGTGAGGATGTCGGCGATGTCGCTGTCGAGGATTTCGAGCACCAGCGAGGCCTGCGCCGGCGCGTCGTCTTCCTCGTCGGGGACGAGGGCGTCGAGCATGACGAAGAGGAACGGCGAACCGTCGTTGGTGCGCCAGGTCGAGCGGGTGCCGTACATCAGCGGCTCGACCGAGATCCTGTCGGCATTGTCGGAGGAGAGCCGCACGGGCGTTTCGAGCAGTGGGTGCTCGATGATGACCAGCACAACCTCCAGCTCGTCGGTCGCGACCTGGTCGATGGCGAGGCGGGCATTGAGCGAGACGCGCCTCATGGCATTATCGCGATGTCGAAGGAGACCCGCCACTGGACGCTGCTCGGCGAGCTCGGCGCGCGTGTGGGCAGCTGCTGGTCGATCAGGCACAGCCAGGTCTCGGCTATCAGGATCGGCGTGCCATCTTCGGTGGTGAACGGCGTGCCGTCATCGGTCAGCAGCGGCAGGCCGTCCGTGTCCCACGCCGGCATCAGGAAAGGCAGCGTGCCTTGCTTGATCTCCTCGTTGTACCAGCGGTCGAAGCGAGCAAGCTGCGCCCTGGTCAGCACGGTCGAGAAGGCAACGGTGTCGGCGACCGCCGAGAAGCGGCGCCGCACATTGGGCGGGCCGGCGTCTTCGGCTCTTCGGGTGCGGCCGTCGCCGCGCGTCACCTGGTAGGGCGCGCGTTCCGGTCTCGGCAGCTCGGGCGGATACCAGACCAGGGTCATCGCCGTTTCACCGGCTGTCTGGCGCCGCGCGAGGCGAGCGTCTTGTTGAAGGAGCTGCCGCGCCGGTTCGCGGCGGCCGTCAGCTTCTCCTCGATGATGATGTCCTCGCGGCGGCCGCCCTTGCCGTCGTCGGTTTCCTCCTCGCGCACACTCACGCCGGCGTAGTCATGATAGTGGCGCTCGATGCGCGCCGGCTGGGCGGACTGCGATGACCAGCCGCCCATTGATGCGGAGCCGGAGCTACCGGCGCCGGGCATGGCATAACCGCCTTCGTAGTAGCCGCGGCCCGACTTGGCTGTCCGTCGCAGGCTGTCCAGGAACGGCACGCCGAGCGCGCGCACGACGGGTGCGTCCATGACGTACTCCTGCTCATGGACCAAGCCCGCGACCCTGCGCGGGTCGTTGCCGCCGGTCGCGCCGCCCACATCGTAGAGGCCGGCGGTGCCCGACTGGATCGCCGACCAGGCTGCCGGCGACCTGAAGAAGCCGCTGATCATAGACCAGATGCCGGAAAAGCCGGACAGTCCGCCGCCGGCAGGCGCCGCCGGGAATTGGCTGAGCGCGTTGCCGAGCTGGCCAAGCCCGCCGCCAAAGGTGCCGAGGTCCTTCGTTGCCGCAGTGGCCGTGCCCTGAAACTGCGCCAGCGCGTCTTGCGAGGCGGTCAGTCGCTTTTGCCAGAGCGCTATGTTTTCCGGATTGGCCTGCGACCAGCCCTCGGCCCGCTCGAAGCCGGCGAATGCCCCGGTCGCGGTGCGAACGTCGGTCGAGCCTAGCAGCCGCTTCAGCACGCCGCTCTCCGGCCCCTGCAGCTCCTTCCAGATGTAATCGAGCTGGCCACCAACACCCGGCACCCTGCCGCCATTGGCCGACAGCAATCCCGTCAGCCTGGAGCCCAGCCATTGCGGCAGGCCGGTGGCGCCGCCATTCGGGTTGACGGCATTGGGGTTGAGCCCGCTCTCAGCAGTCAGGTTGCCCATGATGCCGGCGATCTGGTGCGACTGAAGACCCTTACCGGCGAAGAAGTTCCAGATCTGGGCGCCGATGCCGCTCTGCGACGTGGCCGACGCTGCCGCGCCGCCGGTCGCGCTGTTGTCATTGGCCCCCGAAAGCAGGCGGGTGATGGCCCCCAGCGGCCCGCCGGTACCGCCGTTGACGCCAAGCCCGCCATTGACGTTGACGACGCCGGCGCTGACCGTCATGGCGCCGACCGATTGCCCGCCATTTACCGCCTCTGGCGCCGCCCCGCCGAGCAGCGTGCCGAGGAAACCGGGCAGCCCGCCGATGCTGTCGAGCGTCGGCAGGCCCTTGTCATAGAGGGCGTTGGCCAGTGGGTTCTTGATGGCGAGCTGGGTCAGCTGCTTCAACACATCGTCTGCCACACCCTTCAGCACGCTGTCTATGTCGGCAAAGCCGCCCGTGGCGCTGTCGACGATGCTGCCGATCGCGTCGACGCCTGTTTCGCGCACGTCCTCCCAAATCTGCTTTTGCTGCTTCAGCAGCTCGTTCATGCGGATCATTGCCGCCGCTTCGGAATTGAGATCGACCGCGAGCCCGGCGCCTTTCAGCCGATCGGCAACCGTTGCCTCGATCGGCGAGCGGCCGAGCTGGTCGCGCTCGAACTGGAGGTCGCGTGCCAGATTGGCCCGCGCGGCCGCCTCTGCCATCCGGCCGTACTCGGCCGCCTTTTCCTTGATGCGCTGGATCTCGGCTTCGTCGACGGCGACATTGTTGCGGGCAGCTTCCTCGCGGACCTGCGAGGTCAACTCGAATTCCATGCGCAACCGAGCAGTCTCACCGGCCGTCCTGCCGATCAGGCTGATGTCCAGCTGCTGGGCGGCAAGCGTCTGGTCGAGCGAGCGGAAGCGCTCTTTCTGCGCATCCGAAAGGCTCTTTGTCGCACTTGCCAAGGCAAGCTTGCCGGCGATGTCGATCCGATCGGCACGGGCGACATCGCTTTCGCCCCTGATGTATTGGGCAGCGGCTTCGGCCCGCGCGGCTGCGGCTTTCTCGGCGGGCGATATCGCCAACAAGGCCTGGAGCTGCGCCGCAGCGGCTGCCCGACGCTGAGCGATGCCAGCTTGATCGGCCGCTGGATCGATCCTGATGCTGGCGAACGGGTCGGTTCCCATCCGCCGCCGGCGTTCAAGCTCCTCCCGGCCGTATTGCTGCGCCCGATCCAGCGCACCAGGCCCACCAACCGAACCGCGATTAATGTCCTTGATGATCTCGTCGGATTTCTGGAGTTGCTTGGCGGCCTCGGCAGCGGCCGCGACGATGCCAAGGATCTTGTCTCCCGTCGTCTGCAGGCCCGGATTGTTGGCCACGACGGCGGCGATGCTGTCTTCGAACTGCCGGTAATTCGGCACGCCGCGCTCGATCTGGCTGTTCAGAATGCTGATCGCGGCGCTGAACTCCTGGAACTCCGGCTTTGCGGCAAAGTAAGTCTCGCGGCCGCGCCCGATCGTGAATGGCGAGCCGAGCTGGTTCTGAACGTCCTTCGAAGCGGCTTCGAGAGAACGCTGGAGATCTGCGATGTCGCGCCTGGCTGCCGCTTCGGCCGCAACGACGGACTTCTTGCCAAAATCTTCCGCCTTGATGCCGGCCAGCCCATAGGCATTTCCCAAGTCGGTGATCGATTTCAGTTGCGCCTTGAGCGCTTCATCGAGCGATTTTGTCGCCTCGCGCGACAGGATCGAATAGGCAACAAAGGCCGCGCCGGCCACACCGACACCGGTGGCTATCAGCCCGACCGGGCCGGCAAAGCTGATGAAGGATGCCGCTGTCGACAGCAGGGAAGCCCTGATCGCGGCAAGCGAGCCGCGCAGGCCCTTCGGGCCGCTTTCCAGCGCGTCGTAGATCTGGCCGGCCTGCGAGGCGAAGATCTGCATGGGCGACGCGCCGAGCGCGAACATCGTGACGACATCGTTGCCCTGGCGCGACAGATTGAGCAGTTGCGAGGAGGTCAACCGGGCCGAGTTCGCCACCGAGGACAGGCTGGCGGCCGCCGCCATGCCCTGCCGGCGCTGCGCCGCCTCCTGGCCGGTCAGCGCCTCCGTAACCCGGCGGGCGGCGGCGACGGCCTGGTCGTTCGCGGCGACCTGGGCCGTCGCGGATTGGCTCGCGGTGACGCCGATCGCTCGGACAGCTGCGTTTGCCTCCTCGGCCGCCGCTTTGGCGCCTGCAGCGTCGCCGCTGATGATGAGGGCGAGGTTGAGGCTCACTCGCGCACCTCGTTCATGACCTCGCGCGCGGCGATCTCCATGTCGCGCAAATCATCGAGCAGCTGGGCGGCCGGATAGCGCTTCTTGTCACGCTTCGGCCGGGCCCGCAGCAGCACGTCGGCCGCCGCATAGTCGATGCCCAGCCAGTAGAGCAGGCCGGCCATGCCGCGCGCGACGACGCGCCACTGTGTCTCGCAGCCGAGAAACAGCAGCACTGCCGGCATGTTGATGTCCCACACTTCGAACACGTCGCTCTCTTCGTCTGTCGGATCGGGCAGGTTCTCGGGCGGGACGCCCAATGCCTCGGCATCCTGCCGCGCCTGGTCGTCGGGCCGCGTGGGGCGTGTCGGGTCGGTCAAGCCTTCCCGTGCCAGCGCCCAGGCGCGCGCGGCCTCTGTCAGTTTCCCTTTCGCGCCGCCGGGCTGGCGAGCGAGTTGGCGTACGCGCTATAGAGCCCGACCCGATACCAGGTCTGCTGCAGCGCCTGGCGAAACACCTCTTCGGAATACTCGACGGGGTTCCTTTCCTCGTCGACCACGTCGCGCCAGCCGCGACTTGCCTTAATCAGCAGGTCGTGCTCGCGCGCCTTCTTTTCTTCCGGGGTGGCCAGCGCCTCGATCTCCTTGCCGAGCGCGATGGCCTCGTCCTCGTCGACGCCGACGAACTGATGCGTGTAGCTCATGATCTTCCACTTGCCCGGATTTTCCGGGTCGGGAAGCTCGATCTTGACCGGCCACCAGTAGACATATTCCTTGACGAGAACGAATTTCATGGGGCACTTTCCTAAGGTTTGAAGGGCGATTGAAGCGGCGTTGAAACCGCCTATTTGACTGTGATTTTCAGCTCTTTGGTGCCGAGGCTGGTCAGCATCAGCGGCACCGAATAGTTGCGGATGTTGTCGCTCTGGCCCTCGGTGGGCCGGCCGATCTGGACGGCGTCGCTGTCGATCGCCACGGTGTTGCCGGCCACCGTGCCATGGGTCAGCGCCAGGGCGCCCTTAGTGTGGGCTCGTGCGATCGCGAACCAATCCTTGGTCGCCAGAGACTGCGCCTTGACGACAGCGGTGCCGGTGACCGCGCGATCGGTGATCTCGATGCTCTCTTCACCGATCAGATGACGCGGCACGACTTGCGACCCGGTGTCGATGTTGAGGCTCTCGGCAATCGCGGTCCAGCCATGCAACGACATGACCGTGTTGGCCTTAGAGACAACCAGCGGGTCGATCCACATCGTCTTGGTGACGACCGGCAACGCCTCGTCAGCGATGGTGCCGAGCAGGCCCTTCATTGAGAATTGGAAGCGCGGAATGCGCTTCGGCGTGAAGCCGAGCGAGACGCTGCCGCGCATGCCGAGCAGCACATGTTTGACTCCGTCCGAATTGTAGTAGAGCGAGCTGCTTTCGAAGGCGTCGTGGATCAGATCATACTGAACGTCGACGCCGGCCGAGACCACCTGGGCAAAGCCGCAGGAGCGCAGCAACGGTCCGAAAGCCGGCGCCGTGCCGGCGACACCCGCACCGGCAATCTCGACCGAGAAATTGAACTGGCCGTAATCGCCGGTCAGAAACACGCCCTGATGACCGAGGAAAGGCTGCATCAGATTGCGCGCCTCTTCATCGCCAGCGAGCGGAGTGAAGGCGGCGTCGCTGAGCTGGATGTAGTTTGCAGCTCCAGTCGGCACGGGATCGGTGCCGTAAACAGCTTCAGGCTTGATGAGTGCGGAAAGCTTCTTCCAGCGGCGGATCGGCATGGTCTATTTCCCCTTCCTGAGCGCGCCGGTGTCGGCCGCCGATTGTTCGTCCGTGCCGGCCGGTACAGGCTCGGCTTCGCTGCCGGGCGGCGGTGCGGGCTCGGTACCCTCGACCCGCTCCAGCGTCCCGTCCTTGCCCCGGATGTAGCTGCCGCCTTCGAGCGGCCTTTCGATCTGCGCCATGTCAGGTTTTCTCCACGAGGTAGTAGCCGACGCCGAACAGCTCGCGCTGCCAGACGTGGCCGTTCTTGGCTTTGAGAAGGTTCGACGAGATGTGCTCGACAACGTCGGCATTGTTCACGCTCGCCGGTTCGAAGCCGATCAAGGCGCCGCGCACCGCGTCCTTAAGCATTTCGATGTCATCGGCAGCGGCCCCGCCTGTACCGTCCGAGACGTTGCGGGTGACGATGATGACGGCGACATCGGCCTCTGTGCGCTGAAGCACCGGCCCCGTCATGCGCGTGTTCTCGCCGCTTTGCTCTTCCTCGATCAGGACGAAGGCCGCCGGCGTCGTCTTAGGCTCGCCATTGAGCGACGCCCAGGCGGCCGCGCCCGCTACGACGCGGAACACCGGCGGGTCGATATCGCGCAGGCGCTGCTGGATTTCGGCGGACAGCGTCATGGCTGCGCTCCGCCGCCGGCCTCGGCGCGGAAGGCGTCCTCGGCAATGCGCAGGATTTCGGCCTGGTCCTCTTCGTCGACATAGAGATAGGGCCGCGCCGGGATGGTTATCGAGTGCGCGCCGATCGAGACGCGAACGGTTTCCTTACGCTTCCGCGACGCCTTGACGAAGCGCCGGCCGCGATTGGTCTTGCCAAAGTGCAAATCCTGATCGCGCGCCGGGATCTTCACCGTGCCGCCGAGCTGCTGGACGGCGGCATAGAGCAGGTTGGTCCCGACCGCCGCTTCGGTGTCGGTCGCTTCGCCTGTGATCGAACTGTAGAGCCGGTTGGTGACGCGCAGCATGTGGCCGTAGCCGCGCTGGCTGCGGCCGATGCGCTTGGCGGCCGTGCGCGGGCTGAGCCTTTGCCACTTGCCGGCCGGGCCGGTCTCGCGCTCGAAATGACGCTGGGTCGACGTAACCAGGTACGCGGCGATCGCCGACATGATCGCGCTCGGATGTTCGGCCAGGCGCTCGATGCGATCGAGCGTCGCCAGCACGGCCTGGTCGACGAGGCGGATCTGGATGCCTTCGGTCGCCATCAGTAGCCCCGCAGCGTGTCGCGGCGGAAGACGCGCGTCGACGGATTGGCGCGGATGGCGCCGCCGCCCGCCTGTTCCGGCGTCTCGCCCTGATCGTCGATTGAGACCAGACCTTTCGAAACGTCTTTCAGCCAGGAAAGCGCGGTAGCGAAGTTGCGCGAGACGATGCTGTCCTTGTCGGCAGCTTCGCCATGCAGATAGTAGCGCGCGAGATCCGCCGCGACCTTGGTCAGCACCGGCGGCACAACAGAGAGCGGCAGGGTGAACTGCTTGCCGATATAGCCGTCAATGACGCCGTCAGCGTCCGCCAGGGCGCGGCCGACTACGACATCGTCGATCGTGCTCGGCGGCATGTTCGTCCGGTCCGTGAGCTGGATCAGCTCAGTGTCGCCGAAGCGGTCGACCAGGTCCTGTTTGACGGCGTAGGTCACGCGCTCAGACCAGCTCCACCACGAGCATGGTTTCGGCGAAGATCAGTTCGAGCTGATCAGGCGAGGTGAAGCTTTCGAGCAGGTGATCGGCCGGCGTCCTGGAGTGTGCCATGCCCCCGCGCCGAAAGCCTTCCACCTTCGACGTGATGCGCAACGTGGTCGGCTCCGGACGGCCGCTCGCCTGCCATGTGTCCAATGCGGCCGAGAGGCTCGGGTATTTTGCGACGAATTCCGCCTTCGCCGTGTCGAGGCGCTTTTCAAGCTCGTCGATCGACATCCCCGTCGCATCGATCAAACCAGCAAATGCGGAGCCGGCCGCATTGCCGGCTCCGCCCTGGTCTTCGCTCTCGGGGGGCATGCTGGTGGTCTTGGAAGTCTTGGAAGCCATCGTTCAATCCTCGTTTTCGGACCTTTGAAAAGGAGCCGTCCTGGCTGCTTTTTAAAAACCCCGCCGGTGACGAGACCGGCGGGGTTTCTGAAATGGGCGGGCCGATCAGGCCAGCCAGGGAACCATGAGGAGTTCGGCGGTCCCGGCCCACTTGTTGGTCTCGCCGCCATTGACGAGCTGCGACGACACGATCGCCTTTCCGGCTCCTTCGAGCGACGGAGGCACAACCAAGAGGTCGGGCACGAGCCCGAGCGGTTGGCCATAATCCGCCTTGAAGCTGGCGATCGCCGCCCTCGCGATTTCGTAATTGGCCGCAGTCAGGGGCTGTTTGGACCCCCAACCCAGCTGCCAAAGTCCGTAACCTGCGTTCGCGCGGCCATCGACGCCGTAGAGGAATTTCTTCTGGTTGAAGACGTTGTCGTCGGACGGCTTGTCCTTGGAGACGAAGTCGAAGGGCTTGCGCTCCTGATAGATGATCGGCTTGAGCGCCCGCTTGGTGCAGAGCAAGTACCAGGGGGTGCCGGCACCGCCATCCGTGTTCGCGACCGACGCCGTCGTGCCATCCGCCTGGATCACGGGATGGTCGGTGTCGAAGAAGAACTGCCCGTCATAGCAGCTCGTATTGAAGCCAGCCTTCAACAGTGGCCAAACCAGTGTATCGGGGAAGTTGCCGACGTTCTCGCCCAACATCTGGAACAGCGGCCCGTACGTGCCGAGCGTGTCGTCGTCCATGTCGTCACGATCGACGCCGACCGTCTCTTCGAATGACCGGTTCTTGATCTCGTAGTCGTACTCGGAAAGGTTCTGGACGAGACGATCGCCGATCCATTCGCGGATGCCGGGGATGTTCGCCAGCCAACCGTATTTTTCGGAGCGGCTGGACGAAGTCACTTTCATCGCGACGCGAGACTGCTGCGACGCAGCAGTGCCGAGGCCGGCCTGGAAGGTGGTCTTAAAACCGACGCGGAGGGCGTCGAGACTTGCGGAATTGAT
This sequence comes from Mesorhizobium sp. M0106, assembly GCF_040322715.1. NCBI lineage: Bacteria > Pseudomonadati > Pseudomonadota > Alphaproteobacteria > Hyphomicrobiales > Phyllobacteriaceae > Mesorhizobium > Mesorhizobium sp. M0106. The sequence continues at coordinate 24,116 of NZ_JAMYUA010000044.1, read as the reverse complement.
CTTCATGGTGGCCCCTAGTTGAACTTGACCCAGACGCCGGCGGCGTCCACGTCGTGAATTTTCCCGGCCGGCGAACGGGTTGTCCCGCCGTTGGTCTTGGCGACGGTCTGATCGTCGACGCCGTAGCAAGTGGCGCCGATGTCGCTTCGAGTGATCAGATCGGCCGCAGCGGAGTTGGCGAAGAGGTAGATGCCCCGGCCGACGCGGACATTGATGGCTGCGTCCGCGCCGGCCGAGTTGTCGGCGTCCTTCTCAGCTCGGCCGAGCCCGACCATGCCGACTGCGGTGATCATCGGCACGGCGAGGCCGGCGGCGTTGATCGCCACCATCCCGCCGGCGTAGATCTTCGTCGCGCCCTTGACCGGAGGCTCGGAGATGTCGCCGGAGCGCTCCAGCGTGTTGCGACCTTTGGTGAGCGCGGCCATCAGCGTGCCTCCTGTTCAGCGGCAATCGTCTTGCGGTAGTCGGCCGGCGCGATGCCCAGCGCCGTGCAGACGGCGAGCTGGGCTTCGTCGAGCGTCTCACCGGCACCGGTCTCGCGTTTCTTGTCGGCGAGCTGCGGCTTGGTCAGCACCGGCGCGTTGCCAACGAACGTCTGGAATGCAGACAGATCCTTCTTGGCGTAGTCGGTCGCCCACTCCTTGAGTGACGGCGCTACCTTGCCGGCCTCGATTGCGCTGTTGACGGCTTCGGTGACCTTGTCGCCCAGCACGTCTTCCTGGAGCTTCTTGAGATCGGTCTGAAGCGCTGTGACCTGGGCGATTGGCACGAACTGGGCCGGGTCCGGCGATACGCGCTTCACTGCCGACTGGACGGCCGTAACGATCTCTTCGGACTTAGCCGTTGCCGCCAGACCGGCGGCCTCGGCGAACCTGACGCGGTCGGCGACGATCGAATTGACCGCCGCCAGGATCTCGTCCGGCTTGGCCGTTTCCGTAAGCCCGGCCGCCTTGGCGATTGCCGTGCTGCTGGTCAGCAGCGCATTGATGGCGGCAATGACGCCGGCATCAGTCGTGCCCGTGGCAAGGCCAAGGGCAACAAGGATCTTGTCCATGCTTTCTCCGTTCTGTTCAGTTTCGGGGTGGAGCAGTGCACTCGCAGCGACCGCGACCAGGTCGAGGTTTGGAGTGTTCGTCAGCCCGGCCATGCGGATGAGCAGCACCCGGCCGGAGGTCTTTTCGTGCAGGAAGACCGGCGAGAGGTAGCGGTACTCTTTGGCCCTAATCGCCGTAGCCGCCTTTTCGGTCCATTCGACCCGGCCATAGATGCCGTCGTCCTGAACCTTGAGCTCCTTGATCCAGCCAGCTGCCGGCGCCTTGCCGCCGACGCCAGGCACGGCGCCGTAGACGGCCTGGTGATCGTAGTCGATGGCAAGGTCAGTCGACCCGGCATAGGTCCGGGTGTTGGCGACGATCTTTTCCATCGAAGTCTTGTCGCCAGTCACCCAGGGGCCGAGGCCGTTGCGCCCCGAGAAAGTCCCGGCAGGGGTGAGCTGCACCCACGCACCATCGGCATCCGCTGCGCTGAGCGCAGTCGAATGCATGGCGACCACGGCGGCCGAAAGGAGAGAAGCAAGGGCGGATTTCATCGCCGGACATTGGCCCGGCCGAAGCTGTCAAATCATGCCCGCCGTGGCGGGCGGTGGTCGATACTCGGGGGATCGAACCGACGGCGCGTGAATGAGCATGGTCCGCCGCCGAATTCGCACCGGAACGGTAGCCGACAGGCGGCCAACCGACAAGCTCCCAAAAAAGTTGGTATTGCGCCTGCCCCATCGCGTACGAATAGGTTCTAAAATCGGTTTTGAACGGGTCTACAGAGGTACGAAGCTTCAATCCGGGGTGCCGTCGCCCAATGCTAGCTGACGGCCGTTTCGACGGGCGGTTGCTGCTGCTTAAGAACCTCTAAGACTACCCAAGGGGAACCGCCGGGGTAGACGGCGTTCGATGTAGGCTCTGGCCGCACCATAAGCTTGATGTCAGAGCACTGGTCGGCGCATGTCTTTGCGATGAGCCGCAGTCCCCTTTCGTGGTCTCTCGGCAAAATCGACGCAAGCTCCTTTCCGACCTTCGTCAGTGGATAGATGGGAACCGGAAGCTTAGTGGCCGATCGGTCGATGAGCTGCATCGTGATCCGAAAAGAGCCACTGGCGAGGTCCAGGATGCCGGTGGTTCTTAAATCGTAATTAGCAGTCAGCATTGATCCCACGCCCTGGATTAGCCCCGCAGCTTCCAACGTAACATACGGGTTAACGTCGGTGTCGTCTTCAGTATCTCGGACCAACGCGTGGGCCAGGCGTTGGTTAGCCTCATTCTTGAAAATCGTAGCGGTGCTAGCGTCCAGCTCCGCAGCGACACGAAGCGTGCTAAATGAAAAACTGCCTGGTTGCTGGGCTTCGCCAGCCAGTATGCGACCAAGAAACGTCCGCATCCGTTCGCTGGACGCACTCTTCGCATAGTGGCCCCACATGTTAAGGAAATCGTCTTCGATCTCGGCGCCCTCGGATCCATCGACGGGGTGGTTGGACGGCGGTGGCAAAAGTCTAGTCTGCTCCTCAGCCTTCTGCAAAGTGGCTGCCAAATTCGTTTGCTCGCGCATCACACCATTGAAATGTGAGTCTACCAGTACCTCGGCCAGTGACCGATCCGATTTGATCCGCTCGACGGCCGCGTCCCCGAGTGCATCGATGATTTTCGCCTCGTTAGCCTGCTTGGTTCGCGCGAGCAAAATCTCTCTCTCGATTCCCAGCCCTTTGAACTCGGCTTTCGCTCCAAAGAAATAGTCCCACGCGCGCACAAACCTCGACCGCACCTTGATTTCGATCGAGTTTCCAGTGACGCCAATCGTTAGCCCTGTTTCGTTCGGGGTGGGTTCGTCTGTCATAGTGTGCTCCCGCGCAGCCCAAGCCCATTACACAATCACGCGGGGCGTCCACCAACAAGAGCTACTCGTTAAGGAGCCAGGCTGAAACCGAGGTCTTACGCGCTAGATCCTGTCCAACGACCGAAAGATAGCCCGCTTTGCCGGGATTATAGGCCCAGCCCGGATCGATGCCGTCAGGCACAGTCGTGACCTCGCCGGTGCGATTGTTGACAAATTTGCGCGTCGTTCCGGTCGGCGGCTCGAACCTCAGGATCTCGCCCTCACGCTGCAGCCGGTCAATATCGCGTTGAGAGAGGCTCTGCAGAGTACAATGGCAGTTCCATCCGTTCGGGCAGGCATGGGTGTTCCACCAAGGGTGATCGATCGGCAGCACCGTATTATGCCAGAGCTGATGCAGCGGGCGCGGATGCTCCTGGCCTTCGAGGTGGACATACCGCAGGAATGGTCGCGCGGCCTTCGACCGCTCGAAGCCTGACCAGTGGCCGGCCGCATAGCTGACCCGCATGTTGACATCGAAGATGCTGGTCAGGCGCCTTACGCTGCCGAGCTGGGACCAGCGCATTTCGCCGGTCTGCGGATCAAAGGCCGGCTGTTGGCCCCACCAGCCCTTGGCCTGAAGCAGCGGCGTCAGCTCGGCCGCGAACTGCCGAAACGTCTTGCCCTCGGATAGCGACTTCACCAGCGCCTTGTAGATGTCGTCCAGGATATCGAAGCCGGCGGACTTGGCCACCGTGAAGCTGCGGGCATGCGCCGCCTGCCATGTGTCCAGCCAGGAGAATTCTGGATCGAGGCGCTGGCCACGCGCAAACAGTGCCGCCAGCGCATCGAGCGGCGCGACTGGCTTTAGCTGCGCTTCCATGCTCGCTCCATCACAGGCTGTCGTCGACCCCGCCGGCAATGCGTGCGGCAAAGGCTGATTTGGCGAGCAGCTCGGTCATGGCGCTCACATCCATGCCGGCGAACCGCCTGGACAGGATCGCCTTGACATCCTCGATCGAGCTGGCGGCGGCGATCTCGGCTTCGAGGCCGGCGACGATCGGCGAGACGAGCGGCTCCCAATCCGACAGCATGGCGTCGGTCGCACGTTCGATGGCGTCCCTCTTCACGCCGCCAACCGAGTGCACAGTCTCACGCTTCCCAGCCTGATCGACAGGTGGGATGATGTCGGGGGCGGCTGGCTCAACCGGGGCCGAGCCGCGCGGCGCCACCAGCAGCTCGTCATCCTTGCCAGGCTCGGGCATGCCGATCCGGTCGCGCATGACGGCCGCGCTGATCTTCAAGCCGAACGGCACAAGCTTGGTGACGTTGTCGACCAGGGCCTTGGTGTCGATCTGCTCCGGCCGACCGATGCAGATCTTCGGATACTTGGCCTGCGGGCCATGGTTGAGGTCGACAATCGGTCGGACCAGGTCTCGGTTGAGTGTCGCCGCCAGTCGGCGTGCGTCGGACTTCTCGATGTCGTCGCGAACGCCGTCGTGAGTTTTGCCGACCGCGTGGCCGCCCGCGATGGCGTCGGTGGTGCCGGTCTGGCCGAGCACCACCTTGGAAACCTGCTGGTCGAGCCAGTCGGCGCGTTCCTTGTAGAGCTGATGTGAGCCGGAGATCTCTGCCTTGACGAATTCGACCGCCATCGACACCGGGACGATCGCCGCGTAGTCGGCGCCGATGTTGGTCACCGCCTCCAGCAGCACTTGCTTGTCTCGCTCGCTCGCCCCGGCATCGTATTTTCCGAGCCGCAACGGCTGGCCGTAAGCCTCGCAGAAAATCGCCCAATCCTTGACCGTGTAGCTCTTGAACAGAAACGTCCAGGCGACAGCGCGGGCGAAGCCGCCGCGGATCGGCAGACCGGACTTGGCCTTGCCCGTGTGGAAAACCCATTGATAGGGATTGAGCGGCTCGAAGCCGGCGTTCTCCCTTAGCAGTGGCCTTTCGCCGTCGACACGATCGAAGGTAAACCAGCGTGGATCTCGGAAGGCCAGCCGCTTCGGCCGCCAGTCCTTCTCCGATGTCTCCCAGATGATTTCGGTGCAGGAAAAGCCCTTGCCGATCGCGTCCAGGATATCGACCAGTTCATCATAGAAGCCGTCGCGCTCAATGATGTCGCGCACGAGCTGGGCGGCCGCTTCACTCTTGGCGTCCTCGCCCGCCGCCTCGACTGTTATCTCCAGGCCGGCGACTTGCGTTTTCCTGGTACCGAGCACGCCGAGATAGTGGTTGTCGCGTTCTTCGATGTCCTCGGCCAAAGCCAGATAGTTTTCCGGGTCATCGTCGATCGAGCTGCGAAGGATGGACGCCAGTCTGCCCGGCGTCAGCCCGGCGGCCGGATGGTGCGCGTCGGTGCGCCGCACGCTGGCCGTCGTGGGTGCGGCTTGTTCCGTTTTCAGCTTCGTCGTGTCGACCGGTCGGCCAAAAGCATCGTACCAGGTGAAAGCCATCATAAGATCCCCGAGCTGCGGCGAAGTGAGCCCAAACGAAAGCCGCCTGATTTTTGGTCGGCGCGGTCGCGCCAGCCATCCCCGTCAGCTGGCCGCTCATCAAACCGGTTCATTGGCAGCGTCACCGGCTGATAGCTGTATTCGTGCCACTGCATGCGGCTGGCGAAATAGGCGAGCACCAGCGCGACCGCGAAGTCGCCATGGCGCTTTGCTCCCGCCACGCCAACGCGCTCCGGCGGGATTGACGGAATGCCTCGGATGATCTTGACCAGGCGAAGATCCACCGCATGCTCGGCATCCCTGGTCAGCGCGATGTTGGCGTCTTCAAAGGCCGTTTTAAGCGGCGGAAAATTCTCGTTGTACCAGTTCTGGCTGAGCGTCACCGACCAGACCAGGCCGCCCGGCGTCTCCTCGGTGTGCAGGCCGAAAGCCCGGCCGAGATCCTCGGCAAGGTTCATGCCGACGCCGGTCGCGTCCACGGCGGCCCCGCACAGGCGCGGCGACCGCTTCAGCATCAGGGTGGCGATTTCCTTCTGCTCCTGGAATGGCACGTTGCGCAGCTCAACTGTGAGCGCCCCCTGGCGGCGCAGCACCTTGTCGATCGACAGCAGAGACATGATTGCCGGGTCGGCCTTTCGGGCCGGATCGTAGCCGAACGCGTGCTGGCGGTTTTCATCCAGGCCATCGAGCGCTTCCTTGATGGCAACCAGATGCGGCGCCATGAGGTGCCGGCGCTCCAGCTCGGGCCGGTGCAGGAAGTCGAGCGGCAGATCGATGCGGATGACCGGTGCCTCTTCCGGCGTCAGTGTCATGCGCGCTTCGATCAACGGGCTGGTCAGCCAGGCGCCGGAGCCCATGGACGGTATGCAGAACAGCTCCTCGTCAGCACCGTCGCCGTAGAAGTCGATGATGTCCTGGCGCCACTGCGCTTCGGCCTCGGGCGACCACTCGCGACTGGTGACCAGGCAGATGCGCTCGTAAAGCCCTTCCAGCAGCGCCTGGTCGAAGTCGATTTTGAGATGGCTGTACTTTGACCGGCCGCCGACGATGTCTTGGACCTGGACGTTGAATTCGTTGTCGGCGCCGTTATGGGTCGAACAGACCACGACCTGGCCGCCCCACATAAGGTTGGCCAGTGCCGCCTTCAGCAACTCCTTCAGGCTGTCGACGAACGCCGCCTCGTCGATGATGACCAGGCCCTGCTTGCCGCGAAGGGTGCGCGGCGCCGAGGACAATGCCAGGATCTCGAAGCCCGACGCGAACTGGATACGGAAGGCCTTGATTTGCCGGGTCTCGTCGGGATGGGCCGGGTCCGTGTCGTCGAACAGGAACTCTTCCTGCGCGATTGCCGCCTGCGCGAACGCCCGAGCCCACATGGCACAGGCGTCGATGAACTCGCGTGTCATCTCCTGCGAGTAAGAAATGTACATAGCGTCCATGCCGCCGGCGTCCTTGGCCCGGCCGGCGCGCAGCACGGCATAGGAGGCCAGTGCCCAGGTCTCGCCGATGCGCCGGCTCTTCTCGATAAACAGCACCCTTACGGCGGTGCTTTCGAGTAGCGAGACCGTGCGGCCCTGATAGCCGAGCAGCACCTTCGGCAAGCCGACGCTTTCGATCACATGGTCGAGGTTCGCCATGCTCTCGCGGCGAACTTTTTCCCATTCGTCTTTTGAGATCGGGCCTGTCATAGTTGCCGCCAGCGGGAGGAAACTAGATGACGCACACAAATATCGATCCAATCATCAGGGAGGCTGAAGGTTGGGCGCTGTTCATATTTGCACTTCAGGTGAAGGGCAGATTGCCACCAGAGGTGGACTTGGATGAGGAACTCGATGATGAGGGAATGGCTCGCGCGATGGTCAGCAAGGCCTTGGACAGAGGCACGACCAAGTTTGAGAATGAACTCTGGGGCACCGCGCTTTTTCTCGACCGCCGCTATAACGATGCGCCGGCACCGATTCGCGAGAGCGCGCTCGACCGAGTAAGATCGGTAATCGGGGACGAGCGAAAGAAACGAGCTTAACCTCATGAAGCTCGCACTCCCAGGATCTGCGCTTTGATCGCCTCGGCGGTGTCAGCCGACATGCCCTTGGCCTTGGCTACCGTGTCGACGGCCTTCTCAACATCGGCCTTGAATTCCTTGGCCACCTTGGTGCGGCGATCGCTGGAAACACTTTGTGCCTGGGCCGCCATCTTCAGCGCCGTGGCCAGCTGCATGGCGCCGATCGGCGCGAGGCCGCTTTCGCCGGCATCGGTCAGCAGCTCGAACACCAGCGTCTTGATCGCCTCGGCCGCGATCAGCGTTAGATCATCGGAACTCTGGGCGTCGAACCGCTTGGAGATGGTGGCGGCGATCTCCCTGGTGTCTTCCAGCCGCCGCGTCATCATCGCCAGCTTGATGGAGAAGCGGTTGAACGCCGAAAAGGACGGGATGACGAATTCCAGCTCGCCTTTGTGCTCGGCCTGGAGAGCCTGCATCTTCAGGAAGAATTCTTCGTAGATCGCGGTCTGGGTCCGGTCGCGATCCTGCAGCGCGGTCGCCGCCCAGCTGATGATCGGGCCGCACTCTTCGGGCAGGCGCTCGATCAGCGAAAGTTGCCCACGGCCTTTGCGCGCCATCTCAGGCCTCCGGCGAGGGACGCGCCACGCCTTCGATGATGGACCGCCGTTCAACGTGGTCGACGCCGCTGCGGGTGACGGCGGCAACCATGACGCTGCCGATTTCGGTCACCTTTACCGCGCCCAGCTCGGCGAGTTTGCGCAGCTGGGTGCGGACCCATTCGCGCGAGCGATTGTGACCGAAGGCGTCGAGCGCCTTCGTCAGCAGCACCTCGTTGAGGCGACCGTCCGTCTGCTGGTTCAGCTCGCGCAGGATGACCAGGCGGGCATCGGCGGTCAGATATTCGTCGAACTGGTTCGTCATGATGCTTTCGCGCCCTGCTGCATCAGGAAGTTGTCAATGCGAAGCACGGTGCGCGAAACCCCGATCTGGTTCTCCTCCATGCGGCCCATCTTCCCTGACATCTCCGATATAGAGAGCCGCAGGTCGACAAAGGCCTTGGCGTCGGGCAGGTGCTTCATTTCAATTTCGATCGCCTGGACACGCCGATCCTGATCCTCGACTAGCTTGGTGAGCGTGGCGATCAGGCCTGTCAGGTCCGATCTTGTGGTCACCAGGTCGGCGGCAGTTTTTTTTGCCCCGGAGGTGAAGAACCCGTTAATCGTGTTGCCGAGCGACAGGATAAGCGCTGCGGCACCGAGCCAGGGCATGAGAAGGTTCAAATCCATCACGCTCGTCTCCGGCTCTGTCGTTCGATGAAAGTTTCGCAGTCGACGCACCTGGTGCAATTCGGGATGGCCTGGCGGCGTGCATCGGGAATACGCTCACCGCATTCACAGAACGGCGATGCGGTGACTTCGACGGCTTGGTATTGCCCTCGGATCGCCGCCTGGATGCGAGCGACGCCGGCGGCGCATTCCTGCTCGACGCGACGTTCGGCCAGATCGATGGCTGCATTGCCTGCAGTCATTTCGGCTCCCTCGCGGCTTTGGTCCCGTCGTACCAGCCAGCGCAGGCGTCGATCTGGCTGTTCGCATTGCCCAGGGCGATATCGGCCTTCTTGTTCGCAACGCCGAGCTTGTCGCCGAGCTTCACGCCGCTGCGGTGATGGCGGCGGCATTCCGGGGGGTAGTCGGGCATGCGCCGTGCGTCAGAGACAGCGCGACTGGCCGCCGTCAAAGCCTCCTCGACGAGGCCGGCCTTGGCCTTGTCGGCGTAGGCTTTGCCCAGGGCGGCCTTATCGGTTGTGCAGGCTGTCAAGCAGCTGCTGATCAACAAGGCCATCAGCACGGGCTTGAAGCACGGCGAGTTCATCTTCCGCTTTCCTTTTGTCGGCGTCAGTAAGTGTGAGCGTGGTTTCGAGGTGGAGGCGAGCGACCCGTTCATCATTCGCGATCTTGCCGGCTTCTTCGGCCTTGCCGTCGCTCCAGGCGCGCAGCCGGCGCTGTTCGACCAGCTCGGCATTGAGGGCTTCGATCTGGGCACCGGCGACAAGTTCCGTCACCGCCTTGTCGATCGCCAGGCGCACGGCCGAGGTCTTGTCCCACCACAGCCAGATGCCGACGGCGAGGAAGAACCAAACTGGCAAGGTGAGGCCGAACGTCAGAACGGGCAGCACCCATTTTTTTAAAAACAGGCCGATGGCCACGCCGGTCATTGCCCGCCACCATAGGTCGAGGGTTCGTCGGGCTCGCCGCCATCGGTCACAGCCAGGGGCGGCGCGGGTTGCCCCACCAGCATCGCGCGCACCATCTGCCTCAGGTCCATGTGGCCGATGCCCATGTAGGCGCCGCTCACCGCCAGGATCAGGCCGATCGCCGTCGCAGCGACATAGGCGGCCTGCGCATAGACGATCGAGGCGAACACCGCCGTCCAGGCCAGGGCGCAATTGACGATGACCAGGCCTTTCGAGAAACGGCGGCTCTTCTGGACAAGCGGCATCAGAGTTTCGCCTTCACCTCGGCTCGGAAGCGGTCGCCGCACTCGCGCGCGTTGTCGAAGTCGGGGTCGAACGGCAGCCTGGCGATGTCCCATTTGCCGCGCTGCTGGATGCCGAGATTGGCCTGCACCTCGGCATGCGAAAGCACGGTCTTTGGCCCTACCGGGATCGTGTAGCGGCGGCAAAGCTCGGCAACGATCGTCGAGGCCGCGTCCCATTGCGTCTTCGTCAGCGGCTGCCAGCCCGGTTTGAATGGCCGCTCGATCGCCCCGGCCATGGCGCACATCGAGACGCCGATCGAGCCGGTGTTGCAGTTCAGCGTGTGCGCGGCATAGCCTGCCTTGGCTTTCGGCAGCGAATTGAGGTCGATCGACGGCAGGCCACGGATCAGCTTCCCGTCATCCTCGATCAGCAAATGGTAATGCTGCCGGTCGAAGTCCGTCGCCTTGTGGCCGCCGGCCGTCCAGTGAAGGATGACCCGCTGGATGGTCGCGTTCGGTAACCAGCCGCTCGGAATTGTCATCGGTGCCGCCTGTGAAATCGGCCGGAAGAGGTCCCGGCCATTTCGCAACACCATGCCTTTGGCGGCAGGCGGCAATCATGCCCGCTTAGGCGGGCGCTCTGTCAGTTGCTGGAAAATAGGTCGGCCTGGCGGGGGTCGCGACTGCCCTTGACGGGCTTGTCCGGCATGCGCTGGAAGAGCTTATCGACGCCGGTCTCGGTGATGCCGAGCCGGCCGGCGATCTCGCCGTTCGAGGCCCCGTTGGCGCGATACTGCCGTGCGCGAAGCTCGCGGGCAAGAGGCACGCGGATATAAGAGCCGGAGTAGCGACGAGCCAGCTTCTTGGCGGCTGTGACGCCCAGGCTCCTGGCAAGGGCAGTGTCGTCACCGGACGCCGGCACGTAAAGCCGGCGGCCGCCGTAGGTTTCGGCGAGGCGCACGAAGTCTGCCGGGCCCAGCAGGTCTAGCAGCTCGGCGGATCGCAGTTCCTCGCTCACGCCAGCTCCAGCCGCAGATTGCGCATGGTGGCGGTCAGCGTCTCGCGGTTCGGCCCGTGCCAGATCAGGCAGAGCGTGTAGAGGCCGTTGCGGCAGCGATAGAGGGCCGAATGCTTGGTCAGCGTCCAGTCGCAGCCCTTGGCCGCCGCAAGGGCATTGCTGGCCAGCTCAGAGGCCGCGAACGCATCGATCTTGGCGAAGTCGATCTTTACCCGACTGGTGAACCGTCTACGCCTGCTCATGATGGCTTCCCTTCCTGACCTGCTCCCCGAGCGCGTTCATGACGGCGGGCCAGTCGCGGTCGGTCATCTGGTCGAGCGGCTTTGCGGTGTCCCAAACAAACTGGCGAAAGCCCTGGGGATCGACGGCCTTCGCCACCGACAGCAACTGCCACTGCGCCAGTGCAATCTTTGCACCAGGGAGCCGCAGCCATTCCGGCATGCTGACGGACAGGCTCCAGTCGACGCCGGCCTCCCGCGTCATCCATGCTTTGAGCGCGTCGATCGCCTTGGCGGAGTCTTCGGCATCGAGCAGAAACCTTGTGTGCTCGATCCCGGTCTGCCGCTTGACGAACGACAGCATGGCGGCATCACGCCGATCGCGGACGATGCCGAGGTTCCAGGCGGCGATCCAGAGCGCCTGAAGCTTCTTGGCGAATGGCCCTTGAAGGCCCTTTTCAGCGACCTTGAAGCCCTGTCGACGCTGCTCCTGAATGACGCGCTGATGCTCGCGGTCGTTCATCTGGCGAAGGCTGCGCTTGCCAGTGACGCGCTCATACAGATCCCGCGCAGTGTCCTCGTCGAGGCCGAGCTGCTTGTTAGCGACGTGGATGGCGGCGAGCGCGTTCACGGCAGTGACCTATCGGCGCTTGCGGGCGTAGCCGATGTCGCTAGGATCAACCTCGTTTTGGGGGGCGAAGAATGAACGCTGATAGGTGGCTGGTCGGAGGCAGCAACGTTGTCGCTTCCCTTTTTGGGATTTTCATTGGGTTGGCGCTGACAGATTTCCCGGGGATCGAAACCTTTCTGGAAAAATGGCAGACGCTGATCACGGGCATTCTTGCTATCGTCGCTGCAGTGTTGACGATCTTGGCTATGGTCTGGACCGATTCGCGCCAGCAGACCCGTCATGCCGACCTTCGAAAACTCGAGTTGAGAGCAGAGCGTCTGCGAGCGCAGAGGGCCGCCAGTTACGCCAGCGTTCTTTTCGATCTTTCGTATCTGCTGCCGGAAATGGCGGACAACACGGCCACGGAGCTTAATGACGTGAGGGCCATCAACAGGGCCCTTTACACAGATGTGTCGGCTTGGGTAGGGGAAGTGGAACGGTCGATCAATCATCGCCTGATAGCCGAGGCCAAAGACTTGTTCGATCCTCCGATGGCCACAACGTTCGAGAACATTGCCGTCTGCAATGTTGAGCTTCGGAAAGCGCTTCAGTACCTCGACGTTTCGGGAAGTCTCGGTAACGAAGAAAACGCCAAAAAGCGGCATTCGGGTACTGTCGATGTCTTTCGCGACCTCCGGACACTTCTCGATACTTTTTCTGGCCAGCTGGCGGGGCTTGGAGCAACCTACGGGGCGAGCTAGTTCCATCCGCGTCACGCCTTCGCCAGATCGATGGTGACCGCCCGCCATTCGGCATCGAGACGGTCGCGCTCGTAGCAGCGGACGTAGATCTTCGAGCCGACCACGCGCATGGCGTCGCGGATAGCCGCCATGGCGCGCTGCCAGCGCTCGTCGCCGATATCCAGGCGCAGCAGCATGAAGATCGCGGCGCGGTTGATCTGGCCTTCCTTGTCCGTGTTGAAAGCTCGCGTCACGATCGCGCGGATCTCCGGGCGGCTGTCGGCTGACCATTCCGTCAGGCACTCGTCGATCAAGCTCTTGGCGATCTGCAGCTGGGCGCCGAAGTCGATCGTGTCGGCGACCTGCACCTTGACCATCTTCATGCCGTCGAAGGTCATGAAAGTCTTGTTGCCCTTGGCGCCACCTTTGGTCGCACCGTATTCTTGGGCAAGCAGCGCCTCGAACGCGCCGAGGTCGTTAAAGGTGTGTTCCTTGAAGCGGCCGATCTGCGCGGAAAGATCGGTGGCGTAGCCGAGAATGGTGCGGACCGTCTCGTCCTCAAGCATCTCGGACGGCTTGATCATTTCGACCGGCACGAGGTTGCCTTTGGCGTCGGGCATGTAGGCTTTCTCACCAACGAGGACTTTGCCGGTGGCGCGGGCTTCAGTTGCTGCTTGCATGATCATTCTCCTGTTGGCTTGGGATTGGGTGCATGAAGGCCAGCAGGTCGCGCACGGCGGCCATCTGCAGGACAACATGTTCAATGTGTTCGGCGTCGGCCTCGGCGGCCCACGGCATCGTTCGTTCAAGCGCCGAGACCAGCAGGCTCGCCTCAAGGGCAATCGCCCACAGCCCTTCGGTGGCCATTGCCAAAGCGAGCACCTCCGCCGTGGTGGCTCTCGGCGCGTTGCGCTCGGGATCGGCGACGATGCGGCCGCAGAGGTCGATCATGTCGAGCTTGGCAACCGCGGCTAAAAGCGCCTCACTTGCGGCCATGCTTGCCCTCCCGCAGGTCGATCAGCTTGCGCAAGTTGCGGGCGGCGGTTTCAAGTGTGGCTCGCGCCCGGCGCTCGGCTGCGGTGTTCGAGTATTTGGTTGTGTCGTAGCGATCGATCGCGCGCCCGACTTCGCCGCAGGCGATCATGATCGCCTGCTCCTGGGACGATAGCGGGCGGGGTTCCGGCTTCTTGATCAGCTCTGCCGTGAGAACCGGCAGCAGCTGCTTGACGATCTTCGCCGCACGGGCTTCGGCTTCCTGAAGGCTGCTCATGCGGCACCTCCCGGCCGGCCGTCCGAAAACGGCCGCGGAATGACGGGAAACAGCCGCACATTCGACCCCGGCCGACACGCCGCTTCGGCGATGCGGTCGGCCTCGGCCTCGCGCTCTGCCTGCGCCTGGTCATTCCAGACCTTGCAGCTCAACCGGTTCTCAATGTCGCGGGCCTTGCCGCGAAGTTCCTTGATGCACTCGCAGAGGACACGGGCGTCTTCGGGATCGAGGATGCGGGGCTCGTGCTGGTAGTCGGAAATCAGGTCGCGCAGTTCGGACAGGCCGTCCGAGAGCGCCAAAGACATTCTTTCGCCCATGGCTATTTTCTCCTTTGGGGGCAGGTTTTGCAGGCGTGGAAAAGCTGGGCGCGGTGCCGCGATGTGGCCCGGAACGGCTCCTTCTGTTCGGTGAGGCAGCGGTCGCGGCCGATCTCGCCGAGCACCGGGCATTCGACGGTTGCCGCCATCAATGCGCCGCGCACCATCTGCTCGACGCGGGCGACATCGCCTAGATACTTGCCGCTAATGATGGTCGAGACTGCCGAGCGGCTGTAGCCGATGCGCTGGCCGGCAACGCCGAGATCACTGGCATCGGCAAGCCGCGCCAACTCGTCCAGCCAGTCCGGCAACGGAGAGCCATGGGCGTCGATCGCCTTTTCGACAAACGACTTGCCGTCCGGCCGGCTATTCTTGACCGGTCCCCGGTTCATGGCTGCACCTCGGTTGCGACGGGCTGGCCGATGACGGTCTTGCTGTTCGGATCGAACAGAACCTTGCTGGAGATCACTTTCGGCGCCTGCAGACCGAGATTGCGTGCAAGCCGATAGCTCGTGGGCGTTCCGACAATGACGCCGGCTCGTCGCAGTGCGCGGAGATAAGCCGCGACTGTGTTGGCGGGAACGTCGGGACAACCCTGCTCAATGTCGTCAAGGCTGAACGCCTTGGACATTTTGATGGCTCGCCAGATCCGATCGATAGCCATCTCCGGCCGGATCTTGCCGGCCAGTGTCAGTCGAGGCGCCAACAAGGGCCGTTTGGCCAAACGGTAGACCACTGTAGCCGGGAGGCAGGCGCTGCCGCTTCCGTTGTCGGAAGGTTTCGTCTCGATGACATTGGCGATGCCGGCCAGCCGCAGTTTCCGGACGAACGTGCCGACCGACTGTGTCTTGACGTTCGTTCGCTGGCAGATCTGGCGCACCGTCCAGGGACCGTCGCGATCGAGTTCCAGGATGATCGACCAGAAGCCGGCCTCGCCACGCGGGACGGCGATGCTGATCTGCACCATGTCGATGATCGACCGTCCCATCACGCCGACTTCCTGGCGCTGAATTTCGGGGACGCGTTGATCGCGCCGATGCCGCCGAAGGTCGCAAGGTCGATCACGTTCGCCCCGGTCAGCTGGGCGACCTTGCTGACGGTAGCCAGGTTGATGACGATGCGCCTGGTGTTGCCCTTGGTCTTGTCGAGGATCGCACCAGCCAGATCAGGAGCAACGCGAACACCGCCGCAACGGTTTGCGGCAAGCAGGGCGAAGTCTTCGGCATCGCAGGGCAACGCCGGCAGCCACTCAAGAACCCGGTTATGGACGCGCTCGAAGCGTTCCAGAAGCGTGGGCAGGCCTTCCTCACCGATCATGATGACCGAAGCGCCCGACTTGTCCGAGACCTCTCGCAACAGGTCTACAAACCGCTTGTGGGCGATGAAATGCGCTTCGTCGATGATCAGCGGCTTACGCGGATCAAAGACCATCAGCATGATGACCTTGTTCTTCAGCTCCTCGACAGAGCCGCGCGGGTTCGGTTCGCCCAATTCCTTGAGGATGTCACTCAGCAGCGAGCGCGCGGTGGTGAACTGGCCGCACTCAATATAGGCGGCGCGGTACTTGTTGGCGCCATAGATCGCCGACTCCGTCTTGCCATAACCGGACGGGCTAAAGAACGCGGCAAGGCCGGGCAGTTTCGGGTCACGCTCGACCATCGTTTCGAGCAGCGTGGCGAAGGCTGAAACATTCTTCAGCGGCGCCGGCCGATTGACTTTCGTGGGTTGGTTCATCTTCTTCCTCGTTGTGCTGTGCCGCTTTGGCGGCTGTTCTTGCGGAGAGCCCGGTTTGCAGACCGGTTTTTCCGTTACTCAGGACAGGTACGCTTCACCGAAATCTTCATGCATCGACTGGTGGGCCTTGAACTCGGCCGACTGCTCGTAGCCGCCGAGCCAAACCGCGTCGGCGGCCGGCAGCGTGTTGGCGTCGAGCTGCTGGCGGAAACCGAGGGCGCGCCGGTAGCGCTCCTTGGGGCCTTCCGGCAGGGCTACGACGTTGGCGTCTTTGGGCAGGTGCGCGGTGCGTGCCGCCTCGATCTCCGCCTGCCGGCGCCGCACGATGGCGTCGGTCTCGGCAACCAGCCGCTGCTCGTCTTCGGCCTGCATTTCATCGATCAGCCGGCGATGGGCGGCGGCGGCGCGCTGGTCGAGCGGCTGGCTCGGATTGAGCCGCTCGCCGAGCGCCTCGATCGCCGCAGCGATCTGCGGCGTCGAATGCACCTGGTCGCGCTTCGGCAGCGGGATTACGTTGGGCGCGTCGCGGCGGGCGACTTCCAGGGCGCGCTCGATCAGCGGCGATCCCTTGGCGAGCTTTTTGACATTCGCCTTCAGATCGCGTGTCAGATCGCCGACCAGCTCGCTTCGGATTTCCTTGGCGGCGCGCACCAGGGTCTCGGGATGGATGCCTGACAGTTCGGGGCAGATGGCATCGCCAAGGAACTCGGCGCCATCCTGGGCGAAGGCGTAGGCGCGGCCTGCGTCGCTCGGGTCCATCCGAACGAAGACAGCCGTGCCCGGCATGATCGTCGGCGTCATGTAGTGGTTGCCGTCGATGCGGATGCCGAGTTTGGTCACGGTGCGCTGCCCGTCCGACCCGGCGACCGGCATCAGCAACAAGTCCAGGGCGCGTTCGTCGACCTTGCGCTGTTCCTTGGTGGACGCAAGCGCTGTGGCGAAGGGCGTGGCGTTCTTCAGGCCTGCATGCGGCCGGTGCTGGTAGACCGTTGCCGCCCAATCGTCGATGTGCTGCTGCAGCTGCGGACCGGTCAGCGTTACGCCGAACACTTCGGTGTCGCTCTCGCCAAGGCGCTGGGCAAAACTCTTGCGGCTTTCGATAGCCTTGCGGTCGGTGACCGAGTGGCCGACGAAGCCGGGCAGCAGCGGCCCGACATCATGCTGGAACGTCTTGATGACGCGTTCGACATGGCCCTTTTGCTCGGGCGAATAGGCGTCTGACGTTTCTGCTTCGATGCCGAGCGAGGCAAACAGGCGTTGCGTGTCCTGGGCGACGAAGTCGGAGCCGTTGTCGGTCTTGACGACATCGGGTACGCCCCACGCCAGGATAGCTTTGCGGATGAGCAGCGCGACGGCCGATGCGCGCGGGGTGCGCGACAGCAGCCAGACGCTCCGGCGAGTGGCAATGTCGATGCAGGCGTAGACCGAATGCCGGCCATCCGTGCAGAGCGCGTCGACAGGCGAGGCGTCTATCTGCCAGAGCTGGTTCGGTTCGGTAATGTGGCGAAGCATGCCGACGCCGGCCGGCGCCAGATGCGAGCGGTAGCGGTCGGGATTGGTGAGCTTGATCAGCTCGACCTTGTGGCTTTCCTTCAGCCCCTTCAACGCGTGCTGGAAGGTGCGCACCGGTGGCATTGGAATTGTGGTTTCAACGCCCTTTGAAACCACCTTCAATGCGTCGCCGAACTCCGACCGGCAGAGGGTGCGAACGTGGTGGCCAGAAAGGTGCGGCTGGTGCGCGATCAAGGCCAGCATGAACGCGCTGACCGCACCGCCGTTTGCGGTTTCGAGGACGCCTGTCCCCTTGCGCGCCTGGGCGGGATCGTGGCCGAGGGCGTTGACCCTGCCGTCACGCTTCTGCGATTGCCACCGTGCCAGCGAGCGCTTTGATAGGCTCGGCACGATCTCGCGCACCCAAGCGTCGATGTTGAGCGAGCCGGCGTTGAACTTGTCGGTGAACACCTGGACGCGCGTGGTGTAGCCGAGCTTCAAGCCTCGGCTGAATTTCTCGAAGGCGGCGACGACGGCCAGCCGGGCGTCACGTTCAATTTGCGCACGTGCCGTCAGGCCGGTGTCCGGCGCTGTCTTGGCCGGCTTAACTGGCAGCTCGATGACGATGTTGCGCTGCTGATAGGTGACCTGGGCGAGCACCGGGAAAAGTGAGACGTGGTATTCGGTCGGGCCGCCTCGGCCGGCACGCTGGCGCGCCTGTGTGCTGCGCTCGTCCCACCGCTCGCGCTTCGCCAGTCGAATGACTGCGCTTTCGGTGCCCGGCATATCCGGCAAGGCCTCGGCGGCGATCTCGCGGGCGGTCAGCCAGTCCTTCACGCGGCCACCTCTGGCGAGCTGGCAACGCGCATGCGCCGAAGCATCCGGCGGACGAGGTAGCGGCCTTCGGCGGTCAGCTCCAGGCGGCCGACCAGACCGCCCGAGCGGTACTTCAACCGCCCGCTAAGTAAGCCAGCCTTGAGCCCATCTTTGGTGACCGATGGCGCGTGGGCCACCGCCAAAAAGAAGTCTGTCGGCAAGCAGAGATCATCGTCCCACCACAACAGGACGAGGTTGCTGATGATATCGGGGCGGAACCTTTCGAGAAGGTCGAGACGAGCTTCGATCATGGCTGCGCCTGTAGGTTAGCGCCCGCCACCGCAGTGGGGCTTTGATGGCGGGCGCTGTCCGGGGCGGCTTGGGAGGACTTCGCCCCGGAATTCTGAAGAGTTCGCACGGCCTCCTGCGTGTAGCCGTGCAGCTGTTCGCGCATGTGCTGCTTGGTGTCGGCGTCCTCACACCGCATCATCTTGATCTGCCAACGAACCAGCCATTGCGCCTGCTTTGGCGGCAGCGCGCAGTAATGGTCGGGGCAGAAGATGCCGGTTGCGTCGTCGGGGCACTCAGGCATGGCGCAGCGATGCGGTGTCATGACCAGAAGCCTTCGCGGATGACGTGCTTGCGCACCCGGTTGCGGAAGGCAGCGCCGATGGCGGCGCGGCGTTGATACTCGGCCGTGTAGAGGCGGTGGACGCCGTAGAGGATCGCGGCATAGACGATCGCGGCACTGATGCCGATGACCAGGAACACGTTCATTGGCCGGCACCCTGGGCGAGCGTCAGGCCGGCCGTGCCGTAGATCGCGAAAGCCAGAAAAGCGGCGATGGCGAGAAACCCGGCGACGTCCTGCGCCAGGTCAAGAAGTGCGCGTTTCATGTGAAAGCCTTTCATCGTTTTGCTTTCCACTGTGCGTCGAACGCCTGCCTGTCTCGGGTCGCCCGCTCGATGGCCTCGTCGGCCATTTCCCGCATGATCAGCGCCTCGAATTTTTTGGGGACGACGATCATCCCGGCATCTTCCAGAAGGGTGTTGAGCGCCCGCACGTCGCTGGTGACCGAGGCCAGTGCGGCGAGCCGCAGGGCCGAGATCGAATGCTGTTCCTTGGCCTGGCTGGCGTAGGCGTCGAGGGTCGCCTTCGACACCTCGTCTTTCAGGTGTTCGGACATGGCCTTCGCGATTTCTGCGCGGCTCATTTTCGCTTCGTTGAGGGTGAGGCTCACCGCTTTGGACAACCGGCCCGCCAGCGACCAAGCCTGCACCGCGTCCGCGTCAAAACGCTCGACCACGGGGGCCGGCTGATAGTCGCGGAACAGGTCCAGTGTCGGATGGTCGCGGCGGGTTCTGGCCATCAGGACTGCCGGCCTTTCAGCCACCGTTCGATGGCGGCCTGGTGTAGCTCGAAGAAGCGGTCCTGCTCGCTTGCCTTCATCTTGGAGAAGTCGGCGGCCAGCTTCTGCCAACGCGGCTCCCTTGACGGTGCGGGCACCTCGTCGAGCAGCGCGATTGCGTCTGCGACAGTCGAGACTTCGGAAGGCTCGGCGAGCAGAAGCTTGGCAATGGCGGCCTGACGGTCTGCAGGCTCGGCGGCGAGCAGCAGAAGGTCCGTTTGGCTGTTGGCTACCGCGTGAAGCGAGATGCTCTGCCGGATCGGTTCAGGGATCGTGGCGATCTTGAGCGCATGGAACACGCTGCGGCGCGAAATGCCGAGTACCGCCTGCGCCGCCTCGGAGAAATTGAGTGCAAACTTTGCACTCAACTCGTCGTCTTCGGCCTCGTCGCGAGGCTTGCGCTTGCGGCCGGTTTTCCCGGTGCCGTGCTCTGCGTCGTAGATGTCGCGCCAATCGGCGATGTCCTTCGAACGATCGAGGACAGAGAGCTGGCGCCGGATTAAGTTCTCAGCGATCTCGCGCTTGCGGATCTGCGCTTCGGTGGCGACCTCTTTGGGGTCTTTGACGAAAGCGTCGATCTCAGTACGCCCGAGGAGGCGAACGGCTTCGAGACGATGGCCACCAAAGATCAACCGGTACTGATATCCCTCGGTCCTCTCGGGCATGACCTCGATCGGCACCATGTGGCCGTTTCCAGTCTGCATGTCTGCCATGAGCGTCGCGACCCATGCGGGATCGAGCCGGCGCCGGTTCGCAGGCACCCTGATGTCGGCAATCTTGATTTTGGTCGGTGTCACGTCGGCAGGTCCCTGATTGGCTTTCGGCTGTCCGCGAATGCGATCGCGTTAGACAGCGGCCTCAGGGCGCGCCGGACGTGGCGTCTAAAATGAGTGCAACTTTTGCACTTCCGCTGCGACGGGCGGTGCTGGTAGTGTCCACCTCGTCATGACGGCCTCTGGTGTAGAGAGTCGGGAACAGGGTTCGAAAGGGGATATCCAGGGCGGCGGCGATTGCTTCCGCACCTGGGCGGCTCAGGCCGATAATCCCTTGCCTGCAGGCGCTGGAATAAAGGCCAGCGTTTTTGGCGATCCCCGTCAGGGTCATGCCACGACGCCGAAGTTCGGCATTGATGGCGTGACGGTCCCACACCTGAGGCGTGTTCATGGCGGCTCCACCGATCGTCCGGCCTTTGCAGAGGGCGGATGGTTAAGATTGGAAACAACACTAGTCGCGACTAATGTCGCACTACTAGGCGATTTTTACAAGCTAGGAGCGCGATTTTCGTCGCGTCAGAGTTCATAAAATCGCCTAGGAGTGCGAAAACCGGGTAAGGGTTTGTTTTTGCATGGTTATTTTTGATGCCGCCGCGCAAATGCAAACTCTGACGCGCGGTCAGAGTTCGGAAATGCCAGAGACGACCTTCGCTCAGCGATTGGAAATCGCACTGGACGGCGAAAAGCCGGGCACTTTTGCCAAGCGCTCGGGGATTGGTGATTCGACCATTAGGAAGTACCTGCAAGGCACCATCCCCTTGGTCGATAAGGCGGCGGAGCTGGCCAGCGCGCTGAACGTAAGCTTGGATTGGCTTGCTGCAGAGAAAGGCCCGATGCGCTCCGGCGACCAGCCGCCGCAATACGTGGCGTTCCAGGAGACCGGACTGCCCCTTGGCTTTGTCCCGGTACCGAAGATCGAAATCCGGCCAAGCGCCGGTGCCGGCACTCTCGATCTCTACGAGGAGAGCGAGCCGGATATCTTCGCTTTTCGGGAGGAATGGCTGCGCCGCATTGGGGTCAGCCCCAAATTCGCCCGGTTGATGGTCGCCAAGGGCGATTCGATGCGAGAAACGATCAACGACGGTGATCTGATGATCGTCGACGTTTCAATCCGCGAGTTCATCGACGAGGCAATCTACGTGCTGGTCTACGGCGGCCTGGTGAGGCTCAAACGCTTGCAAATGCTGCGCAATGGGTTGTTGCTGCTGAAAAGCGACAACCCGCGCTACGAGACCGAGGAGGTGCCGTTGGCCGAGCAGCCGGAGCTGATCATCGGTGGCCGCGTGCGATGGGCAGGGGGATCGATCTAAGCGCGCTTGACTCCTGCGGGCTTGTGAACAGAATAGGAACATCCGGGTGGAGGCTTCTATGCATTTCGCGATCGATATTTCAGGCTCGTCCGACGACGAGGCCAGCAGTTTCGTGGTCTTGGCACCGTCTGGCGCCGATTTCCGGTCCGAACCGGCGTTGCGCGAAGTCGAGGCTTTCCTTCAGGGCAGCTTCCCCGGCCTGGAGTTCTACGCCAACGGCGATGCACCGCCCTTCGACGGCGAGTATCAAGTTCTGCCGATCCGAGGCGTTCCCGGCGACAATCCCGACACGCTTCGCATGCTCGACCACCCCGGCGAAGCCGTAATGCTGGCCATTGGCGCTGCCCTGCAGGGATATCGGCCTCGAGCCGCGCTCAACTGACGGCTGCCAGATGGCGTGGACGTTTCAAGCCTTAATCGACGCCCGGATGACGGTGACGGCCTACTGCCACCGCACATCTTGCCACCACAACCAGGTTCTTGACCTTGGAAAACTTCGCGACCGGTTCGGCCCGGATGCGCCGGCCATGACGGATGATCTCGCGCCGAAGCTGAAATGCGCCAAGTGCGGCGGGAAGGCGGTCGGCCTCACATACACGCCAGACAGCAACCCACCTTCGGGACAGAGCGCATATGCGAAGGCGAAGGGCGGTTGAAAGATCGGGTAATGATGCCCGTTCTTAGTGCCATCTGATCTTGCGCCCGCTCACTACGGCGGCCGTTTGGTGCCAAGTGAAGTTGCGCGGCCGCTTTCTGGCGTCCTGGCTCTATCCGGCCCGCCGATTATCGCTGAACGCCTTGTTTTCCGGGCTTCTCGCAGCTGTTACCGGCAATTCCCACCTTTTCCCGGCACTAGCCGCCAGATGCCATCCGATCTTGCGCGTTACAGGATCAGCGGCCCGCCCTGCTCGGACGACGGCACATAGTCGATGAGGTCGGCGAGCTTCAGCGCCTTCATCTGTTTGGAATGCATCCAGATCGTCTTGAACTTGTCGGCGCGGTCGCCCATCAGGTAGGCGGCCTCGATGATGTCGGTGTCGACGATGGAGGCGCCGGTGACGCGCACCAGGTCACTGCCGTCATTGGCGATGTTGTCGGCCAGCACGCCTTTCAATATGCCCAGCAGCGTCAGCTTGTTGGCGCGCTGCCAGTAGTCGGTCTGGCGGCGCACGATAAGCTTCTGCGGATCGTCGCCGGCAAGGATCGAGGTCAGATCCGGGATGCCCCAGGCCTGCGCACGCACATTGCGGGCCGCGACTTCGCGGCGCGCGCCGATCTTCTTCATCTCGATCGAGTCGGCCGGGTCGTCATTGACCGGCTCGGACGGATCGTTGCCGAGGTCCTTCCAGCCGGGCATGTCGACGGAACGTCCGCCCAGGCTGAGCTTCGAGGCGATCGACGGGTCGGAAAACAGGATCCCGGCCTGGTAAATCTCCAGCGACTGGACGTGCTCCTCGAACGAGTATTGCGCATAGACGGACGGAACGATCGCGTCCGCGATACGGGTATAGGCGTCTGCCATTTTTGTCTTCCTTCAGGTTTGGGTTAAAGAGGATTGTTGGGCATCCACAGGTCGGGATTTTCGCCGGCCTCGCGTGCCAGCCGCCGGGCGCGGGCGGGGTCGCTTTTGACCAGGGCTGAGATGCCAGTCAGGTTGCGCTCGCCGGCGGCATTGCGCTTGAAGGGATTGCCTCCGCTCAAGGCAGCATTGCCGTCGATCGTGTCTTCGCGGAACATCGCCTCGCCGATGGCGTGGAACGCCTTGGCGATCTGCGGGTCGGTCAAGGCACCGTCCGGCAGAAGGATGCCCTTCGCCTTGTAGGCATTGACCAGGCCGAGCTTCTTCATCGCCCGGTTGGCGACCTCGAGCTTCTGGCGAAAGCCATCGCTGCCGGTCGGTCCCCAATCCCTGACGAGGTCGTCATGCGTCGTCTCGACCGAGCGGGCAACAGCGATTTGCTGTGCCTTGGCCTGCTCGGCCATGTAGCCGACGAAGCGGTCGTGATAGGCCTGTGCGACCTTCGGGGTAGCACCTGCCTCGACTGCCCAGGCCTTGGACGCATTGGCGAGCTCGTCCGAATAGGCGAAGTTTTCGGGGAGCCCGTCGGGGCGCCGGTACTCGACCTTGTCGGGCGAGGTCAGCGGACGCATCGCCTCGGGCAGCCGGGCGTGGAACCTGTCCCAGTCTTCCGCGGCTGCATCGGCTGCCGGAACGCGCAGGCTCTCGCCCTGCTGCCGCTCCAGCTCCGCATAGGAGTTGAAAACCCGATCGAGGCTGTCAGGCTTGGTCCAGCCCTTGGTTTCAGCAAGCTTGCGGTTGCCTTCGGAAAGACCGTCAAACCAGCTTGTGGCCGCAGGCGGGGCGGACCCGTTGTCCCGGTTGGCCGGTGGCCGTGCAAGGTTGCCCGCCGGTGGCGCCGCCACCACGGACCCGGCGTCTGCCAGATCTGTCATGAGAAGATTCCTTTTGTTACAGAATTAAGGCCGGTGATGAGAGCACTGGCGGCGAAGCTTGCCATCTCCCCCCTCGAGGGCAGGGCTATCGCATATGAGTGATGGCATTGATGAGATAGTCGTCGTTCCAGGCGCATTTCTTGATGCGATGGCTGATGG
>NZ_JAMYUA010000043.1:0-50621 GCF_040322715.1 Mesorhizobium sp. M0106 | reverse complement strand
CCCGGTGCGCATCCTCAAGACTCGCACGCAAAACCGCCGACGGGAATCCACATTCGGACTCGACCGTCACATTCATTCCACTAGCTGTTTTTACCCAATGTCACCCAAGGTGCCAAAAGCATTCCAAACCAGCGCTTCGGCCTGATCTGGCCAGGGAGACGGGCCGAGGCTCAGGCCGTGGCCTGCGCACCGGTCTTTCCGAAATGACCGGCTGCGTCTTTCGCCATCCGGCGAGTACACCAGCGCGCGTAGACATCCAGCGTGATCCCGAAAGACAATTCAAAAGACAAATCGGAGCCGCGCGTAGGCTACGAAACGGTTAGTCCTGGGATCATTATCAATCTTTTAGTTCGCAAGCGGCTACGAAGGCGAGCGCCGGCACCATGCGCTGCCCTCTCCCCCTGCGATTGTTCTTTCGATCGGCGACAGCAACGAACGATCTGTGAGGCGGTACCGCCCCAAGCGGATGTGGTATCACTGTCTTGATACGTCGGATGACGGGATGAGGCCGGCGCCAGCTAGGAACGTGCGAACTGCCATGCGAACATCCTGCTGCTGTCCAACCAGAAGATGTCCGCCAGTGTCGTAGACGACCAGTTTGGCACCCGGGATCTTGGCTGCGGCGAACTCAGCTGCCGGTAGCGTGTCAAACAGGTCGTCGCGCGCAGAAATAATGAGCGTCGGCGCAGTAATTACTTCCAAGGGCAGTTCATGCAACGCAGGGGTGCTGTCGATGTTGATTCCAGGGAAGCGCAGCGACAACGGCTCAACGCTCTTGACGATGCTCATGACGCGGTCCCGTTCGGCCCGAGGCGCAGCCGCAACCAGCGCTGGCGGAACGCCGAGGAAGCGAACGAGCACTGACGGTGCGATCTTCTCCGTGGCCCACCATGCGAAATCGCCGCCCGCATTGACGACCCAGAAAGCGAACTTGTTGCCGCGGCTCGCTTCAATCGAGACCGGATTGGTGGGCGAATAAAGACCTGGGACGATCAGAATGAGAGCGGTGACCTTGTCCGGGTGCCGGAGTGCGAGCTCGACCGCAGAACGCGCGCCTGCCGAAACACCGACGACCATCGCTTTGGGTACGTCCAGTTTGGATAGCAACGCCGCATGCGCATCGGCCTGCGCGGCTGGAGAGGTATCCTGCGGAACGGGGGTGCGCAGATAGCCAAAGCGCGACGGCGCGATGATCCGAAAGCCCTCACCCACAAGATCTGCTGCATTGGCAAGCCCTTGGTCAAAGCCGCCGCCGGCGCCGTGGATCGATAGGAGCGCAGTACCCACACCAATGTCGGCGTATTCGATCGGGCCTATGTCGAGGTTGGCGACCACGCCACCTCGGCTGGCGGCGTCGCGCATGCGGCCAAGCTCGTTCTTGTAAAGCAAGAAAACGACTCCGGCCGTTGGTATGGCGATGACCATGGCCAGCAGCAAACCGCCAATTCGACTCATTGCAAAAGCTCCACAAAAGGACGGACGAATATTGGCCTGTCTCGCTTGGAAGCAGGTTGATTTACCTCAATATCCCTGAGTGACAGCATCGGTCGCTGTATTTGGATGCTGTCAATTGTGGGATACGCAGCCGGTCCGGCGCCCCCTCCTCTCCCGGGTTGTGCATCGTACATCCCGAAAACCGTTCGGCTCTGCTCCCAACGGCCTGACGATCCAGGCCCTGTGCAGCACTGGGCCAGACCGCTAGCGCCTCTGCGCTAGGTAGTTTCCCGTAGGGACATAACCGAATTTCGCGACCCGCGGATTCGCGCGATTGCTGCGTCGCGGATCAACCGGGAAAACAGCCATGCACGCCCAATCGACCTCCAGAATTTCACTGCCGTCACACTCCGTGCAGTCGAGCCTGCCTGCGGCATTCGATCTGACACCGCTACAGCCGGTCAGCTTCTTTCCCTCCGGTTCGGAAATCTATGCCCAAGGTGAAAAGGCCGGAGCCTTCTACAGGGTCGAGTTTGGCGCCGTCCGTGTTTACCGCCTGCTTGCGGACGGTCGCAGGCAGATAAGCGCCTTCCATCTGGCTGGAGAGACATTCGGCTTCGAAGCCGACAGCACCCATCATTTCTTCGCCGAAGCCATCAATGCTACGAGTGTCCGTGTCTTCCGCTTTACCAATGGTGCGGATATCTCCCGTCAGCTGCTGCCGTTGGCTCTCAAGGGCCTGACGAGAGCGCAGGAACATCTTTTGGTCCTCGGTCGCCAGAATGCCATCGAACGCGTCGCCGCGTTCCTGGTCGACATGGCGGAGCGGCAGGGCGGGTTGCGGCAGGTCGAACTGCCGATGTCGCGCATGGATATCGGCGATTATCTCGGCCTCACCATCGAGACCGTATCACGGGTTTTCACCCGGCTGAAGGACAAGGGCGTCATCCGCCTGCTCAATCTGCGCAGCATCGAGATCGTCAGGCACGACGCGCTTCATGCGATGAGCGAATGAGCTGCGTCGACATCGAATAACCGTTTGTTAGGCATGTCTGAGACCGTGACGGGACTGTTTCCAAACGTTCGTCGACGGTTGTCGGAGCGGTCGGTACGAAGCCGGTATGCATCATCTTCCGGTAGTAGTGTCAGGACGATCTTGTACGTCTCTGGCGCGCTGGTCACGTTTGCCCTTATTTTTGTGACGCTTGAAGATGTGGCCATGGTGGCGCGCGATCTCGGGTTCGAACAATTCCTTGCGACCGGCTTGACTCGCTCGAACGTGCCCTGTTCGTCGTGCTCCATCAGTGCGGAGTAGCCGACGACGTCCAAAGCAAGAATTGCAGCAAGCTTTCGGTCCATGACCGCGCCCCCACACTTGGCAGCATCACACTGCGCGCCTCACTCGGTCTTACGCGGCAGTGTCGGTGACGCTTCCCAAAGCGGCGCGGAGACTTCCGGCGTCTCGCTCCTAACATTAGACATATCTAAAGCGATGTCGAGGGGCCGTCTGAGTCTCGCGGCAATTTCTGCTCTTACCCATCTCTCGCCCCTTGCCCCCCAATCCTCCAGGCGTGTTTTTCGGATGGCCCGCGGCGTCGAAGCCCACCGGTCCGTGCTAGAGCCGCGAGAGTGGTCAGCCCCCGCTGTTGGTCACCATGGATGAACCTCTGGCGCTCCGGCGCTCCAAGTCCATCCCGATTTCAAGGCCGGCATATGGCGCGGCCGCGACCTCGGTCGCCGAGCTGTATGGGATGGCAGGTCTGACTTCAACGGCCGACATGCGGCGCAACTTCGACCTACAGCGTCGTTGCCTGCAAGGTCTGCTGTTGGGAAGCAGCAAAGCTGATCTTACGGCTGACATTGAGGGCATTGCCGCCGCTATCTAACAACCGCGACGGGGATGAAGAAGGGCAAGCAGTGTGGTGGAAGGAGTAGGGCCTCCGTCCACTTGCTATGCGTCGAAATGTGCATATATTGTGCATATGAGAGGTCGGAGATTTGTCATGGCCCACGCACAGCTCGCACATTCCACGGTGATTTCAGGCTTTGTCGATAGCCTGCAGGAGCCGCGCACGCCTTATATCTCGCCGAAGCGCCTGTCGCAGGCGCTTGGCGTGAAGGTGGCCAACTTGGCCCAGTTGACCGGTGTCCACCGCAACACGCTCCGCAACCCCTCATCGGAGCGCCTGCAGGGCCGGATGCGCGAGATGGTGAAGGTGATCTCGGCGGCGACGGAACTCACCGGCGATGTCAACAAGGCGATCTTTTGGTACCGCAATGAACCGATCGCCGACTATGGCCATCGTACCGCAGCCGAGCTCGTCGCCGACGGCCAGGTCGAGGCGGTTCTGGCCTTTATCCGGGATCTCGAGAATGGGGCGCGCGGGTGAGGATCACCCGCATGGGTCCAGACGAAATCTTCCATCACTATCTGACTCCCAAATGGGCTT
Organism: Mesorhizobium sp. M0106; assembly: GCF_040322715.1. Taxonomy (NCBI): domain Bacteria; kingdom Pseudomonadati; phylum Pseudomonadota; class Alphaproteobacteria; order Hyphomicrobiales; family Phyllobacteriaceae; genus Mesorhizobium; species Mesorhizobium sp. M0106. The sequence goes on along the minus strand of NZ_JAMYUA010000043.1, from coordinate 46,737 downwards.
TCCTGCCCACCAGCGGTGCAGGCGCGGCGATGGACGGCGGTCGTTTCAACCGGCCGGGCATCGAAGCACTTTATCTGTCGCGTGCGACCCAGACGGCGCTTGATGAATACAAGCAGGGTGCCAGCATCACCCCGCCCGCCACCCTTGCCGCTTACAAGATCACGCTCGCCGAGGTGGCCGACCTTTCGCAGGGGTTCGATCCGGACATCTGGGATGGGCCGTGGAAGGAGTGGGATTGTGCCTGGCGCCAGGTCGCTCGCATCGACAAGAAGATCCCGCCGTCGTGGAAGCTCGCGGATCTGGTCATCACCGCCGGGCTTCGGGGCATCCTTTTTCCGTCGCTGCGTCACGCCGGCGGTACCAATCTGGTTATCTTTCCGGCCAATCTTGTCGACGGCGACCATGTCGCGGTTCACGATCCCGATCAACGGCTGCCGCACGACCAGTCGTCCTGGTCCTGAGTTATCGACTATCTCTGGGATCGCAACGCGACGACGCCCCCGTCACGGCGCTTGGTCCCCAACGACACCGCCCTAGCCGTCGCCCTCCCCGCGCGCCAGCCCGGCTGGAATATCGCCGGCCAGCAGCTTCTCCTTCGACAGCAGCCCTGCGTCCTCGAGCGCCTCGAAATCCGGTAGCTGGCGCAGCGTGTCGAGCCCGAACTGCGACAGAAAAGTTTTCGTCGTCACATAAGTATAGGGCGCGCCAGGTTGCGGCGAGTGCGGACCCGAAGCGATAAGATCCTGCGCGCGCAGCATGCCGATCAGGTCGCGCGACACCTCCTTGCCGAAAAAGCTGGAGAGCTCGCCACGGGTGATCGGCTGGAAGTAGGCAATGCACATCAAGACAAGCGCCTCCGCCTGCGGCAGTTCTTTTGCCCCCTCGCCCGCTGCCGTGCCGAAGGCTGCGTGAATGGCATCGCCAAAAACCTTTCTGGTCCGGTGCTGCCAGCCGCCGGCGACCGAGACCAGCTCATAGGGGCGCCGGCGAGCTCGGCGCGGATGTCGTCGATGATCAGCTCAAGATTGCAGTTCTTGCCGACGACCCGCGCCAGCACCTCGCGCGGCACTGGTTCGCTGGCCGCAAAGACAACCGCTTCGACGCGGCCCATCCACTCGCGCCAGCGCAGTTCGGCCGGTAAATGTTCGAGCTCGGTGTCGAGCAAGGCCGGCTGTTCGTTCGGCTTGCGGCGGGCGGAGGCTTCGCCCATCGCTAGAGTCCAAACAGTCGGAACGAGGCGCGGCCGGTGAGCTCGCGCAGCGCCTCGAGCTTTGCAGCCGCTCGAACAGGCGCCGCGCCGCAAACCGCGACAGTCTTTTGGTCGTCAGCGATCCGGAGAGGGCGCCGTCGTCGAGCAGTCTTTGGATCACATCGCCCGCCCCCCTTTGCCCTGAGCTTCGGTGCGACGGCGATGAGCCGCTTCGCGCGCCGCGACAGCTCGGCGGCCAACCGGCAGGCGTCCGCCGCCGCCTGCGCCAGCGCCAGGCACACTGCCCGCTCGAACCCTTTTTCGCCTGGCCGGATCCGTTTGCCGCCGCCAGGCTTGGACCGAAACGCCGGGCCAAAAACGTGTGCCATCAGCAGCGGCAGCGGGCGCGGCCAGCGCAGGTTTTGCGCTAGCACCAGGTCGGCGAGCCGCCAGGCAAAAAGCTCGGCGTCGGACTGCATGGCGACGACGTGAGCGGCGATTGCCGCCGCGGCGAACGGCGCCGGCCGCCCCGAGCGCGCCAGGTCGTCGATGTGTTCACAAACCGCGGTCAGCGCCTCGACGTCCCAATGGAGACCCAGCTGGTCGACGATCTTTTCGAGCTGATCGGCGCTGGCGGCGGGCGGCTGCCCGGGCCAACTGCCGCCAGGCGCCAAAGGTGGCGCCGGCGGGGCCCGGATCGGCTCCGGCCTGGCGCAGATGCCATGCGTCGCGCAAGGCGGCCTCGTCCTCCGAGCGCCCGGCCAGCCGCATGCTGGCGGCGCATTTCAGCGCCAGCCGCTGGCGCCAGGCGCCGGCCCAGCCGGCTTGCGTGCGCGCGAGCGTCTCGAGCGTGCTCAAGGCGGGCGCCGGCACAGAAGGCGGCGTCGGCGTCTCCGGTGCGCAATACCACCTGCCAAAGGACTTCTGGGCGGCCGTCAAGCGGCTCAGCATGCGCCAAATAACCGGCCTCTTGGGCTACCCCAACATCTAAGGGAAGCAGCGCGCGCGGGTTGTCCGCGGACAACTGCCAGTGTCAGAGGGTCAACTCCCGGGTCAACTCCACTCATGGTTAAACGTTTGTAAAATGTTTACGAATCGGACCATACTGTAACTGCGCAGTTTGAATGAAATCTGCATCAACTGCGTAGTTCGAGGCGAGCAATGCTACAAACATATATGCAAACTAGCGGGCAGGAACACCTGCCGTCGATGTTGTCCGCGGATTCTCTCGAATTGTCACGGCAGCTTCAGTTGCACCAACAAAAGATCTTTCCCCCAGCCTCCCAAAAAACAATCCGGCATTTCACACCTGCAGAAGCGGCGTTGTCACGGTAACCGCTTGTCAGGGATCGCTGCGATAGATGCGGGGGATGAACACTTCGCAGATCAGCTACAAACGGCATCGGTTCCCACCCGAGATCATCGCCCACGCGGTGTGGCTGTATTATCGATTTCCGCTGAGCCTGCGTCATGTCGAAGAAATGCGGCTGGAGCGCGGCATTGTCGTTTCCTACGAGACGATCCGTCGGTGGGAAAAGAAGTTCGGGCTGGACTACGCTCGGCGCCTGCGCCGCAAGCAGCCCAGTCGAAATGATATCTGGCACCTCGACGAAGTCGCCATCACGATCGCCGGCAAGAAGCATTGGTTATGGCGGGCAGTCAACCAGGACGGCTATGTGCTCGACGAGATCGTCCAGACCCGGCGCAACACCAAGGCCGCCAAGCGCTTGCTGACACGGCTGTTGAAGAAGCAGGGCCAAGTGCCGAAGCGCATGATCACCGACAAGCTCGGCTCCTATGGAGCAGCGCGGCGTCAGGTCATGATGGACATCGAGCACCGGTCGCACAAGGGCTTGAACAACAGAGCGGAGAATTCGCATGTGCCACTGCGAAAACGAGAGCGGATGATGCAAGGCTTTCGATCACCGGGGAGCCTCCAGAGTTTCGTCTCGACCTTCTCTGCAGTCCGCAATCTCTTCGTCCCGCCCCGTTCAAAACGCTCCGCCTTTCAGATCCATCTTCACCGCCTGAATGCCATGGCGCAATGGAAAGCTGCTGCCGGCGTGATCGCCTGAAATCATTCCCAAAAGTCACAACGACAGCCCATCTCTGTTTATGTGACATCACCTGTTTTCCTTCCTCGACGCGCTGCAATTGCAAATCCAAGGCATCGGCATAGCCATTCCCTACCAATATATGTTGATGATGCCCCATGTTGCGGCGATCGTCGCGCTGATGATCCGTCGCTCGCGGGCCAGCGCCCCGGCCATGCTCGGCGTGCCGTACGCACGGGAATAGGGCAGCGCTGTCCGAAGCCGCTGCTCGCTTTCAGGGTCGACATCGAGCGTGTCCAAGCTTGTTTGGAGGCGATGAAAGCGAAGCTTGCCGGCTTGATATTTGCGGGGAATAGGGTTTGTTGCGGAATAACGAATTATTTGCCTGATTGGCAATAAACAGCTCATCAATTTCAACGCGCGCCATTAGACAAGAGGAAAACTCGATGACCGTTTCTCCAGACCAAAACGACCAGGCTGATCTCGTAGCAATTACCGCCGACATCGTTTCCGCCTATGTTTCGAACAATCCTCTGCCGGTCGGCGAGTTGTCGAAGCTGATCGGGGACACTCATGCCGCTTTGCAAGGGGTCGGCAAGCCCGTGGCTCCGGCCGCAGTCAAACTGGAGCCCGTGGTGTCGATTAAGAAATCGGTGACACCGGATTTCATCATCTGCCTGGAAGACGGGAAGAAGTTCAAATCCTTGAAGCGTCATATTGGGACGCATTACAATCTGAGCCCTGACCAATACCGGCAGAAATGGAACCTGCCCTCCGACTATCCGATGGTGGCGCCGAACTACGCGGCCACCCGCTCGGCCCTGGCAAAATCGATAGGCTTGGGCCGCAAGACGGCAGCGCCAGCAACAGCTGCGGCAGAAAAACCAAAACGAGCTGCTCGCGCGGCGGCAGCGACAACAATACCATCGGCAGTCAAGTCGCCGGTGAAGAAGGCGCGCAAGGCCCCCGTCAAAGCATAGCGTGCTGCACCAGATAGAGGTGCAGTGGCGAACCTGAACATGGCGAAGCCCGCCTTGCGCGGGGCTTCGTGTTAGCTCGGATCACTCGCCGGTGCGGCGGGACCAGATGAGCGAGAACTCGCCCTCGGTGTCGGTCTCGACTAGGCTCGCATAGATCGGAGCGGGGAAGCTCGGATCGTCGAGCTTGACCGAGTGATAGTCGCGGCCCGCGCGCGAGGTCTTCTTCCATGCGGCGCCGAACTCGGTAGCGCCGGCGAAGATGCGGAAGTATTTCTCATTCGCCTTCGACCGGGGTGAACGTCACCGTCCTTCACGCCGAGGTGGCGGCGATCCGAACTGACGCTGGCGCCTCGGGCCAGTTGTTGGTGGCGGCTTTGGAGCGCCGGCTGACGCTCATCGCTCCGTGCCGTTGGTGATCGGTACCAGGCGGTCAAGACAAGGCCCGAGCGCCTTGAGGCTCCCAACCTGTCCGCCGAGGATGTGAACGCGTGCTACATAAGCGCGGGTTCTGTCGGCAATTTGTCACCAGGCGCGTAGAAGCCTGCTTCGATCTGGTCACGCAGCGCATCTGCGACCTCCGAAACGAACGACCTGCGGGACGTTCGATGTTCGACCTGCTGCATGGGTCCTCCAACTTTTGCGGGGCCATGACGTCGCATACTCCCGGCGCAAGATAAAATCGAAGTCATCATACGAAAATTCAGCTTCCGAGGGCGAGATTGCTAAAGTCATCATATGCCCTCTGCTATGCACCGCATCTCGCTCGCCGGTCGGCTGCGCGCTTTTCCAGCAGGCAGAACTGCAGGCGATGGCGGCGATAATTGTCCTCGGATAGCGAGCTGAGCGCGTGCAAGCCGCAGGTATCAATTAGCGGACATCAGCTCAATGCAGTAGTCGGCCGAAAGGGGCCGCCATAATTCGCCTGGCCTATTCGAAGGAATAGGTAAACCCTTGGCCTGAGGTGCCAACCGTGACCTTCGTCATCTTTTCGCCCGTGAGCGACCGGTTCAGCACGCCGCGGCTCAGTTCCGGAAGAAGCGTGTTGGTTAGGATGGCGTCAATCATTCTGCCGCCGGATTCGATCTCCGTGCAGCGGGTCTTGACCAGATCCATTACACCGTCGCCGATTACCAATTCCGCATCGTTGGTCGCGCGCAGCCGGCGAGCAATCTTGGCGAACTGATGACGGGTGATCGCTTCGATCATCGAATCCGAAAGCGGAAAGTAGGGGATGGTCACCACCCGGCCGAGAAAGGCCGCAGGGAAGACTTTCAGCAATGGGCTGCGTAACGCGGCGTCCAGTTCGTCGAGCCCTGCCCGGACCGCACCATTCCGTGTCCGGTCCATGATCACTTCTGAGCCGACATTCGACGTGAGAAGGATCAGCGTGTTCTTGAAATCGATGCGTCTACCTTCACTGTCGTCCATCATCCCTTTGTCAAAGACCTGGAAGAAGATTTCGTGCACGTCCGGATGCGCCTTCTCGACCTCGTCGAGCAGGATCACCGAATAGGGTTTGCGTCGCACCGCCTCGGTGAGAATTCCTCCCTTGCCGTAGCCGACATAGCCGGGCGGCGCGCCCTTCAAGGTAGAGACCGTATGCGCCTCCTGGAATTCAGACATGTTGATCGAGATCAGGTTCTGCTCTCCGCCGTAAAGCGTTTCGGCCAGTGCCAAGGCGGTTTCGGTTTTGCCGACGCCCGAGGGGCCGCAAAGCAGGAATACACCCACCGGCTTTTCCGGAGCGCCGAGACCGGCGCGGCTGGTCTGCACGCGCTTGGCGATCATCTCCATGGCGTGATCCTGTCCGACAACGCGCTCGGACAGAGTGGCCGCGAGCCGCAGCGCCTTCTCGGTCTGACTCGACAGCATCCGCCCCGTCGGGATGCCCGTCCAGTCCTGAACCACGGCCGCCACGGCGTTGCGGTCGACCGATGGCAGGATCAGCGGTGTTTCGCCTTGCGCCTCGGCCAGTTCGCTCATCAGTTCGCGCAGCCGAGCGAGATCGGCAGCCGGATCGGGAGGAGAGATACCGCCTGCCGCCGGAATCTTCGTCCCGGCATTGGACTGTTCGGTCTCCGGCAGCTCCACGCTCTCTGTCTCAGTGGCGGCCTCCTGCCCTTCCACGGCATCGAGCGGCACGCCGTCACCGCGCAGCCGGGCGCGCAGTTCGAGTATCTCGGCCACCAGCGCCTTTTCGCGCTCCCAGCGCTGCTGCGCGGCTGCGAGCGTGCGTTCGGTCTCGGCAAGCCCAGCCTCGACCCGTGCCTGCCGCTCAGCCACCTCGATGCCGATTGCAGCCTCGCGGCCGATAATGCCGCGCTCGACCTCCAGCGCCTGACGACGGCGCATGATGTCCTCGACCTCGGCCGGCGTGGCGTGCTGCGATACGGCGACACGCGCGCAGGCGGTGTCGAGAAGGCTGACCGCCTTGTCCGGCAACTGCCGCGCCGGGATGTAGCGATGCGACAGGGCGACCGCCGCGTCGATCGCCTCGTCCAATATCTGCACTTCGTGGTGCTGTTCGAGAACGCCGGCTACGCCGCGCAACATGAGGATGGCAACCGATTCCGAAGGCTCGTCGATCTTTATCACCTGGAAGCGGCGGGTCAGTGCCGGGTCTTTCTCGATGTGCTGCTTGTATTCCGACCAGGTCGTTGCCGCTATCGTGCGAAGTTCGCCGCGCGCCAGCGCCGGCTTGAGCAGATTGGCAGCGTCGCCGGTTCCGGCAGCACCACCGGCGCCTATCAGGGTATGGGCTTCGTCGATGAAGAGGATGACCGGCGCCTCGGACGATTGAACCTCGTCGATTACAGCCTTCAGCCGCTTTTCGAATTCACCTTTTACGCTTGCGCCTGCCTGCATCAATCCGACGTCAAGCATGCGCACGCTCACTCCCTGCAGTGGGGGCGGCACATCGCCTTTGGCGATGCGCAGAGCAAAACCCTCCACGACTGCAGTCTTGCCGACGCCCGCCTCGCCGGTCAGGATCGGATTGTTCTGCCGGCGTCGCATCAATATGTCGACAATCTGCCTGATCTCCGGATCGCGGCCGACGACCGGGTCGATCTTTCCGTCGCGGGCGCGCTGGGTCAGGTCGGTGGCATATTGGGCCAGTGCCGAATCCCCGCCCGAAGCCCGCCGCGGCGCCTCTGTCGCGGTGACCGTTGGCGCAGCGCCGGCTTCGAGTGAGCCCTCCGTGACATCGGCGAAGCGCGCCACGACGGCGTCGGCGTCGATCTTGTCGAACTCGCCGCTGATCTTCGACAGCAGGCCTTCCAGTACCGGTGTCTTCAGGCAAGCAAGCAGAACATGTGCGCTGCGAACCTCCTCCACGCCGAATTCCAGTGTTGCCAGATTCCATGCCTCCTGGATGGCGTGGAAGATATGGTCCGAAAACTCTTCGATCGAGGTTGCGCCATAAGGCAGTTTGTCCACCGCGCGCGTCATATCGGCCGTAAGTCGGCTCGCATCCAGTCCCGCATCGGCGATCATCATTTGCACATCCGAGCGGTCGGAGAGCACGAGCTGCTCAATGAAGTGGACGAGTTCGACGTAAGGATTGCCGCGCAGCTTGGCACTGTCGGCCGCTGCCTTGAAGGCGCGCAATCCTAGAGGATTGAGCTTGCCGACCAGTTCCTTGCGTTTGAAACTCTGCGATGACCGGCGCTGTTCCATCGAACGTGCTCCTGCACTCTGCAAGTGGATAACCTGCCACATAAGCAGCCGCTTGACAAAGTGCGGGATGAACAAAGGTTTCGATCCCCGATTATGCGGGCTCCCATCATTGGTGGAAGATCCTGCGTCGCCGGCTGCAAACAACCACGAGCCTGACATCCCAGGCACGACATTTCCGGTCCAGGGCTCGGCAATCACGCCTTTCGGATTCCACAATCAAGACAAGGCTGCATTAGCCTTTGTTAATTTTTCCGCACTCGCTGAATTGTGGAAAAGCGCAACCGTGTGATAACGTAGGGGCAGGTCGGCCTCAGGCCGGCGACTGGGGGATCGGTGTGATCGACATCGCACTCTGGCTTGCTCCGCTCGACGGTGAAAATCCGTCGGGAGAGGATTTGCGTAACGATCCGGCGTTTCACGAACTGGAGCGCCTGACGGAGCCCCAGGTCAAGGTTGTCCATGACGGCAACAACAGGCCGGTCTCGCAAAGCACCATTGCCGTCGACTGGCCAGCAGTGCTCACCAAGGCCGAGGAATTGCGCGCGCGTGGTCGCGACCTGCGCCTGATTGTCATTGTCACACGCGCACTGGCCAACGAGCAGGGACTGGCCGGCTTGGCGCAGGGTCTGACGCTTATTGGGCGGACATTCGACCAGCATTGGGAATCCATGCACCCGGCGCTGCGGCCCAACACGTCGCCTCGCGAGGCGGCCTTGCGCCGCATCAACGCGCTGCTCGATCTTCAAAATGGTCAGGACGGGCTGCTGGCCAACCTGCGTCAAATGACTTTCTTTGCGCCACGCTCGATGGGGCCGATCAGCGGACGCGACCTGGAACACGCTGCGCTCGACGACCGCGTCATGCTGCAAGAAGCAGCGTCAGGATTGAATGCGGCCGAAAAGGCAGCGCTTGTCAGTGCGCACGGACAACTGTTGAATCGGGTCCGTGCCGGGTGCGCGGCACAGGCGGATCAAGCCAATGAGGAAATGCAGTCGCTCATCGCCAATGCGCGCGCGGCGGTCGCGGCACTGGAAGGCGTCGAGACAGCCCTCAACGCTCGCCTTGAAGGCAGCGGCGGGACCACCATTCCGGAATTAAAACGGTTCCTGCAGCGTTTGTTGACAACCCTCGAGCGCAACTCGGCTGCCGGCGCGATGGCGAATGGCTCGGCAAAGCCGTCCCCTTCGCCTGCAGAACCGGTAATGCCTGCCCGAAACGGTCATGGAGCCGATGCAATGGCAAGTGTGGCTGGCTGCGCGGACTCGAGCACCGGACTCCCTGACAGGATTTCTTCGCGCGACGACGTGGTAAAATGCCTGGACCTCGTCGTCGCCTTTTATGACCGCACCGAACCGTCGAGCCCGATCCCCCACCTCGCCCGCCGTGTGCGCCGGATGGTGCATATGGATTTTGTAGAACTGATGGAAGATCTCGCCCCGTCGGGATTGAAGGAGTTCCGGCTTCTTGCCGGCGTTCCCGATGCCAAGAAGACGGCTCAGAAGGATGAAAGGTAGCAAGCAATGCCAGCCGAAAGCAAAGCCAAGGTCATCGAACGAAATCGCGCGCCGCGGGTGCAGATCGCCTATGACGTGGAAACCTATGGCAGTCCAACGACAATCGAGCTGCCGTTCGTCATGGCCGTCATGGCGGACCTTTCAGGCGCTTCGCAGACCAAGGAAGCGTCGAAGTCGATACTGGACCGCTCCCTTGTCGAGACCGATGCGAACCGTTTCCCGCGTTTCATGGAGGCACTTGGACCACGCGTGAAAGCCCGCGTGAAGAATACGCTGCCACAGGCTGAAGGCGCCGAGCGGGACGAGGAGCTGGCGCTCGACCTTACCTTCACCAAGATGGGCGATTTTGCGCCGGACAAGATTGCCGAGCAGGTGCCCCAATTGGCCGAAATCCTCAAGATGCGCCGCCAACTCGAGGAACTTCTCGGCTTCATGGACGGGCGCGTCGACGCCGAAAAGCGTATTGCGCAACTGCTGAACAATGAACCGCTTCTTGGCCAGATCGCCAGCCAGGCACTGGCGGACGACAAGGCAGGGGAATGACCATGGCCGAACAGCAAAAAACCGCCGCCGTCGCCGAGGCGGAAACCATCGATCTTGGAGAATTCAGCGGACTCCTCGAGAAGGATTTCAAGGTCAAGAAGGACGACAGCGAAAAGCTGCAGCAATTGGTGCGCAATCTCGCACTTGCAGCGCAGACACGTTCCGATACCACGACCATCTCGTCGAATGCGATCAAGTCGATCAAGTCGCTGATTGCCGGAATCGACAAGATGCTTTCCGAACAGGTCAACGAGATCCTGCACGCGCCGGAAGTGCGCGAAATGGAGGGCACATGGCGTGGCCTGTGGTATCTCGTAAACAATACCGAGACGGATCAGAAGCTGAAGATCCGGGTGATGAACATCTCCAAGGAGCAGCTGGCCGACACGCTTGAGGATTATGAGGGCCAGATGTGGGATCAGAGCCCGATCTTCAAGAAAGTCTACACGGACGAGTATTCGATGCTTGGCGGCGAGCCGATCGGCTGTGTGATCGGTGCGTACGAATTCTCCAACCACCCGCGCGACGTCGGTCTGCTGCGCAACATCTCCGGCATCTGCGCCTCAGCGCACACGCCTTTTATCGCAGCTGCCTCGCCTCGCCTGTTCCGCATGGATAGCTGGCAGGAATTGCCGAATCCGCAGGACCTGCAGCAGATCGTCTCCAACCCCGCCTATGCCTCCTGGCAGTCGCTGCGCGAGAGCGAGGATGCACGCTACATCGGCCTGACCATGCCTCGCGTTCTGGCGCGGCTGCCGTATGGCACCGATACCGTTCCGGTGAAGGGCTTCACCTTCGAGGAGGAGGTGCATGGCGACCACAATAAATATGTCTGGATGAACGCTGCCTTCCCGATGGGCGTGAACATAAACCGCAGCCACAAGCTCTATGGCTGGGGTACGCAGATCCGCGGCGTCGAAAATGGCGGCACGGTCCTCAACCTGCCAGTGCACAGCTTCCCGACCGATGATGGCTCGATAGCGATGAAATGTCCGACGGAGGTCGCCATCGACGACCGGCGCGAGGCGGAGCTGGCCAAGCTCGGCCTGATGCCCATCCTGCATCGAAAGAACACCGATCTCGCCGCCTTCATTGGCGCCCATTCGCTGCAGGACGACGAGACAAGGGCGGGACGGCTGGTCGACCCCGATGCGCAGGCCAACGAGCGGCTGAGCGCCAACCTGCCCTACCTTTTCCCGGTCTCGCGCTTTGCCCACTACCTCAAGGCGATCGCGCGCGACAAGGTCGGTTCGTTCAAGGAGCGCTCCGACATGCAGATCTGGCTGACCGAATGGATCAACCGGTATGTGCTGGCCAACCCGGCCTTTGCCGATGACAAGGCGCGCGCCAAGCGCCCGCTCGCCGCCGCCGAGGTTCAGGTGGACAGCGTGGAGGGACGCCCAGGCTACTACAATGCCCGCTTCTATCTGCGCCCGCATTATCAGCTGGAGGGTATCAATGCCTCGCTCCGGCTGGTTTCGGAACTTCCGTCCGTAAAGACTTGATTTGCAGCAACAACATCTTGGTTTTTGAAAGCGGTGGAGAAAGACAATGCCCACAAATACGAAGATTGATGGCTTTCTAAAGGTTCCGGATATCAAAGGTCCAAGCACTCGTGATGGCCATGAGGACGAAATCGAAATCCATGGCGTCGATTACAAGATGATCGCACCCTATGATCCAAACTCGCTCTCGCGCCGCGGTCGTGTGTCCTTGGGTATGATCAAGTTCACCAAGCATTATGACAAGTCCTCGCCCTACCTGAAAAAGGCGCTGTTCGAAAACAAGGCCCTGGACGAAGTCGTGTTTTCGGCACGGCGGACCATTGATGGCGAGACCAAGGATTACCTGGTCGTCACACTCACCGACGCCTCGATCATGGAATATGACATGTCGCAGGCCGAGGATGAGGAGGACCTGATCGAGGAAGAGGTCAGCTTTGCCTACAAGAAAATAAAGTTCGTCTACGACGACAACGACGAAATCGAAATGGATGTCTATGTCGGCAAGTGAGGCCCGGCGGCCCGGCGCGGACAAGTCGCTGGGTAGCGGCAGCTCGCGAGCAAAGCGCGAAGCCGTCCAGCCCTCTCTATGGGACCGCCTCGTAAACGATCTGCCGGGTATGACCTCCGAGATAGACGGGCTGCGCCAGGCACTGCAGGACGAGCTTGGCGCGGAGCGGCTGGACAATCTTGTTGCGACCAGCGCGCGGCTCATCGACGCCGACGCGGAGTTGACGGCCGACCAGAAGCGGCGTCTGCATCGCCTGGCCTTTCAGAGCCAGCACCGCGCTGAAATCGAAAGCCGCGGCGTGGTGGTGTCGGCGCGTGTGCTCAAGGAAGCCGTGCGGCGCGATGTCGAGGCTTTGTTCAATACCGAGCGCTTCGAGGCCGTTCCGCTGCTTTCCGACCTTGAAAGCGAACAGGCCACGGACAACCCACCGTCGCTCGCCGATTTTCCGGAGGTGCGTCGCAGCGTCGTCAATTACGGAGTGCCTTCCTTCTCGGGCCGTTCTTCCCGCGACTTTGATCGCGAGGCCCTTGCGCGCGAGATCCGCTCGGTGCTTGCCACCTTCGAGCCGCGTCTCAAGGACAGTGCAACAAAGGTTACCGTAACCCTTGGCGACAAAACCGTGGGCCTGAGGATCGAGATAGATGCGGTGTTGATCATGACGCCCACGCCCGAACGCATGCGCCTGCGCACCACGATCAATCTCGATAACGGCTTGGCTCGGACCGAATTTAGGGAAGCCTGAGATGGACCGGGTCTTCGTAGAATATTACGAGGAGGAACTGACCCATATCCGCGCGCTCGCGGCAGAATTTGCCGACATGCATCCCGCGGTGGCGCGCAACCTTTCACTCGATACGGTCCCCTGTCCGGACCCTTATGTCGAGCGGCTGCTTGACGGCGTTGCTTTTTTGGCCGCGCGGACCCGACTCAAGGTCGATGCGGAACGCTCGCGTTTCTCGCGCGCCGTCCTTGATGTTCTCTATCCCGATCTTGTCACGCCGGCGCCGGCAACGGCTGTGGTGGTGTTCAAACCCGGCCAGCAGGTCCAGACAATGATTGGGGGCCATGTCGTCAAACGCAATACGCGTCTGGTTTCCAGCCTCCAGCCAGGCCTGTCGACGCGTTGCACGTTCACCACCGCCCAGGACATCACGCTGTGGCCGATTGCCATCACCTCGGTCGGCTATTTTCAGGATCGCAGCGCCTTGGCTGCAGCCGGCATCGCGCGGATCGGCGGTGTGGATGGCGAGGCGGCGCTTCGCATCACGCTGGCTCGTACCGGAAAACGCAAGCTCGACGAACTGTCGCTCGACCGGCTTGATCTCTACTTTTCCGCGCGCACCAAGGCACCACTGCTTTTCGACGCGATTTTCGGCGCCTGCGCGGCCGTTGGTGCACGGCCGGAAGGCAAGGCCAACCCGATATCGCCGTTGCCGGTACCTGAAATGGTCGGCATCAACGATGACGAGGCGCTGATGCCTCGTACACGTCCGACCTTCGAAGGGTACCGTCTTCTGCGCGAATATTTCATGATGCCGGAGCGCTTTCATTATGCTCGGGTTTCGGGATTGCAGCCCATCGTGCGCACATGCACAGCCGAACTCGAGATAATCTTCATCTTCAAGCGTCCGGTGCCTGAAGTTGCCGATGTGACGGCGGCCGATTTTGAATTTTTCGCAACGCCGATCATCAATCTGTTCGAACGTGAGTGCAACGTCGTCGAGCTCGATCCACGCAAGACGCGGCAGGTGCTGCATGCCGACCGCACGCGAGCGCGGGACTTCGAAATCTATCGGGTTATCCGCGTCGAGGACGCCGACAGCGAGGGGAGCGACGCCGCAATCCCGGAGCTCTTCAGCCTGGGACAGAACCGCGGCAGCGGTTGGGTTTATTCCACCGAACGGCGCCCACGCCGCCCGACGGAGGAGGAACGGCGCGACGGCCTCACCCGTACTTCATACACGGGCGACGACGTTTTCCTGGCGATTTCGCGTCCCGCGGAAAGTCCTCCGAACCGGCCGCTGAAGCGCGTCGACGTCGTGGCGCTCTGCACCAACCGCGATCTGCCGATTCTTGACGACAACCCTACCTTGACTCTGGAAGCCGGCGATCCGGTCGAGACGATCCGGCTTCTCGGCGCATTGCGCCCGCCTCGCCCAGCCATCCCCGCAGCGCTGCCGGCGGGCGCGGCGGGTGAATCGCGAGCCGACAATCTCGCCTGGCGGCTTGTAGCGCAGCTCGCGCTCAACTTTCTAAGCCTTGCAAAAGAAGGTCGCGGCGTCGATCCGCTGCATGCGCTGCTTGAGCTTTACGCCGACAGGGGAGACCCGAGCCTCGCCCGCAATGTGCACTCGATCGTGCGCATCGACTCCCGGTCGGTCATCGAACGGCTGCAGATCGATGGGCCGATGTGCTTCGGACGAGGCACGGAGGTGACATTGCATGTCGATCAATCGGTTCTGGCGGGGCAGAGCACCTTGCTGCTTTCGGCCTTGCTGGCACGGCTGTTTGCCCGTCATGCCGGAATAAACGGCTTTGTGCGAACCCGCACATGGCTGCTGCAGAAGCAGGAGGATGTGCCATGGCCCATGACGCCCGGCAATCGCTACCTGATCTAGACAAGCCTGGCCGGTCCGAAGAGCTGTCGGATGCATTCGACTTCTTCGAGTTGTTGCGGCGACTCGAACGAAGAGGCGGGCTGTTCGGCTATTCCGGCCCGCCGCAGCGCGAGCCGTCGCGGCTCGGGCAGCATGTCCGTCTCAGCTTTTTCGCCAAGGACTTGGCAGAATTCCGCGAAGCGACTGACAAAGCGCCCGCTCGGGTCACGGTCGCAAACATTGGTCTGATGGGGCCTGAAGGTCCGATGCCCCTGCATTTGACGCGCTGGGTACTCGATCGCCTGTCGCAACGCTGGTTCACCGGCGCCGATGCGCAGCAGACCAGCGACACGACGTTCATGGACTTCGTCAACATTCTTCAGAACCGCATGATTGCGCTGTATTACAGGGCGTGGGCGGATGCGCATCCGGCGGTTCAGGTCGAGCGCCCGGTAGGTGGGCGCGTTCGCGCCATGCTTGAAGCCATGGCGGGAATAGGGCTTCCCGGCACCTACAACCCCGAACTGGACGCAGTGAAGCTGCGCCAGGCCGCTTCGCTTGCCAATCAGGTCGACGGCCCCGAGCGGCTGACATTGTTCCTGGCTGAGGCGTTCAAGGTGCCGGTCCAGATCAGGGAGTTCATCGCTGCCTGGATGACCATACCAGCCGCGCTCCAGACCCGCGTTGGCAAAGCCTACGCAGGGCTCGGTCGGGGAGCGACGATCGGTCCGCGCGTCTTCAACCGTCAAAGCAGGATCGAGCTCCGCGTCGGCCCGCTGGGCTATGAGGAGTTCAAGGCGTTCCTGCCGGGCGGTCAACGCCTCAAATTGTTCAAGCAAGCCGTTAGGGACATGGTCGGCGCATCGCTCGACGTCGATCTGCGCATCGTGCTGGCGCGCGATGCCGTTCCGCCGCCGCGTATTGGAACCGTGCAACTCGCCCGGACCGCGTGGCTTGCGCGGCCCGCTGAAAGGGGCGATGCTGACGACATGCGGCTGCGGACACTAGTCGGCTGGCGGCAGGAAGGGGCGGAGGTCGCGGCATGAGTCTGCTGCTGACGCTGGAGCAAGGGCCACGCACCCAGGCGGTACGGCAGACCCGGCTTGACGAGGGGGAACTGGTGATCGGCCGCAGCGCGGACGCCGGCTGGCAGATCGACGATCCCGACATGTTCGTTTCGCGCGCCCATTGCAGGATCAGCGGTGGGCGCGACGGATATTTCGTCACCGATACGTCGAGCAGCGGATTGTTCATAGACGACTCCGACAGCCCGCTCGGCGCCGGCAAGTCGACGCGTCTTCGCAATGGCATGCGGCTGAGACTGGGCGATTACATCGTGCATGTCGATCTGCAGACGTCGAGTGCCCAAGCCACAGCAGCAGCCGCAGCGCCGGTTCCGGAGCGCTCACCGCTGGCGTCTCGGGCGCCGGTCAGCATCGGCCGTGACGATTTCTTTTCAGCCGCCGTGGAAGAAGAGCCGCAGCGGCCACGTCCAGCCGAGCTGCCGAACCCGTTCGAGCAGCCGATCCCGGGTGCGTTCGAACGCGCCAATTCCAGACAGCGCAGCTCGCCTGCTTTCGACGACCCGTTCAGCCTCGATCCGATCGCAACACCAGTATCCAAAGGCACCGCAAACTATCCAGAACCAGCCAGCGCACCCAAGCAGACAGACCCATTTGGCCTCGAGTCGGTGTCGTTCCCCAACGGCGCTACGGAGCCTGCGACGGCAAAGCTGCCGGAATTCAACGACGACTTCGGTTTTGGTCCAGCCGCAGCGCCCAACCCGGGAAGCGGCGCCAGCTCAACCGGGCAGCGCGAGCGCGACGCCCAGCCACAGCAAGCGGCCAATCCCTGGGACGTGCCCGTGCGAGGGGCAGATGCCCCTCCCCCAATACGGGCAGGCGCAGCCGCCAGCCCCGCCCGCCAGCCGCCTGCGAGGCAGCACGCCGACATGGCGCTTCGCACCGCATTCCTGCGCGGTATGGGTGTCGCGCAAGCCGATTTTCCCGGGCGCGACGCCGTCGCCGAGATGGAAAAGTTCGGCCGCGAATACCGCCTTATGATGGAAGGATTGATGCAGCTGCTGCGCAAGCGTGCCGAAGAAAAGGGAAATGCCCGCGTTGCCCAGACAATGGTCGGAGCCTCCGAGGTCAATCCACTCAAGTTTCTGCCGACGGTCGACGACGCAATCGTGACGCTTATCGCCGAACGCAGCCCCGGATTTCTCGCCGGCGAAGCGGCTATCGCGGATGCGGTTCGCGATCTGGCACAGCATCACGTGCGCGCCTGGCGCGGCGTGCAGGCTGCCTTGCGGCGGATGGTCGACCGTTTTGAGCCGGCAGCCATCGAAGAAGAGCTGAAATCGAGTTCCGCGATCGGCACGCTGTTGTCGGGCGGGCGCGGCGCCAAGCTGTGGGAGCTCTACCAGAAACGCCATCGTGAAATCGCCGAGAGCGCGGAAAAGAGCTTTCTCGGCGAAATCGGCGCCGATTTTCGGGATGCATATGAGGAGGAGTAAGACATGATCGATCGACGCGAATTTATCGTTGCCTTGGGCGCGACCGGGCTGCTTACGGCCTGTCAAAGCGCCGGGCCGCCAAAACCGTCGGTCATCACGGTCAAGCTGACAGGAGCGGCCGGCATGAACCCTGGACCAGGCGGCGGCGACCGGCCAGTGACGGTGCTGGTCATGCGGCTACGCAGCACCGGTAAGTTCAACTCTGCCGACTACTTTGCCTTGCAGGGGGATGCCGGCTCGGCACTGGCAGGTGATCTCATCGGATCCGACCAGATTGCCGTCGCGCCTGGAAAAACTGCGACCAAGACCATTACGGTCGAACCGGATGCGACCGCCCTGGGATTCGTGGCACTCATCCGTGAGCCTGGCGGGCGAAACTGGCGGACGACCAAATCGGTTTCGCCCGGATCAAACTTTACGACCAATGTCACACTCGGCAGCGGCGGCATTTCCGCCTGACGGCCAAGGCATGGGGGCTCGATGCAGAGAGTAGCCGGATGAGCGATGCAAACAGGGTGCTGTGGTCCGAGGGCCTTTTTCTGCGGACCCAGCATTTCCAGCAGCAGGACCGTTTCTTCGAGGCGACTGTGCGCGGCGCGTTGCAGGCCGGCCAGCTGCACACGTTCGGCTTTCAGCAATTGACCCTGGATAAGGCATTGCTCGATGCCGGCCAGATCTCGATCCTGTCTGCACGAGGCATTTTCCCCGACGGAACCCCCTTCTCCATTCCGGATCTCATGGACGCGCCGCGTCCGCTGCCGGTCACCCCGGATACAGGCGCCGGCCCGGTGCTGGTCGCCCTGCCGCTCGAGCCGGCCGGCGGCGTTGGCTTCGATCCCGCGCATGCGCCACCCAGCGGTGCGCGCTATCATGGACGGATCGTTTCGGTGCGCGATGCCGTCCAGGGCGGTTCAGATCCCGAAGAAATCGAAATCGCCCGACCGCAATCGCTGTTGCTTGCACCCGGCAAATCGGTCGGCGGCTATACCGCCCTGCCGATAGCCGGCATCAAGGGGGTTCGTGCCGATGGCGGCGTTTCGCTAGACGAGACGTTCCTGCCACCGGCCCTGGTTACTGGTGCAGTGGCCTGGTACCGGCAATTGCTTCTGGAAGTCGTCACAGGCCTTGACCAGATCGCCGAGGCGCATGGCAAGATGGTCATGGGCGGGCCAGGGCGCAGCGTCGAAGACCTGCTGATGCTCAACCTCGCCAACGCGGCGCGTCCGCGACTGGCCCATATGCTGGCGCAGGATGTTTTCCATCCGGCCGAACTCTACCTGGAACTGGCCGGGCTAGCCGGTTCGATGGCGACCTACGGCTCGAGCGCGCGGCGACTGGGCGAGCTGCCGGCTTACGATCACATGGCGCCCGGCCTACCGTTTTCGGCGCTGGCGGATGCATTGCGCTCACTGATCCTGAGCCTGCGCTACATCGAGCCGAAATCGCGCGCGCTGCCCGTCATGCGCCATTCGACCAATGTTTGGAAAATCCGCATCGACAATCCGAAGCTGCTGGTGGCCAGCCGGATCGTCATCCGGGTCGGTTCGGAACTGTCGGAGGACGCGCTACGGAAGATATTCGTCAACCAGGCGACCGTGGGCTCGGCGGATGAGTTCGAGGGCCTGTGGAAGTCCCGCCTGCCCGGCATCCCGCTGAAACCGCTTCATTCGCAACCGCGCGAGATTCCTTACGACGGCGATCGGCTGTGCCTTGAGCTCGACCAGAAAAGCGAGCACTGGGCATCGCTGCTCGGTGCCCCAGGCTTCGTCATTGGCGTTTCGGGTGTACTGCCGAGCGAACCGCAGGTGGACTGCTATTCGGTGAACAGGTGAAACCATGAGCCGGGATGATCCTTTCGGACTGTCGGAGGATCGCGAACGCACTCGCATCAGGCTGACCGGTACGCCGATGCCGCGACCGATGGCGGCATCCTTGCCGGGCGGGCCGGTAAAACGCTCGCGCACCCACCCGAACGGCCTTGTCAACGCCTTCGCGCCCCTGCTCGAGTTTGCGCCGGAGCTTGAGAGCGCGCTGCCACCGGAGAATCCGGAAGTGTTACGCACTCGGCTGCTCGAAGAACTGGTTCGGGCACGCGACACGGCAATGGCGGCGGGGTCGTCGATGGAACGGGCCGATCAGGCAGCATGGGTGGTGGCGGCCTTGCTCGACGATCTCGCCCTGAACACGCCCTGGGGCGGGGCCAGCGCATGGCCGCGTCAGCCGCTTGTGGTCATGTTGCGCGGCGACGTCGACGCCGGCACGCAGTTCTTCACACGGCTTGATGAACTGGAACGCCATCCGAACCGCGATCGCGAATTGCTGGAACTCCAGTATGACTGCCTGGCACTCGGTTTTCGCGGCAAGTATCGCGTGCCCGGCCGGTCGGGCGATCGCTCGCTCAATGCCGTTCGTGTGGCCGCGGCACGTTTCCTGCGCGATGCCGACGCCGAGAATGCACCGCTGTCGCCGAACTGGAAAGGCGTCATCGCATCCGACGAGCCGCAGCGCTTCATCGTTCCGATCTGGGTGATGGCCCTGGCCGCGGCGGTCATCGCCACCGCGACCTATGTCGGGCTCTCGATGGGACTAAGCAGCCAGGCGGTTGAGCTTTCAGCGCTGGTCCGCGCCTTGCCGCCGCCGACCCGTGGCGACATCAGCCGCGTGTCGCCGACGGTCGATGTCCCGCCGCCGGAGACTGTGGATTTTGCACTACTGCCCGAATTTGAGGCCGGGGCGCCGGGCAATCTCAGATCGGCTCTGAGCGGCACGGAGAGCGTTTCGCTGGCCAAGCTGGTCATCCAGGCCTCCAACCCCGAACTGTTCCAGTCGTCGCGGCCAACACTGACGGAAGGATTCGAGCCGCTGATCGGCTCGATCGCCAAGGTGATCCTCGCCAATCGTGACCTGATCGGCAACATCACTGTGGTCGGACATACGGACGGCGTCCCTCTGCAAAGAACCAATCCGCTGTCGACCAACCAGCGACTGTCAGAGGCTCGCGCCCAGACCATTGCCGACATGCTCGTACAAAACGGAGTGCCGCAGGAACGCGTCCATTCCGAGGGCCGGGCAGCCACGGATCCAGTGGCCGACGACGGCACGCGCGAGGGCCGGGCCCTGAACCGGCGCGTTGAGGTGCTGGTGGAAAAGAGGCTGTGAGATGTTCATCCTGCGCTTCCTCTGGGCGGTCCTGACATCGCGCTGGCTGTGGACACTGATTGGCATCACACTGCTTTCCTTTGTGATCTGGGTATTCGGGCCGATCGTCAGGGTCGGACCCTACGACCCTTTCGCCTCCGACAATGTGCGCATCGTCATCATCGCGCTGCTGGTCATCTTCTGGCTGATCTGGCTGATCGCCGCCCAGCGTCGGGCGATCCGTGCCAACCGTATGTTCGTCGCCGAAATCGCCGCGCCGGCGGTAGACAAGCCACTCAGCCCCTCCGAAGAGAATGTCGCTGCCGTCGGAGCCAAGTTCGGCGAGGTCATGGCCGAGTTGAAGCGCCGCAAACTGGGTGGTCGCAAGTTCCTGCGCGAGATGCCCTGGTACGTGATCGTCGGACCGCCGGCCACCGGCAAGACCACGGCCTTGCGCCAGTCGGGGTTGAATTTTCCGATCGACCTGACCGACGACCTGCAAGGGGTCGGCGGCACGCGCAATTGCGACTGGTTCTTTTCGGAGAGTGCGGTTCTGATCGACACTGCAGGCCGCTATGTCCAACAGGAGAGCCAACCCGACGTCGACGCAGTGGAGTGGCTGGGCTTCCTCGACCTTTTGAAGAAGCACCGGGGCCGTCGGGCGCTCAACGGGGTGATCGTCGCGCTTTCGATCGATGTGCTTTCGGAGGGCGACGACGCCATCAAGGCGCATGGCCGCAAGATCCGCCGTCGGCTGGCCGAGCTCAACGACCGCCTCGAAATCCGCCTTCCGGTCTATCTGATGCTGACAAAAGCCGACCTGATCAAGGGGTTCGAGCCTTTCTTCGGCGGTTTGTCGACGGCTGCGCGCGAGCAGGTCTGGGGGACTACGTTCGCACTCGACGCGCATGTCGATGCAAAGACCATCGAGCGGGAAATCGCGACGTTAGCAACCGAGCTCGAGCGGCGGCTGGTGCCCCGGCTGGAGGACGAAGACAAGCTTGCTGCCCGCGCCGAAATCTTCAGGTTTCCCGCCCAACTCGCCAGCCTGTCCGAGCCGATCCAGGTACTGATCGAGGCGATGTTCGGCGAAAGCCGGTATGAGGAGGCCGCCTGGCTGCGTGGCCTTTATCTGACGTCGGCGACCCAGGAAGGGGCGCCGATCGATCGGCTGACCGCAGCGCTGTCTGCCTCCTTCGGCCTTCCGCCGCGCCGGGCGTTGGCCGCGCCGCGTGTCGAAAAACGCAGCTTCTTCCTAAAGAACCTGCTCACAGAAGTCATCTTCAAGGAAGCCGGCCTAGGCACCTTGGATCCGCTGGCGCAACGCCGCCGCGCCTGGATCTGGCGTGGCGCGGCCGCCGCATGTGCCGCAGCCGCCCTGCTGGTCAGCGGCCTATTTACCTGGTCCTACTACGACAACCGCAACGCGATCACGGCCCAGGCAAGCCAGTTCGAGGCGCTGCAAACGCCACTGACCTCGGCCGCGGCAAACCCGGCATCCGTAGAACAGCCTGCCATCGATCTCGCCCTCGGTGCGATGGATGAGGTCGCAAATGCCCGCACCCCGCCTCCTGGCGCAGCACAGGATTTGCTGGGGCCATCAGCCTCGGCGGAACTGGTGCGGGCACAGACCGACACTTACGACCATGCTTTGCGTAACGTTCTCGAGCCGCACATGGTGGCGCTGCTCGAAGCGACGATGTGGCGGCAGATCCGCGATCCGGAGTTCATGCTTGGCGCGCTGAAGACCTATCGCATGATGACCGGCCTTTCTCAGATGGATCCAGACTTCGCCCAGAGCTGGTGGGTCAACAGTCTGCCTGAATTCGCCGCGGCTGCCCCCTTTCCGACAGCTGACGCCGAAGAGCACCAGCTTGCCGCGATCCGTCGCATGGCGGTTGACGCCAGTTATATCGCCCCGGACCAGGCACTGGTTGCAGAGGCACTGAAAACCGTCTGCACGATTTCCTTGCCGGCGCGTGCCTACAAGCAGCTGCTGGCCGACCCGGCGGTGGCTGCGCTCAAGGAATGGATTCCTGCCAACTTCGCCGGCCCCAACGGCGCCAAGGTCTTTGCGCGGCGTTCCGACAAGACGCTTCGGGTCGGCATTTCGGGAGCGTTCACCTATGCCGGCTTCCATGAGGCCATTCTCGACCGGGTCGAGGATGTCGCCGCCCAGGCAGCACTCGACCGGGCGGTGTTCGCCGGCGGTTGCTCGGAAAATTCCGAAACCTCGGTGTCGGCGCTGTCAGAGGATATTCTGAAACTTTATTATGACGACTATATTGCGCAGTGGGACAGCTTCCTGCGCGACATGAGGCTGGCGCCATTGACCGACCTAAACGTCGCCAGTGAAAACCTCAAGGATCTTTCAAGCGCCGACTCCGCGCTGAAGCGCCTGGTCACCGCGGTGGTTCAGGAGACCGAGCTTACGCGATCCGATGAAGCGCCGGCAAACGACAAGGCGGCGGCAGGTGGCTCGAAACTGCTGGGCAAGCTGGGCAAGCTTGGCAAGATCGTAAAAACCGGAGCAAAGCTTTTGCCGCGTGCGGGCTCCGCCGACGAAGTGGATCTTACCGGCAGTCTGGTGGCCGAGCATTTCAAGCCGCTCAAGGGTGCCATCGCCGAGGTCGACGGCCAGCCGCCGGCGCTCGACGCCGCCATTGTCGCGCTCACCGCACTGTCCAACGTGCTGCAGACGGTGACGGCCAATCCCGATCCCCAGGACGCCATCAAGAAACAGGGCGGCCTCGCCGAACTGACTGGAGCGGTTGCCAGGCAGGCGCAGATCCTGCCCGACCCGGTCGACGACTGGTTGGGCGGGATTGCCGGCGATACCAGCGGGCTGACGCAGAAGGCGGTCACCTCGGAGCTCAACGCCATCTGGCGAGCCGACATCCTGCCGTTCTGCCAGGCGGCACTCAACAACCGATATCCTTTCAGCCCTGACAGCGCCGTCGACGTCAATGTCCGCGACTTCGCCCGCCTGTTCGGACCGGCAGGACTGATCGACACCTTCATAAACGACCACCTGATCAGCTATGTCGACACGTCGGCGCAGCCGTGGAAATGGCGCGCCGATTTCGGCCTCGATCCTTCGGCACTGGCCGCGTTCGAACAGGCAAGGCGGATCCGCGATGATCTCTTTCCCGGCGGTACTGGCCCCCTGATGAGCTTCACGCTCGAACCCAAGGATCTGTCGCCCAATGTGGCGCGCGTGACACTCAACCTCGATGGCCAGAACCTCGTCTATTATAACAACGCAACGAGGCCGCAGCCGATGACGTGGCCCGGCAAGGACGGCACGGGCGTCATCTCGCTTGCCTTCCAGCCGATCGATGGCTCGCCCGAAATCTTGCTCAACGAGACCGGCAGCTGGGCGTGGCTGAGAATGTTGCGCAGCGGTCGCTTCACAGGCACCTCGCTGTCGGACGTCTACAGCCTGCGCCTTGGCACCCAAGGCATGTACGCCGATTTCCAGCTCAAGGCCGCCAGCGTCGAAAACCCGTACAACCTGCAAATGTTCAAGAAATTTTCATGTCCGCCGCAGATATGATCCTGCCCGGCTTTTACGGCAAGATGCCTGCCACCGGCGATTTCGTCACGCGGCGGCTGCCCGGGGATTTTGTGCGCGTCTGGGACCGCTGGCTGGCGCAGCACATCGTGCCGCTGATGGGCTCGGAAACCTGGCCGCGCGGCACGGCGCTACGGTTCCTAACGGGTCCGGGCTTTGTCGGCGCGTCGGCGGGCATTATCTTGCAGAGCGTCGATAGGGTTGGCAGGCGGTTTCCGTTGAGCGTCGTCGCGCAGCTTTCGGAGGCTCCCGTTCAGCTTGCCTATGCCGACGCATGGTTTGCCGAGATCGAAAAGGTCGCCATCGCCGCCCAAAGCGGCGAGCTGACGCCGGAGGAACTGGATACAGCGCTGGGCGCCCTGCCCGTGCCTACCGTCGAACCGGGTGAAGAGGTGATCGGCGATATGGTCATGTGGACTTCGCATTCGGACATTTTCGACATTGATCCAAGGTCACCGCAAGCGACGCTGGAGCAGATCTTTGCGGCAAGCTGGGAGACCAGCTGATGTTCGTCAGCCAGAACACCACGCCGTTTCTCGCCGAGACCTTTCCCTACCAGGACAAGCATTGCGTGAAACATTGTGTGGCTGTCATTCGTGCCACATTCGATGTCGATCCCGACGGAAACTGCACGCCCAGCAAGGAGCAGTCGCCCTTCGTCTATGCCGATACCCATTATGGCGATCCGGAGATCACCTCCATTCGCGTCGAGACGGACTTTGCTCCCGTCAAGCCGAAATGCGAGGTTCTGCTCGATGCGATGGCCGTCGCCCCGCAAGGGCGGCAGGCGGAAGCGATCGAAGTGCGATTGGTTGGGCCGGGACTGGACAAGCGCGCGGTGGTCAGCGGACAAAGACGCTGGTTTCGAGGCGGGCTCGGCATTCAGGCTTCACGGCCGACGCCGTTCATTTCAATTCCGCTGGCGTGGCATCTCGCATTTGGAGGTACCGACCGAACCGATCCCGATCCGACCAAGCATCGCGGTGATGCCGTCAACCCGATCGGCAGCGGCTACCTTGTCGGCCAGGGCAACATTGACGGCACACCGCTGCCCTGTGTCGAGCATCCCCAATCGCGGATGCGCATCTGGAACGACCGGCCGCGCCCCATCGGCTTCGGGCCGGTGCCGCGCTTTGCGAAGGAACGCGCGCGCTATGCCGGTACCTATGACAAGCACTGGATGGAGAACGTCCTGCCATTCCTGCCGCAGGATTTCGACGACCGCTACTTTCAGGCGGCGCCCCAGGACCAATGGCTGGACAAGCTCGGCGAAGGCATGGTCTTCGGCTGCTTGGGCATGAACGAGGGCGGCACGTTCAAGGTGAAGCTGCCGGCGATGTCGGTACCGGTACGGTTCATGTTCGACGACAGGACCGAGCACAAGGTGGCGGCGCCGGACACGCTCAACATAATGCCGCATGAGGGGAGGATCGTTCTGGTCGGACGGGTGGGCGTAAAGCTGCCGCGAAAATTCGTGAAACTGCAGCAGGTTCAGGTGGGCAGAGAGCCGAAGCCGATTAATGCCAAGCCGCATTACGCCGGTTTGAAGGAAGCTGTGGCGGCGCTGGCCGCGCGCAAGAAAAGATGACCGCTATCTCCTGCATCAGTCTCGTCTGCCCGGTCGGCTATACGCCGGCAAGTGCCATTGCCGCGATGCGGGCGAGGATCTCCGTATTCGAGGAGTTGCCGTACCGGGACAACGGCGGTCAGCCAATTCGCGGCGCTGTGGTCGACGCAATTCTGCCTGAGACGCGCGGCCGCAGCCGTCTTCAGGCACTGGCCCGGTTCGCTGTCGAGCATATCGACGAAAAGATCGCAGCCCTGCTCCCTTGGGGCGAGATGCCGTTCCTCCTGTGTACGCGCGACTCCGGCATGCCCGGCGCCCGCATCAATGGAATTCTGTCGGGGCTTGCGGTGCCGGGCGGGAGGCCATTGGTGGGCTCGCGCACGTTCCAGATCGCCTATGGCCAAATCTCGGCTTTTGTTGCGATAGAACAGGCGCGCAAGCTGCTGAATGAGCGTAACGTGGAAGCCTGCCTCATCATGGCGATCGACAGCCTGATCGACGCGCGCTCGCTCAGCTGGCTCGACAGCCGGATGCGATTGAAAACGAGCGAAGTGACGGATGGCCTCATCCCCGGCGAGGCGGCCTGCATTCTGGTCGTCAGCAAACGGCCGATCGTTGACGGGTCTCTGCGGCTGCAAGGGCTGGGCCTCGCCGTCGAAACGGCAACCGCCAGCAATGAGGAACCGTTCCGGGCGGATGGCCTTAGCGCGGCACTGAAAGCCGCACTTGGCGAGGCAGGCGTCCAGATGCACGAGGTTGCGTTCCGACTGAGCGATGTTGGGGGCGAATCCTATGCATTCGAGGAGCTTGTGCTGGCACAGATGCGCAACATGCGTAAGACGCGCCCGGAACAGCCCGTATGGCACGCGGCGGACTGTATGGGCGATTGTGGATCGGCGGCTGGACTGATCCAGTTTGCCTGGGCGGAGGAAGCATTCAAGCGCGGTTATGCGCCCGGCGACCTCGCGGCTCTGCATGGTAGTTCGATGGCATTCGGCGGCCGAGCTGCCGCCGTGGTTTCGGCCTAACGGGAGCGAAGATGACAAAGAACGTCTTTGCCGGGATGTGGGAAATTGCCGCCGAGAACGGCATGAACAAGTCGATCGCGCGCTTCCCTGACGTGTGCATGTCGCCGCCATCGCCGCCGGCCGGGCCGATCCCGATCCCCTATCCGGACACCTCATTTTCCAACAATCTCAAGTCTGCTTCATCCACGGTGAAAATCGGCGGCAAAGGCGCCGCGCTCGCGCAGAAGTCGTACTACAAGGAATCGGTGTTGGGCGATGAAGCAGCGACCCGCACATTCGGCGCAAACGTCGTGACACACCAGATCACGGGCAAGACCTATTTCCAAGCATGGTGCATGGATGTGAAGTTTGAGGGCAAGAACGTTTGCCGGCATTTGGATATCACAACAAGCAACCACGCTTCCGAGGCGACGACGACGGCTCCACTTGTCACGGCGGAGACTCAGAGCACAGGCGACGGAGGGGCAAAGGGTGAGCAACGGTCGATGATCTGCGAATGCTGCGGCAACCTCGCTCATTCAGCGGCCCAACTGAGAGGTGAATCAATTACCGAAGAAGAGTTCTACAACCCCAGCGAAACCGGTTTGCGTAGCGTTACGGGGAAAGGAGGCAAGCAGAGTTTACAGAATCTGAAGTTGACACCAAAACAGCGGGCGCAGGGTGAGAAAGGACTAAATGATGCTCAAGGTGTGCGAGAACTTTGTCCCGAACAAATGCCCCCGAAGGATGGCCCTTGCTCCAAGTATTATCGGATCACACCCTTGGAAAAGGAAGGGATTGATACACACTATGAGAACTTTGCTCGAAATGACAATCCATTCAGGCCACCCTCTTGGAAGGGCGCCAAAATGATCGCGCACCGGGTGCCGCGATCGGCTGGAGGTTGCCCGACCGGCCCAAACACCTCCCCTGTATTTGACGATGCATGCAAGGAGTTGGATGGGACGATCTTAGCTGATGCTCAGCAATTTGGATATGAGACTGCGTTGAACCACACACTTTGACGGTACAAGCTAAAATGAACAATATTCCGACGCCTCAATTCTTACTCGGTACAATGTCATGGATAGCATACGGCTACTTTTACGGCGCTCAAATTCCAGAAGGATTTGGATCTAACTCTTCGTCGAGCGACCCTTGGCAACTATTCGTCAACACGCTAGAAAGCTGCAAGTCCGGTCACTATAAATCACTTAACAAACTTACTCAATTTTTATTGCCTCCTGTGGATGAAAATCTTTCCGAAGCATGTTTTGCGCTGATGGCTGATGCTGGTTCGGTCAACGAACGTGAGTTCATCGCACGCGCACTACAAGAAGGGCCTTTGGACGTGCTCCCCATTGCTGCGGATGCCGCTGGCGCCTCCGGCAACTTGGCCCTAGTTCCTTTAATGCGAGACGCATGGCGGCGAGTCGCCGACCGACGGCAACACCTTCGAATCGGATTGGCGATCGCTCGTTTGATGGAGCCCCCAGGCGGAGCTATCGCGGCGCTGGCCGAGAAATTTACGCCGGACCCAGCCGAACGTGAGCGTTTGATCAAGCGCGGCGGTCGCTATGCAGAATTGGCGCAACAACACGGCGAACAGACCAACGATTTCGAGCAAGCGGTCAATGATCGATACAATGAGCTATCTGGACGATTCGCGCGGGATATCTATCTTTGGCGAGGCCAACCATTCAATCTTCGTGAGATGATTGAAGAAATGTATCAGCATGTCACAGGACCTCAGGCAGGAATGCTTGGAGGGCTTTTCATTCCGATGAGACGCAAGGTCGAAGCCACCACAGGCTGGAACATGTCACCTTGCTTCAACCAAGGCATATTCAATCCACTTGGCGCAGCAGCCGTTCTTGATGACATCGTCGAGAATGTAAGCATTGATCACTTCGAAATCGGTAGGAAGTATTTTTTTGGACGACGGATTGAATAGACGTTTATATTACTAGCACACCTTACACATGAACTAAACTATGCTTGCATCAAATTCTGGTCACGCCACCATATCTCAACCTTTTCAGCAATCGCCAAGGTGACCAAATCATCGCCGAAATGTTCGACGAATGCGGTACCGGCGTCAGCGGGATCGCTGCTAAAGAGCTTGGTCTCCCCTCGAGCCTCCGGAAAGAGCTCCAAAAACGCCGCCACGGCTGCGATAGCAAGGGTAGGCTGAGACATTTGCTGAACCAGCCACCCCAGCACGGACCGGTCGCCCAGCATGCCAATGCCGCGCACCGCGAGCGGCGCGGTGGCCTGCGATTTCATCAGTCCGCCCAGCCAGACGCGCACCTCCTTTTCCGGTCCCGCCTTGACAGCGGCGCGCAAAGCGGCCAGCGCGCCGGGAGTGCCGGCGGTTGCCGCCTTGCGCAACGCGGCGCGCGCGAGATCGCCAGAGCCGAGTTCCGTCAACGCCCACCCCGCCCAAAGCCGCACGGCATCGTCTTCCGCCTGCATCGCAGCCTCCATCTCCTGCGCAAGATCCGTGCGTTTCAGCTTTCCAGCCAGTCGCAGGCTGAGTGCACGTGTGTCCGAATCCGGGTCGCGGACGAGACGCTCAAGCAACCGCTTCGGATCGACACCATGTGCGACGCAGGCGGCAACGCCGAGGTAGCGCAGAAGCGCATCATGCGCACCCAGCCAGTCCCGCACGAGTTTCCCGATCTTCTGTGGCTTGTGCCAGGAAAATGCACCGACCAGACCTCGGCGTTCCCCAGCTTGCCGCGCCGCCTCGATCGTGCTGTCGACCCGCTTTGCGTCCTCCTGCTCAATCGCCATCCAGCCGGCGACGAAGAACTCGCCCTTGTCCGGGAAGTCCGCAAGCTGGCGATCCACGAACGGCCATGCCGCGCTACCGGCGATACGAAGGCCGTCGAGGTTGATCTCGAGGCGCTGCCCAATCTCGGCAATCACGGCCTCGTCGGGCGGATCCTCCAGGGACCAGGTGTCGCGCTGCGCCCACAGAAACGCCGCCTGCTCCACATGCTGGCGCACCACCTCGACCGCTATGCGTTGCGGCGACGCGATAAGCTGAGCGCTCCCCGACGCCATCAGGAGACGGCCATCAATTCAGGTTGATCGAGCCACCGCGAATGCGCTGCGCGCCGCTGGCGTGGCTGATGATATGACCGCCGCGGATTGTGATGCGGCCATCGCTCTCCATGATGATTGTCGCCTTGCCGCAACGCAGCTCGAGTCTGTCGTTGGCGGTGATCCGCACATGATCCCCGTCGCGCACAACGTGCGCGGGAGGCGCGGAGCGTATCGGCTCAACGATACGGCCGACGATCAACGGCCTGCGCGGATCGCCTTGTTGAAAAAGCAGTGCCACCTCGGAGCCGATCATGTCGGAGGACAAATCGCACAGACTGCGTGCCGGCAAGGCGGCTTCCTCCGGATTACCAGCAAACACCACCAAAGGCGCGTCCTCGCCGAAGCCAAGGAAGATACCGATGACGACACCCTCGATGCGCTCATTGACCTCAACCATCGTCCTGACCTCAACCATCGTCGCCCTCAATTCTCATGGATCTTCGAGCCCTTCATGGTGATGTCGCTCGATGCCTTGATGTTGATCTTGCCGGAAGCCTTGACGGAAATATCCTTGCCCTCAATCGCGATCGTGCCGTCCTTTTTCATCATGATCTTCGCCGATCCGGTCTGGATCAAAATCTCGTCACCTGCGTCAATCACCAGTTTCTTGCCGACCTTGATGGTACTGTCCTCGCCGATGCTGATCCCGCTACCCTTTGCGATACCCAGCGTATGGGCGCCCCCGACGCTTGTGGAGTCGTCCGCGGCAATGCTCGCGCTGCGTGCCGCACCGATGCTGAAAGTCTGGGCGCTGCCAACCGTGACGCTCTGATCGGCACCGACATTGACGGTCTGCCCGGCCGCGATGTTCCAGCTATCGGAAGCCCCGATGTCGTGGCTTTGCGCCGAACCTACGGTCACCGACCGTGTCGCCCCGATCGTATTCGTCTGGACCGCCCCGACGCTGCGCGTCTCCGAGGCACCCACTGTATCGACACGCGCCGCGCCAACGGTGATCGTCTGGACGATCGCGACCGTCTGGGTGTGATTTGCGCCGATCGTCTCGGTCGAATTGGACCCAATACCGATGGTCTCGTTCGAACCAACTGTCAGCGAGCGGTTGATACCAACGGTCTCGGTATCGTTCGAGCCGATATCCGTCGTCTGGTCGACGCCGACCTTGACCGTCTTGTTGTTGCCGACGTCCTCGTCGAGGTTGTGGCCGACGGAGTGCTTGGCGTCGTGGTCGATGCGGTCGGACTGGTCGTGCTGCACCAGCTTGGTGCGGTCGTTCTTGATCAGAAGGTTGTGGTCCTTCTGCGCCTGGAAATTGACCAGTTCGGAGCCGGCCTTGTCCTCGAACATCAGCTCGTTGTAGCCGCCGCCGCCTTTCGACGAGTCGGATTTCCAGCCGGATTGCGTGGCGCTGCCCGGCAGTCCGTAGGGCGGCATCTGCGAGGCGTTGTAGACCCGGCCGGTGATGATCGGCAGATCCGGGTCGCCTTCGATGAAGTCGACGATCACCTCCTGGCCGATGCGCGGGATCTGGATGAAACCCCAGCCGCTGCCGGCCCAGGTCTGCGAAACCCGCACGAAGCAGGAGCTGTTCTGGTCCTTCTTGCCGAGACGGTCCCAGTGGAACTGCACCTTCACCCGTGCATATTTGTCGGTGAATATTTCCTCGCCGGACGGGCCGACCACCGTCGCCGTCTGCGGGCCGCGCATGATCGGCCGTGTCGTGACCCGCGGCGGGCGATAGGCCAAGGCGGTCGGGGCCACGCCGAGGATCACCTTGAAGTTTTCGCTTTCGACATCGGCAAGGGCTCTGTAGCCCGGATCGAACAGCCTGTATTCGGCGCTGACCACCAGATATTCCTGGTTCTGGTCTTCGCGCGGAAAACCGTCCAGCTTGAACGTGCAGCCTGAATACAGGCCGCGCACGGTTCCAACCGCGGCGATGCGCTGGTGCACCGCCTGGATTTCCTCGCGCCGGATTGCCGCCAGGCTGTCGCCGCGGCCGACTTCGAGATGCGCGCCGGGCTGACGGTAATTTTCACCCGTAGCC
Organism: Mesorhizobium sp. M0106; assembly: GCF_040322715.1. Lineage (NCBI taxonomy): Bacteria > Pseudomonadati > Pseudomonadota > Alphaproteobacteria > Hyphomicrobiales > Phyllobacteriaceae > Mesorhizobium > Mesorhizobium sp. M0106. Next base: position 15,249 of record NZ_JAMYUA010000043.1, on the reverse strand, counting down.
AGCTTGTGACTGAACGGCTGGGCCGATTTGGCCATCAGGTCGGCGCCCGGCTTTTTGAAGTCATAGTCGGTATGGACATAGGCGCCCGGCCGCACGGAGCTGCCCGGAATCCATTCGGTGATGTATTCGACATCGCGCCGGGAGCCCTGCCCTTCAAAGTGATAGGGCACCTTCTCGTAGCCCGTCGCCGGCTTGAGCTTGTTCATGGCATCGGCGAGCACAAGCGTGTGCTTGCCCTCGCCATGCTCGAAGAAATACAGGATGCCCTCATGCTCGAGCAGCCGCTGCACGAAGTCCAGATCGGTCTCATCATATTGCACGCAATATTCGCGCGGCGGATATGAACCTTGCAGGCGTTTCTCGAATTTTGCCGTGCTGTATTTCGAGAAAACCTCTTCGACGATTTCGATGACGCTCATGTTCTGGAAAATACGGCAGTCGGTAGTATTGCCGAGAAACCAGAGCCATGGCCTGACGACTGCTTCGTAATAGGCCAGTCGATCCTCGATCCGGGTGAGGCGAAACTCCGACACGATGCCGCTGAACCAGCGCTGGGGGTCGGCTTCACCTTCGATCGAGACGGGGCCACCCAGCATCTCCAGCGGATCGATATCGTGGCTGGGGCTCACGAACCCGACCGTATAGGCCAGACAACGACTGATCTCATCGCGCCCGACGAGATGTGTAAAGGTCAACAGTTCAGCGCCAACTGGCGTTTGCACAACCGTGGCACGTTGTTCACTTGGCATGGGTCGTGCCCCTCCTCGGCCTGGCGGCCAGCCCAGTGGATTTGAAGATCCTAATCAGGAACTCGAAATCACATCAAACCCTGATGGTTGCCAGTCCATTTCGAGCGTACCACATGTTTGTTGTGCAGGCCAAAGCTGACCACGAATAGGACCGACTCGGATGCGAATATTGGGATTAGCCACGCTAAAAACATGGAGTATCCTGTCGGCAAGGCCGCCAGCGATCACACAGGCGATTTCGCATGTTAATCAGTCTGCAGATCAGCAACGTTGATGCCCTGCCCGCTGGCGTGTCGCCCGGCTACAGATCGCGTAATCGCAGCTTCAAAATCGGGCGCGAACATTGCGACTGGATCTTGCCCGACCCTGACAAGTTCATCTCCGGCCGGCATTGCCAGATCCGATACGAGGCAGGCGCGTTTTGGCTGCACGACATTTCGCGCAATGGCACTTTCATCAATGGATCGAGCCAACGCATCACCGGTCCGCGCCGGCTAGACCACGGCGACAGGCTCCTGGTCGGCCGCTATGTCATCCTTGTATCGATTGACAACGAGCACGCAACGCCAGGTCATCCGGAGGCTGACCGAGGTTCGACGCAACGACACATGCCGGTCGCGGCCGATCGGCTGCCCGATTCCGGAGGCGAGCCTTTTTTCAGTTCGGCAGAGCGATGGCTCGGGCAAGCCCCGCCATCGACATCGTCGCCGCCTGCAACCTTGCCTTCGACGACAGACGAGGTGCTGCGGGAAATTGCAATCGCCGCAGGCATTTCGCCGGAATTGTTCCAGTTGCGTGATCCGCATGAAGTCGCTGCCGAAATCGGCGCGGTGCTGCGCACGGTGGTCGAGCAACTGGCCATGCTGCTGAAGGCACGTGCGGCTGCAAAGACATTGGCCAAGAGCCCACACCGGACGATGATAAGCTCCGCTGAAAACAATCCTCTCAAATTTGTCCCAAGCACCGACGACATACTCGAAATCATGTTCGCGCGGCGCAGGGCCGGCTATCTCGATGCCAGGCACAGCGTCGAGGACGCATTCCGCGATCTCAAGGCGCACGAATTTGCCACCTATGCCGCCATGCAAGCAGCGCTCTCGCGACTGCTTGATGACCTTTCGCCGGAGGCGATCGGTAAAAAGCTCCCGCCGACATCGTTTACCTCGAAGAAGGCCCAAGCATGGGACGCGTTTGTCGGGACGTGGAGGAGCATGGAGGAACCACACGAAAACGGCATGCTTGATATATTCTTGGCCTATTTTGGCGAAGCCTATGCAAAAGCTGACAAGCAAAAATAGACCGGCCCAACAGACTGCGGCGCTTTAGCAGACGAAGAAAAACGCATCGGCGCGCCGCATCATGTTCCAATCGACAACATCTGGGACTACGATCACATACGACAGTTCGCCAAGCGGGTAAGCCTGATTGACCTGGGGGTCTGCGGCAAATGTCACATTGTGGCGCCATTGTTTCTTGTAGCTCCGGACCGCCTTGCCGGAAGGACCATTGCCTGCCCTATCCAGCCAGGAAAGATCTGGCGCCTCTCGCACGCGAGCGCGGACACTGCACGGCAGCGGCATATCGGCGATGAGCTCGAAGGACGATCCTTTCGGCCCGGTCCGCAAGACCGTCATCCGCACCAATCCACGACGCGGGCAGAATGCGAAACCAGCCGCAAACGAACCGATTGCGAAGACCGTCGCGCCCCCGCATGTCAAGGAATCGACAGTTTTCGATCCTGACATAGGTCGGCATATGCCGCCGGACTGGACATCCGGAACCATTCTTTATCAGGGACCATCGTCCGGTACAGCGGCCAAAGCCGAGGCGGCCGGGTCAAGGCCGAGCATTCAGCAGGAGGTGCTGCTCGGCGCCGCCGACACGGTAAAATATTCGACGGCAAATCCGATCCTCGCTGGGTCAGCACCGTTGCTCGTCCTGTTCGGGCATCTCAGGCTCGTGCCGGTCGAAAGACAGGCGGCTCCATTGGCCGAACATATCGCCGAGGCGATCGAGAGGTTCGACTGGACGCTGGAGAAGTCAGGGGTTGCCGAAGAGGATGCGCGGATCGCGAAGTTTGCCCTTTGCGAAACTGCCGACGATCTTGTCGGCAACCTGCCTTGGGCCGGCGAGGACACCTGGGCACAGCACAGTATGCTGTCGCGGTTCTTTCACATCGAGCCCACCGGCGGCGGCTTTTACGAAGCACTGAACAAGGTGCTGGCCAATCCTGAGCCACACTTAGACCTGCTCGAGCTGATGCATGTCTGCCTATCCCTGGGATTTGAGGGCCAGTATCGTGGCCTGGCGCGCGACGATACCAGTCTCGAACCTGTGCGGCGCGACGTCTACGAGACGCTTCGCTACTTCAGGGCCCGCGCCGGAGAGGACATCTCCCCCCGCTGGCAAGGCATGGCCGCTATGATGGTGCCGTCTTCGACCCGCCTGCCGCTCTGGGGAGTTGCTGCAGCGGCGTCAGCCCTGGTGACGGCCGCGTTCTTCACGTTGCGGGCGTTCATGACCGATGAAGGCGATGCTGCAGCCAGACAATTGCTGGCGCTCAATCCCTCGACGACTGTGACGATCGAGCGCGCCAGTGTGGTACCCCCACTCGCCAAACCGGTGACAGCCGCCTCGCCTGCCGTGACCGGCCAGATCGACCGCATCCGCTCAGCACTGTCCACGCAAGTCGAGCTCGGCGGGATGACCATCGGCACAAAAGGCGACTTCATCGTAGTGGAGATCAACAATCAATTATTGTTTCAGCCAGGGAAGACCGAAGTGAAGCCCGACTTTCTGCCACTGGCCACACAGATTGCCGCAGCCCTTGAGCACGAGCCAGGGCCAATCACGATCGTTGGCCACACGGATAATGTGAAACCACGGAAATCAAGCACGTTCAAATCGAATTTTGACCTTTCGGTCGCCCGCGCGAAGGCTGTTGAGACAATGATCGCCGCGAAGCTTAGCGATCCCTCGCGACTAACCGCCGAGGGCAAGGGCGAAGATGAGCCAATTGCCGACAATGCGACGTCCGAGGGCCGCGCCAAGAACCGCCGTGTCGACGTGATGATCCTCAAGGAGGAAACGCTGTGAACACCGCCGGTGGGAAACGCCAATGATGCGTTGGCTGCCGCGGATATTCAGCACGGCCGCGTTGGCCGGTTTTGCGGCGGCGATCTGGTTTGCTGGACCTTTGATACGCTTCGCCGATATCCGGCCGCTGGGACCTGTCTGGTTGCGTGCGACAATCATCGGCACGATCATGGCGACCGCGGCCGTCGTTTACGGAGTGCGCGCTTGGCATGTGAGAAAGGCGCAAAAAGCGCTCGAGACGGTCATTGCCCGCAACGACGGGCGCAATGACGATTCACCGGTGCTCGAGGCGCGCATGAGTGAGGCCATCGCAGCACTCAAGCGGTCGAGCGGCAAGCGCAATTTCCTTTACGACATTCCCTGGTACATCGTCATTGGCCCGCCGGGCGCCGGCAAGACGACGGCACTGGTCAATTCGGGTCTGAATTTTCCGCTTGCCGGTTCAGGAGACGCCCAGCCGGTGGCCGGTGTTGGCGGCACCCGCTCCTGCGACTGGTGGTTTACCGAAAAGGCTGTGCTGATCGACACGGCGGGACGCTACACCACGCAGGATTCCAATGCTGGAAGCGACAGCAAGAGCTGGCTTGCGTTTTTGTCACTGCTCAAAAAACACCGCACCAGACAACCGATTAACGGGGTTATCCTGGCCATCAGCCTTGCCGATCTCATCAGCCTCGATGACCAGCAGCTTGACGCCCATGTCGTTGAAATACGCAGTCGCCTGAGGGAGATCCACGAGACGCTGAAAATCCAGTTTCCGGTGTACCTGCTGTTCACCAAGGCCGATCTTGTTGCCGGCTTCATGGATTATTTCGGCAGTTTCGAGGAGCCGCGCAGGCGCAAGGTCTGGGGCGCGACATTCCAGACCACGGACCGCAACAAGAACATGGCCGGTGAGGCTTCGGCCGAATTCGATGCACTGGCGATCCGCTTGGCGGACGAGATGCCTGATCGCCTGCAGGAAGAGCCTGACCCGGTCTCGCGCATATCGATCTTTGACTTTCCGGCCCAGTTTTACGCGCTCAAGGGCCGAATTGCCAATTTCGTGACCAGCCTGTTCGATCCGGTCCGTAGCCAAGTGAACATCAGCTTGCGTGGGCTCTACTTCTCGTCGGGGACCCAAGAGGGAACGCCGATCGATCAAGTGTTGGGCGCAATCGGCCGCAGTTTCGGCAACAATTCCCGCCCCCACCTGTCCGGGACCGGCAAGAGCTTCTTTTTGCACGATCTCCTGACTGATGTCATTTTCGCCGAATCCGGATGGGTTTCCTATGACCGAGCGAGCGAGAGGCGGGCAGCGGCCCTCAGATATGGCGGCTTTGGCATCATAGCCTTGATCACTGCAGCGGCCCTTGGCGCGCTCGGGATGAGCTTCATGGCCAACCGCTCGCTGATTGCCTCCACGACGCAGGCGACGAGCCAATATCGCGAGACAGCCGACGCTCTGCCCAAGAGCACGACGGTCACCGATGTCGACCTTGAAAACGTCATCGGGCCGCTCGACCAGTTGCGCAACATGCCGGCCGGTTTTGAAACCAGTGACTTACCGGCCCCGATCGAGGAAACGGTCGGCCTTAGCCAGCGGGAAAGGCTTCTTTCGGCATCGACAACGGCCTACCGGCAAGCACTGGAACGAATGTTGCGGTCGCGTCTGCTTGTTCAGGCGGAGCGGAGCGTCCAGGCGACGATGGCTGAGCCCGCCGCGCTCTACGAACCGCTCAAGATCTACCTGATGCTCGGCGGCAAGGCACCCAAGGTCGATGACGCATTGATCATCTCCTGGATGAAGCAGGATTGGGAACAGAACCGGTATCCAGGCGAGAGCAACCGCGAAGGACGTGCGCAGCTCGAAAAGCACCTGCGCGCCATGCTTGCGTTGGACGATGCCTATGATCCGGTTTTCGAACTCAACCAGCCGCTTGTGGAAGCCGCCCAACGTTCACTCGGGCGCATGAGCCTTACCGATCGTGCGTCCGCATTGATCAAGTCGGCGGTGTACGCGGCTGCGCTGGACGATTTTTCTGTTTCGCAAAAAGGCGGGCCGGAAGCGCAGCTTGTGTTCGAGCGCGTCGATGGCGGCGATCTGTCGAAGCTCCGTATTCCCGGTCTCTACACCCATGCCGGATTCAACAACTTTTATCTCGGACAGCTTTCGCGCATTGCGCAGACACTCGTCGACGACCAGTGGGTCCTGGGCGGTGGCGGCGAGCAAGGCGGGATCGATCAGGAGTTGCTCCAGCTCGGCCCCGAACTTCTCGATCGCTACGGCAAGGAGTTCGCAGCCGCGTGGAACAGCGTTCTCGATGCTTTGAAATTCAAAGCCATGCTGAACGACAAGCCGAACTATGTCGCGCTTTCCGCCGTTGCCTCACCAAGCTCGCCGATCGAACAGCTTTTTACCGCGATTGCCGAGGAAACAGCCCTGGCGCGCGACCCTGTCTCCGGCGAAGACTCGGGCACTGGGGTGATAGCCGGCACCCTCATGCGCCAGTACCAGGATGTCGCGGACATGGCCAAGGGCCTGGCTCGCATCGGCATTCAAATTAGCTCCGCAAAGTCGCAAAGCCGTGCCGGTACGGGGTCCGCGAAATTTCGCCAGAGCCCTGGGGCAAACATCGAAGCGCAGTTCAGGTCCTTCCAGGCTCTGGTAAGCGGTCCTTTTGGACACCGACCCATCGATGCGCTGACCCAGAATTTTCGCGACATCCATCAGAGTCTGCAACTGGCAACCGAGGTCCCCTTGCAGACGGAACGTGTCAACGCCAACCTGCAGCTGCAGATAGCCACTCTTCGCGCCAATGCATCGCGTCTGCCCAAGCAACTCGGCAGAATGGTCAACGCAACTGCAGACGAATTTGAGGGCAACGCGGCTGAAATTTCCTTGACGAATTTGAACGAGATGCTCGACCAGGCCGTCACGCAGCCCTGCGAGGAGGCGGTCAACGGCCGCTACCCCTTCGCCGGCGATGGTACCCAGGATGTTGCGATGGCGGACTTCGCCAAGTTGTTCTCTCCAGGCGGCCTGATGGACCGGTTCTTCGCACAAAACCTTGCTTCCTTGATCGACATGAGCGGCCAGGACTGGAGCTGGAAACGGGATGCGCGCTTTGGGCGCGACCTGTCGAAGTCGACGCTGAAAAACTTTCAGCTGGCTGCTGAAATCCGCGGCGCATTTTTCCCGTCGGGTGGGTCAATGCCGTCGGCCAACCTGACCTTTACCCCGTTCTCGCTGAACGGTGATGCAGATACTGCGGTGCTCGACGTCGATGGCCAGATCGTCCAGAGCAATCAGGCGGGTAACACGCCAAGCACTGTGTCCTGGCCGAGCGGTGCGGCCTCGGCATCCGCCAGTCTGAGACTGATGCCGGAAATGCCGGGCCGCGAATCCGCTATCAGCTTCGAAGGGCCGTGGTCGCTCAAGAGGTTGCTGGACAAGGCCACGATCACCAGCAAACACGGCACTGTTGAGGCGCGCTTCGTAATCGGCGGACGCGACGTCAGCTACACGATCCAGACCGGTTCCGGACCCAGCCCCTTCTTACTTCCCGCACTTTCCGCATTCAGCTGCCCGAAGGCGTTTTGAGAGGATTTGAGCCTCACCTGGTGCAACTAGGGCGCCAAAGCTGCTGCGATCCCGCGTCACGGGCTCAAAGCTAAATTTCGATACTTTAATATTCCAGCCTGTGGCAAAGTGGCAGCAGCGAGCGCCTGAAGGTGCGCCGCAGAGGACGCTTTGAGAAGCGCTTGGTGGCAAGGTGAGCGATGTCGCCCTTTCCTTTGAAAGCTTCGGCGTGAGCCACAATGGCTGTGTCCGTGAGCACAATGAAGACAACTATCTAGTCGAGCCACGAACCGGCCTGTGGGTGGTGGCCGACGGAATGGGTGGACATGAAGCCGGAGAGGTCGCTTCAGCCAGCATTGTCGATCATCTGGCCACGATCGGCATTGCTAGTTCCGCCCCGGATCTTCGTGCGCGCTTCGAAGACAGGCTGAGCCGCGCCAACGCCGAGATCCGCAGGATCTCCGAATCTCGCGGCATAACCATCGGCTCCACCGTTGCCGCCCTGTTGGCGATGGATGGGCGATTTGCCTGCCTGTGGGCGGGCGACAGCCGGGTTTATCTGGTCCGTAATGCCTCGATCTCGCAGATCTCGAGGGACCACACCGAAGTTCAGGAACTTCTCGATCGCGGCATGATCAGCGCAGCCGAGGCGCTCACCTGGCCGCGCCGCAATGTCATCACGCATGCGGTCGGCGTCAGCGACGAAATCGTCATCGATTTCCAGCAAGGCGAAATTATGCCGGGAGACATCTTCGTGTTGTGCACAGATGGGCTGACGGCGCATTTGACCGACGCCGAGATCGGGGCCGTGGTGGTGTCTGCGACGCCTCAGGCGGCTTGCGAAAATCTGCTGCAAATGGTGCTGGCGCGGGGCGGAACAGACAATGTCACCATTGTGCTGGTGAAGTTCGCAAACGGGCACAACGGACACCCCCCCTACCCTGATCTGTCCAGAGCGGAGGGTTGAGGCTGATGAGCGCCGACGACAAGACGCGAATATCGCCGCAGCTGGCCAATACCGCCGTCGGCACGCAACTCAGCGGCATCTACGAACTTGACGAGCGGATCGCATTCGGTGGCATGGGCGAGGTCTACCGTGGCCACAACATCCAGACTGGCGACCACGTCGCGATCAAGATCGTCCTGCCCGAATTTGCCCGCGACCCGACGATCTTGTCCTTGTTCCGCAAGGAAGCGTCAATCCTCAATCACCTGTCGCATGATGCGGTCGTGCGATATCACGTCTTTACCATCGATCCAGGCATCGGCCGTCCCTACCTTGCCATGGAATTTGTCGACGGCGAGTCGCTGTACGACATCATGCGACGTGGCCCGATGGCGACTGAAGAGGTACGCAAGCTCTGCCATCGCCTCACGTCGGGTCTGAGCGCCGTGCATCAAGCGGGAGCAATTCACCGCGACCTCTCGCCCGATAACATCATCTTGCCAGGAGGTAGAGTCGACCACGCCAAGATCATCGATTTCGGTATTGCGCGATCGGCGACCGTCGGCGGGGAGACACTGATCGGCGGAAAATTCGCGGGAAAGTACAACTACGTTTCGCCCGAACAGCTGGGGCTGTACAGCGGCGACGTCAGCGAGCAATCCGATATCTACAGCCTGGGGCTGGTGCTGGTTGCCGCTCTGCGCGGGAAGCCGATCGACATGAGCGGGTCGCAATTCGAGATCATCGAAAAGCGCCGGACCGTGCCCGACCTGTCCGACATCGAGGACGATTTTCGTGGCATTGTTGAAGCCATGCTGCAGCCGGATCCGCGAGACCGCCCGGTGAGCATGGCGGAAATCGCCAGAATGACGCGTGACGAGGACGAAGGGACAACGCCACCAACGTTCGTCCCGATCCGCGATCGGCCGGGTTTGCCACGAGCGGGGCAAACCCTTGCGCCTGAGTTCAAGGCCCAGCCTTCTTATGATTTGGGGCGTGACGCGCCTGTGACGGCATGTTCAGGTGGGCAGCGCGTCGTCCCGCATTTCCGGCCTGCGGTGTTGTCGGAACCGCGGGCTTCACCCGGCCCCCCCCCCCCCCGCGCGGGCGCGCGTGGCGGGCCTGGAAAATCCACAAAGACCCGAACCATCGCGATTTCTGCCTTCGCGACACTGGCTCTCGGCGCGGTTGCTGGCCTCTATGTCAGCGGTTTTATGACGCCTACCACGCCGAGCGCAGGCACGACATCGTTGTCCGCCCCAGAACCATCAGAGCCCGCACCAGAGGCATCAAAGCCGGTCGCGACGGACAATGTGCCGCCAGAGGTAGCTCCACCCGCGCAGCCGCAAACGCAGACCACCGCTTCGCCAACTGAAAATCAGGCAGAGGCGGCTGTGCCTCAAAAGCAGTCGGCAGCGTCGCCCAAGATGCTCCCACAAACCGGGGAAGCCCCGAAGCCATCAGCTAGCGCAGCGCTGCCGCCGGCCGAAAACGTAGCGCCGGCAATTCAGCCCGATACCGCTGCCAACGCCAGCCCGACAACGCTTCCGCCGCCTGACAAGCTCGTTCCAGCCCCAACACCAGCCGAAAAAACGTCATCGCCGTCAGCGCCGCGCACCGACGTCGCGGAGAGCCAAAAGCCGCAGCCGGAAGAGACCAAGATCCCCCTGCAAGCCAGGGAAACACCGAAATCATCAGCAAGCGCGGCACAGCCGCCGGCCGAAAAGATGTCGCCGGCAGTTCAGCCCGACATCGCGGCCGGCGGCAGCCCGAAGACGCCTCCCCCGCTTGGCAAGATCGCTCCAATCGCTCCACCAGCCGAAAAAGCTTTAACGCCGCCAGCCCCCCAGCCCGATGTCGCGGTGAGCCAAAAGCCTGAACGACAGGCAAGCCAGCCGGCGGAGGCGAAATCGGCCGCGCCCTTTCCCGAGCCGGCTGCAGGCCAGGCAGATGCGATGAGCGAAAAGGGGCAGCAGGCCGACGAGCCGGCCGCCAGACAGCCAGACCAGGCCACGGTCGCCTTGAACGTGCCCAAGCTGGAAGTTCCTCCGGTCATCGACGACGTAGCGCAACGGGTCTCGTGGGTTCGCGACTTCAGCGGCGGCGACTGTTTCTATGCGGCCGTCACGTCGATAACCGACAAGACGGCGGCCATCGAAGGATTTGGAACGGCGGTTCATCCATTCGAACAAATGTTGACTGATTTCCAGGCAAAGTTCCACGTTGAGCCGGACATAAGCGTGCGCCTCATCGAGCCGCCCCAGTGCGAAGTCACCAACTTCCTGCGCTTTCTGGGCCAGACTGCAGTCGTCAAGCCGCAGCTGGTTCTCGATCGAACATCGGTGCCGAACGGTACGCCGATCAGCGGCACGCTGGTGACGCATGGCGGGCTCATTTCCAGCGTGCTGTTGATCGACCACAAAGGCATGATGTTCAACCTCGACGACCGCATGGTCGTACAGTCGGACAAGGCCACCTTCAGCATCCCGATCGGCCTCGGCGCCGCCGACAGGGCTGCAGGCAAGGCCGTACCGCAGATCATTATGGTGATCACCGGCCCCCAGGACATTCAGGCGGCTGCGTTTTCTACGCCAATGCCGGCCTCGCAACTGTTGCCCAAAATTCTCGAAGAAATCGAGACCAACGGATCTCAGTTCTCGGCCAATGCCAAATATTTCCGACTCGGCGGGTAGTATGGCGTGCAATGGAACTCTGCCGCTCGCGTTTGCCCCGCTCGTCTGACGGCCTGCCCGTAAAGCAGCGCGATCGGTTTCGAGCCTTGTTTATCTTGACAGGCCGCATGAGGCTTGCGGTCGTTTCGGGCGCGGCACTCCTGGCCGTGCTCTCATGCAATGAAGCGCGCGCCGAATTCACGGTCTGCAATCAGACACTCGACGTCGTCAACCTCGCCGTCGGCCAGACAATCGACAATGCCGACCAGACCGATGGCTGGTGGACGATCGGCGCGAATCAGTGCGTAAACGTCGTTCGAGACGAACTGACGAACCGCTTCATCTACATCTACGCCACGGACGTTTTTGGCCACGCGATCCTGACCGGGTCGACCGAAATGTGCATCGAGCGTCGACGGTTCTCGATACGCGGCATCGACGAGTGCTGGCAGCGCGGCCATATCGCGGCGCGATTTGTTGAAGTCGATACGCTTGAACAGGTGCGGTGGACGTTTTTCCTGACCGGAAGCAGTCCGTGACGCACGCCATCGACACCAGCTTCAAGGCGAAAAAGCAGGCGCGCGCCGCCCTTCGCCGGCGCGCACTTTGGCGCCGGCTCATTGCAGGCTTGGCCTTGATTTTCCTGTGTTCGATCGCCGTCGGCTTCTACCTCACCGCGGACTATTGGTCATTTGGCGACGAAGACGAGGAGTTGCGCGCGGTAGAAGGAGCCGACGATGTGCCGGCCGATGCATCTGTCTATGTGCCTGCGATTATCGGCTTGGCGGGGGATCCTATGTGGATCACGCTCGCACCCGATAACGGCGCAGCAACGAAAGGCCGCGTGATTCCGCGTCCGGCAGAACTCGACCCGGCAGGGGTTTCGCCACAGATCGAGTTCCTGTCCGACGTCATGCTTAGCGCCAGCGAAAAATTCATGACGACGATACCGTCGACGCAGGAGGATTTTGCATTCTTCCAGGCGCAACGAAAGACCGCCCCCGCGCCCTCCAGCGATCTGCAGAACGATCTTGAGCCATCTCCTGGCGCGGGTGAGCTCGCGCCGGCTTCGGATCAACAGGCCGACACCGATGATCCCGAAGCCGGCTGGGGTGAAACAATCGATGCAGGCGACGCAGCCCTTCCCGCATTCCAGAAGACCCAGATCGAAAACAACACCAGCGTCGCAACTGTCACGAATGAATATCAGCGGTTCGAGGCCACCGAAGACACTTTCGTGAAGATCCTCAACAGTCGCAGTCTGGACAGCGTTGCGCTCGATGCGCATTTCTCCGCCGACGATGCCAGGCTGGCAGGCGAGGCCCTGAAGGCGCTCTTTAGCCGGGACGGCCTGGAACCGGGTTATGTCGTCGCCCTGCGTGGATACCGACCCAACCGCGAGACGACAACAATGTCCCTCATGCAGGTGTCGATCTACGCCAAGAACGTTTTTGTCGGGACGCTGACGCGTGATGCCGCAGGCGTGTTCGTCTCGGGGGCTGATCCCTGGGTACGCGAAGATTTGTTCAACTACTCGGGTGCGCCGGAAGAAGGCGCACACAAAAGGCAGTATCGTTTGCTCGACGCGATTTACTCGACAGCGGCACGCAACAGCGTTCCGACCGGCGTGATCGGCGAAGCGATCATGTATCTGTCGAGAGGACAGGATCTGGACGCTTTCGCAAGCGAGGACCAGCGTCTTGTACTGATCTATTCGCAGACGCCGCGCGGCAAGGACGAAGGCGCCGGGCGGGTGCTATATGTGGGTGTCCAGGGCACGACAAAAAGTCTCGACTGTTTCGTCTTCCAGCAGGGCGATGGCCAGTTTGCATGCGTGACAGGCGACGATCAGGTCCGCTCGCTGACGGTCACCAACGGCATGGTCACACCGGTCAACGGGGTCTTGACCTCGACCTTCGGGCCGCGCAAGCATCCAATTCTAGGCACCGTTCGCATCCACAAGGGCGTCGATTGGGCGGCGCCGGTCGGCACGCCGATCGCAGCCGCCTTCGATGGCGAAATCAGCTTCCAGGGCGATGGGGGCGGCTATGGCAATCTGGTCAAGATTTCGCACGGAAACGGGCGCGAGACGCGCTACGCTCATATGCAGAAATTCGCAATCGAGGGCGGCGTCGGCACCAAGGTGAAGGCTGGCGATATCATTGGCTATATCGGCACCACCGGCCTTTCGACCGGACCGCATTTGCATTTCGAACTCTATCAGAATGGCGCGGCGATCGACCCACTGGGCACGGTTACCGCGGTCGCTTCGGATCTTTCCGCCGTGGAAACGCTCACCGACCGTATCGTTCATGTCGAAAGTGGCGGCAGCGCCCGTGCCAAGAACCCAAATTCTTCAGCGACCGGCGCCGGCCAATTCATCACAAAGACCTGGATCCGGATGATGAACACTTACCGCCCCGAACTTGCACGCACACTCTCGACTGCCGACCTGCTCGCCCTGCGATACGACGCCACGATCTCGCGCGAGATGGTTCGCAATCTGGCGCGAGAAGGCGAAGCCTATCTTCGGGCGCGCGGCCACCAGATCACAGCCGGCCGGCTCTATCTCTGCCACTTTCTCGGCATGGAGGGCGCGCATCAGGTGCTGTCGGCATCGGGTTCGGCGCAATTGAGCGCCGTGCTCGGGTCAGCCGTCATTCAGGCCAATCCCTTTCTGACGGGCAAGACCGCCAGCTATGTCGCGGACTGGGCCGAAAGAAAGATGGGTCGCAAGCTGAGCCCAGCCACAACCACGGCGGGCCAGCAGACGACGACCACCACGGAGGTCCGGCAGACGTCGCCCGAGTTCGCAAAGTACAAACAGGCGATCACGGCGATGCTGAGCTCTGTTCAGAATGCGCTTTGAACCTGTGCATGGCGCGGCAAATCGTAACCGCTTCGGTGCACGCAGACGACCGGGTTTCCGTCCAACGAGTGCTGTACTTCGACCTCTGCGCCCTTTCGAACCGTGGCCAAGTTCACATACGCCACGGCCATTTTCGGGTTGATGCGACCTGTCGCTGAAAAAACCTAACATGTGCAAAATAGAGTTCGCTGCGACGGCGGAAGGAAAAGCAGGACCCGCCTCCGTGAGCTACAGGGCCTCCTTCGAGACGGCAAGTTGGAGACGCTCAGGCACACGATCGGTGGCAAAACCTTGACGGCCTTAAAAGCAGGATCGCCCGCAAAGCGGGCGCTTGAAACCGGCTGCCGGCGTTTGGTCAGGATGATGTCGCTTGCGACATCGCGGCGCGCGATGAGGACCAGGCGAATGACAGCTCCGGCTCTGCGGTGCGCACATCGGTCGGCGTTTCGGACGAGGTGAAGCAAACAGCGGGCCCCGACTTGACAGAAAGTACGATCTGATAGTGTGCTGAAGGTTCTGCAAAAAGTTTTGGAGAGAGAACGGCGCTTGCTCTGAAGGGCGAGCGGCCATGGCACGGTGGTGACGTTGCAATCACCGATTCCCGTGGAAGGGGAAGTGCCATGACCAATCGAGAAGTTAAACTGAGCAGGGGCGAGTTGAAAGCGTTGCTGCTGTCGGATGAGGACGGCTTTCGCCAGGTATTGCAGACTGTCGTGCAGGAGGCTCTGGAAGCCGAGATGACGGAGGCGATCGGGGCCGAGAAAGGCGAGCGGACGGCGGAGCGGGTGAGTTACCGGTCCGGGTATTACGAGCGCAAGCTGGTGACGCGGGTTGGGGTGCTGGAACTTCGCGTTCCGCAGGATCGGACAGGCCGGTTCTCGACGGAGTTGTTTGAGCGCTATCAGCGTTCGGAGAAGGCCTTGGTGTCGGCGCTGGTCGAGATGTACGTACAAGGCGTTTCGACCCGCAAGGTGAAGGCGGTGACGGAGGAATTGTGGGGCCACTCTTTCTCGGCCTCGACGGTGAGCGAGGCGACGATGCGGCTGGATGAGGCGCTCAAGGCGTTCTTCACGCAGCGGCTCGAGGAAAGCTATCCGTATCTCATCTTGGACGCGCGCTATGAACGGGCTCGCGAGGCGGGCGTGATCGCCAGCCAGGCGGTGCTGGTGGCGATCGGCGTGGATTGGGAGGGCCGGCGCCAGGTCCTGGGCGTGGAGCTGGCCAACCGGGAGAGCCATTCGAGCTGGCGCGAGTTCGTGACGGGGCTCAAGAATCGCGGGCTCGCCGGCGTCGAGTTCGTCGTCTCCGACGACCATCCGGGGCTCAGGGCGGCAATCCGCGAAGTGCTGCCCGAA
>NZ_JAMYUA010000042.1:0-51672 GCF_040322715.1 Mesorhizobium sp. M0106 | reverse complement strand
ATCTGAAATCGTTGCTCACGATGGCCTGAAATCGTTGCTCATGATCCCGTGAAATCCGTGCTCACGATCGTCTGAAATACGCATGGACACCAAGGGCGAGGAAGACGACACCCGCATCCTCAGTGCCGTGAAGAGGATCGCCCCCACGTCGCTTATCCCTGACATAGCCAGGGAGCGCCCCATGGAGGCCCAGGAAGACTCACCGGAACCATACCAGCCGGGTCCATTACCTTTCTGGGAAGCTGCGGAGGAGGCCCTGAGCGAGCGGGAACAGGCCATTGCTGAATACGATCCCATGGAGGCGATGCGAAGGGACCATCTGGGCCTAACCGACGAGACGGGGGGCCTCTTGCCATGACCTCCAGGAACCGACGCATAACGCAGGCGGTGGACGTGAAGCGCCGCGCGAAGGAAGCTCCCCAGGACCCCGGCGAGCACTGCCTTGTCGCTGGTTGCGGGAGGCTGACCGGGCGGGCCAGTCAACGAGGCTTGTCCATCAACTACTGCCGGACCCACAGCGAGGCCCTTCGGGCGCATGGCCACCTCACCGCCAAGAGCTACGACAGGGGCGCACTCTTGCCGTACCGAATTGCGGCCCGGAAGTGGTTGCTCCTCCATGGGGAGAAGAGAGCTGTGAAGGACGCCGTGATCGAGATGGATTGGCTCATCGAGACGGCAGGAAGGGCCGCTTCCGCGAACGTCATGAGGAGCAGCCCCCCGAAGGAGAAGGCCCGCATCGTGCTTGCCCGGATACGTGATGCCAACAAGACCGGCAGGCAGCTCCTTGAGGTCGTGCTGGTCTCCCTCGCCATCGTCCAGGACAAGGGACCTAGGGGAGCCCCCGAGTTCCGCTATGTCCAGACGGCCAAGCTCGCCAAGAGACTGCGGGGAGCCAGCGGGACCCACATCAAGTCCGCCGTATGGGGCGACACGTCACGCTACCCGAAGGCACAGGGGGCCTACCTCAGGATACTAGGGCAGCGTCTGGAGGACACCGTGCGGACCCTCCTGGAGAATGGTGCGGTGGAGGAGGTTCTGGCCCTGGTCAACACCAGGAGCAGAGCTTGAAGCATTTTAGCGAGTCATCTGGTGCAGGGGGAAAGGGCCTGACAGAAGATGAGGACCAGGAGGACCAGGAGGACCCCAACGAGCCAGGCCGGACACCCTCACCATGCCCCGCCATACAGCATGACCCCTGGCTAACACCGCTTCCCGGCTCCCCGCTAGACATCCTCGCCGCCGCCATATGGTCCAAGCTGGAGGCCATCGCCCCGCGCACCTCCACCAGGCGGCCCCGCAAGGACGCCACCGAGCGCCGCAAGGCCATCGTGGGTAATATCCTCGCAAACCTCACGGTCCTGGCCTTCAGCCATCCCCCAGGCCACCGCCTCGCCATCTCCGCAACTAATGACGCCGTGACCCGCTACGACCGCAAGGACATCCCCACTGTCCCGCTCATCAAGGCGGTTGGCGTCATGGCCACCATGGGGCTGGTGACGCGATCCCCTGGGGTCTCCAGAAGGCTACGGACGACCGTGGAGGCATCGGCGGCACTCCGCTCCGCAATGGTCCTGGCAGGGGTGAGCCTGGCGGACGTGGCCAACGCACCTGGCTGCGAGACCATAATCCTCAAAGCGGACATGGGGAGACGGATACCCAAACGCCTCATCTCCTACCAGGACTGCCCCGAGGCCGACCGGCTCCGGGCCGAGATGGACACAATCAACCGGGCACTTAATGGTGCGGACATTAGGCTCGACGGGATGAGGCTGCCGTCAATCACCATGGTCCGCATCTTCCAGCTCCCCAGTCCCGAGACGGCCCAGTCGTTCAACCAATATGGCCGGGCGTACAGAGGACCGTGGCTGGATTTGAAGCGAGAGCGAAGGCGGCACCTGACCATCAATGGCGAGCATCTCTGCGATCTCGACTACCAGGCGGCCTTCCTCTCCATCGCCTACGCCTGGCATGGGGTCGCACTGCCTCACGGAGACCCGTACAGCATCGCCGGCCTAGAGCGGCACCGAGCGGGGGCCAAGCAGGCAATCTCGTCCATGTTCTTCCGGGAGGGCGGCATCAAGCGCATATCGCCAGAGCTGCGAGCGTTGCTGCCCGAGGGCTGGACAGGGGAGCGGCTCACGGATGCAATCATGGCGCACCATCAAGCCATCGGCCCGTTGCTCGGGACCAATTGCGGGCCAGACCTCACGTTCGCAGAGTCCAACATTCTCGTGGCAGTCCTCCTCCGGCTCATCTCGCTGGGCGTGGTGGCGCTAGGCTGCCACGATGGCATTCTATGTGCGGAACGGCACAAGGCCGCTGCCGTGCGGGCGATGCGCGAAGTCTCCGCCGACTTGCTTGGAGTGGCGCTCAATGTGGTCGAAAAGCCCTTGTGATGCGGCAGCGCATTAAGTGCCCGCTAATGGTACTCCGGGGGTGGCCTTAGGTAGAGGAAGGCTGGCCTCTGCCTCATCGTCATCATCGGCCTGGCTTAATGGTTGGACGCATCGCCTTGCTGTAGTGCTCAAAGTGACTGCCTTGAGTACCGGAAAGACTGGCGGTAGCTCCACCCGGTAGAGGAGGGAGGGGAAGCTAATCCCCAATCAGGCCCTCCACCCAGTCACTCCCCAAACGGAACCTCCTCTGCTCCCGCACCATGACCTCCTCATGCAGCCCACCATGACCCCCTCATGCCCTCCGCTCTCGCACCTGAGGTCGTACCTCTCAGGATACCAAGGAGGTCTAGAGGCGCGGCATGAGGCAGCGTCACCCGGAGGATGGAGAGGAAGACAGCAGCCCCAGGGGACAGCCTACCTGAGGGCCACGCAGCCCCGCGCATACGCCCCACAACGCGAGACCACACCCGTCCACCGGTCTTGCATTAGGTAGCTCTCACCGCTCATCCCTGAGGGCCGCATCTCAACCCGGAACGTGGTGGCGATGATGATGGACGCCACGATGATGGCACCCGGCACTAGAAACTTGTCCATGCGTAGTCTCCCCTCAATTGGCACTTTTGGTAGGCAGCGGAAGCAAGGGCGGTATGGAGTTCACCAGCTTGCCCAGGGCAGGGATGATCGCATCGCTCTGGCCATAGCCCTTGGCGGAGCCCTTGATGCTCCTCCCCGTCACGTAATCCTGAGATCGCTCCGAGTCCCAATCCATAATCAGCGCCTCGAACAGATGCCGAAGGCCGTGCACCGGATCGACCTTGCCTAGCCCCTTGGGGAAGACACTGTGCACCCACTCCCTTAGCCGCTGGTCACCGTGCTTGCGCGTGAAGAGCCGCCCGTCTGGCCTCGCCTTCACCCACTCCACAAAGCCCTCAGCAATCAGGGCATCATGCAGGGGGATGCGGCGTGTTCGCTTGCCCTTCTGGACCCGATCCTCCTCTAGCGTTGCGCCCATCTTCCACCGGACTACGCAGAACCAGCAGCCCTCATATTCCCGGATGTCGGCCTTCTCCAGGCCAGCCGCCTCGTTGTGGCGCATCCCGGTATAGACCAGGAGCCACGGCAACCAGCGAAACTCAGGACGCTCCTCCAGCCGCGCCGCCTCCAAGAGCCTCCGGGCCATGTGCTTGGGGTAGGTACGCTCGCTGGGGTCGCCTTGCTCCACTCTGGGCAGCGCCATAGCCACGAGGGGATTGCCATCCGGGAAGATGATGCCGACGCAGGTATCCCTAGCCCTGGCCTCCCGGTTGTGCGCGATGGCCCATCCGATAACGGCTCTGGGTATGCCCGCCTTGATCCTGGCATCCTTCCGGCTGATTTCCTCCTTGTCGGCCATCCCGACCAGGGCATCCCGCCATCTTTCGGCCTCTGCCAGTGTGGTCGTGGTGGCATTGCCGGAAGCCCGCCATGTGGCAAACTGCTTGCAGACCGTGCGGTACTTCCTGAGGGTACTGAGTGCCTTGTCATGGCCTTCCAGCCGCAGCCTTGCCAGCCGCTCCTCCTCGTCAATGATGCCATCGAAGGTGAGCACAGCGCCGCCGCCAGCCCCTGTCAGCGCCTTCCGTTGCGTCTCGATCCGTTCGGCGTCCGTGACCCATTGCGGAACGCTGAGATCGCCCAAGGCCCGCCGCCCGAGGCTCTCCCGCAATTGCTCCTCAGCGCCGATGCCTTCCAGGTTCACCAAGAGGCGAGACCACTCATCCGCCGCCCTTATGCCCGCCGCCTCCAAGTCCGCGCTGGTGGCCTCGCCCCGCCGTTCCTCAGCCATCGTCAAGCCGATCTGTCGAAACTCAGGGAAACACCATGGGTAACCCCTGGCGTCCCGCACCTCCCTCAACAAGTGCATCCGCTCCAATGGGCTGGCATCCATGAGCCGCTTTAGGTTTGCAATGCCCTCCCGCTTCGCCGCCTCCCGGTCTTCTAAGGACATGGCCCTGAGGGCACTTTGGGCCGCTTCCGATGGGGTGAATGGAGGGCGAGGGAAGGCCTGAGACTTGAACGGGGCATCAAGCGGGCTGCTCTTGTGTTGCTCCCAGCGCCGAGCAGCGCCCAGCCTGGCCAACTCCAGGGCCTCCATCTCACTCAGGCTGGCAGGGCCGTCCCGCAGAAGCCCCCGCCACAGTTGCTCCTCCCGCCGCCATTCTGCCTCAAGGCCGGCCTTCCGCAAGGATGCTTCATCCCTGTCGGCGGTGCCAAGCGATTGCTGCCATTGCTGGGACTTCCGGTTGAGCGTCGAGACCCCCATAGCGACCAGCTTGTGCCGTGCCTGCCAGATATCCGGGGGTATTCGTCGCCAGGCCTGCTCGTTGGCCGTACCCTTGCGCTTGGCCATGCCGCGAGGCCTCCACTTCCTGCCCGCCATTTCTTAGCACCTTTTCTCAGCAGTCCACTAGACGGAAGCCTATGAAAACTCTAAGGTATTGACGCTAAAGGGAAGCGAAATGGTCGGAGTGGAGAGATTCGAACTCCCGACCCTCTGGTCCCAAACCAGATGCGCTACCAGGCTGCGCTACACTCCGAACGGTCTGTTGCCTAGTGATTTCAGCCCGCCAAAGCAAGCGTAAAAAGCCATCGGCCTTGCTGCCGGCG
Source organism: Mesorhizobium sp. M0106 (assembly GCF_040322715.1). Lineage (NCBI taxonomy): Bacteria > Pseudomonadati > Pseudomonadota > Alphaproteobacteria > Hyphomicrobiales > Phyllobacteriaceae > Mesorhizobium > Mesorhizobium sp. M0106. The sequence continues at coordinate 46,630 of NZ_JAMYUA010000042.1, read as the reverse complement.
GCATTGCGCAGTAATGACGGGCTAGTGCATGGCCAGAGAACAGTAATCTGGTCTCGGGGTCGTGTGCTTGCAACCAGCAATGAGGTGGTCATGTCAGCCCGCATTTTCAGCCCAGCCAAAACCGCGATGCAGTCCGGCAAGGCCAAGACCGGCTATTGGGTGCTGGAATTCGATCCGGAGCAGCGCAAGAAGATCGATCCGCTGATGGGCTACACCACGTCCGGCGACATGCGCAGCCAGATCAGGCTGACCTTCGACACAAGAGAAGAGGCGGTCGCCTATGCCGAGAAGGAAGGGCTCGCTTTCCGCGTCGAGGAGCCGAAGGAAATCAAGCGCCGCCAGATTTCCTATGCGGAGAATTTCCGCTATGACCGCAGGACGCCCTGGACGCATTGATCCTATGCCGGCCCCGCCGGCGCCCAACAAATCAGCCGGTCATGCGGCCGGCCAGCGGTCCCGTAGCTCAGCTGGATAGAGCACCGGCCTTCTAAGCCGATGGTCACAGGTTCGAATCCTGTCGGGATCGCCAATATTTTCAGTGTCCATTCCGGACAGGTTCACTCGCCAGTCGCACAGGATTTCCAACATATGACAGCGATGGGCGCGGCGGCATTGCTGATCCTTGTCCTGACCTATGCCGGCGTCGCAATCGGCAGGATACCCGGGCTGCGCCTCGACCGGGCAGGCATCGCGCTGCTCGGCGGTGCGGCGATGATCGCCATCGGCGCGCTCGACATGGAGGACGCCTACCGCGCCATCAGCTTCGACACCATCACGCTTCTGCTCGGCATGATGATCGTCGTGGCGCATCTGAAAGTGTCGGGTGCCTTTCGCGCGCTCGGCGGGTTCGCCATCGAGCATGCGCATGCGCCGTTCATGCTGCTGGTGATGGTGACGCTGTTGACCGGCGTCCTGTCGGCGTTCCTGGTCAACGACGCCATCTGCCTGGTCATGGCGCCGATCGTCGTCCATGTCACCCGCGTCATCAACCGCAACCCGGTTCCCTATCTGATCGCCACCGCCACGGCCTCGAATTGCGGCAGCGTCGCCACCATCACCGGCAATCCGCAGAACATGGTCATCGGCGCGCTGTCGGGGATTTCCTATCCGGCCTTCTCGGCGGCGCTGGCGCCGGTCGCGGCGTTCGGCCTCGTCGCCGTCATCGTCATCATCCGCATCGTCTACCGAGCTGAATTTTCGCGCAAGGCCGAGCTCAGCCCCGAAGTCTATCGCGGCCGCATGCTGCCGGGGCAGGTGGTGAAGGCGGTGGTCGTCTGTGTCGGTTTGGCGGTCGCCTTCTTTGCCGGCGTTCCCGTTGCCAAGGCAGCGCTGATCGGCGGCGCCATTCTTCTTTTGACCCGCGCCATCAAACCTGAGCGCATCTATCGCGAGATCGATGGCCCGCTGCTGTTCATGTTCGCCGGGCTGTTCATCGTCGTCGCCGGGGCGGAGAAGACGCTGCTGACGCCCGACATCGTCGCCTCGGCAAAGGACCTCGGGCTGAATGATGTCTGGCGGCTGTCCGGCTTCACTGCAGTGCTGTCCAACATCATGAGCAATGTCCCGGCCGTGCTGGCGCTGAAGCCGTTCGTGCCCGGACTGGAAGATCCCAAGCGGGCCTGGCTGGTCGTCGCCATGAGCTCGACGCTGGCCGGCAATTTCACGCTGCTCGGCTCGGTCGCCAATCTGATCGTTGCCGAGCACGCGCGGGTCTCCGGCAAACCGCTTGGTTTCATAGCCTTCTTCAAGGTCGGCCTGCCGTTGACGCTGGTCACGCTTCTTGTGGGGACGGCATGGCTGGCGGCCTAAAAGCGGCCGCATTAGACCGGCCTCATGCGGCGCGCTTTAGGCTCTTGTTTTATGCATGTCGTTATCGCAAAACCGCTGCACACTTTTGCGCGGCATGCATCAGCCAGTCAGGGCGACGTCACCGTCAGATGGCCTTTCATGTTGGGATGGAAGCGGCAGAAATAATCTACCGATTCCGCCTTCTTCACCGTCAGGCTCGATGCCTTCTTCGGCGGGATCATCACTTCCCAGGCGCCGTTGACGGTTGCCGTGTGGGCGAACACGTCCTTGTTCACCCACTTGATCGTGTCGCCGACCTTCGCCTCGATCTTTGCCGGCGAAAACACAAGGTTCTCGATCGTCACCTCGATGGTTTCGGCCTTGGCCGGCGCGGCACCCATGGCCAATGCCAGCGCAACCCACAGATGCCGCCTCGACATCATTGGCCCTATCCTCACTTCAGCATGCCGGCGACGTGTTCGGCGTGCTGTTCGTGGCCCTGGAATATTTTCAGGCCGGTTTCCAGCAGGCTCTTCAACTCGGCATTGCTGGCCGACGGAATCAGCAGTGTTTCGAGCGCGCCATTGACCTGCTTGTGGTAGGCCACTTCGCTGGCGACATAGGCCTTGTCGAACGCCGCACCCTTGAGCTTGGCAAGCTTGGCACGTTCCTCTGCCGCTGCCTTGGTCAGCGCCTTGCTGGTCGGATTGTCCTCAGGCGTGACCTTGAGCTTCTTGACCAGGTCGAGAGCCTGTTTGTTGACAGCCTCGTGATCTCGCACCATGTCCTTGGCGAAATCCACGACCTCCTTGTTCTTCGATTTCTTCAGCGCCTGCTTGGCCGCCTCGACGTCAAGCACGCCCGCTGTGTAGGCGATATGTGCGATCTGCGGATCGGTCGGTTTGTCGGCAGCTTGCGACAAGGGCGCTGTGCTAAGCAGGAAAACTGCGGCCAGTGCCGTGGTCGATCGAATAAACATGATGCTCTCCTTCGCCCCGACGCGGAACTGCATCGGGCTTCGTTTCAGTGATGCTCATTGGATGCAGGTCGCCGCCAAACGTTCCCGCGAAAATCGGCGCGGCCTATCCGGAAAGACCAAGCCGCTGCATCACGGCATTGGTCAGCCGTTCGCAGCGCCGGCCCGCGAAGGGAAAGGCGTCGAGCAGCACCGGGCCGATCTGGTCGTCCAGCGCCTTGCGCACCAGCGCGCGGGCGCGGTGCAGCCGGGTCTTGATGGTTTCTGGCCGCACGCCAAGCAGTTCGGCGGTCTCCTCGATGCTCAATCCCTCGATGACGCGCGCCACGAACACCATCCGGTAGACATCGGGAAGACTGTCGGTTGCCCGTTCGACAAGCTCAAGGATCTGCCGTTGCGCCATCGTCCGCTCCGGATCGTCGCTCGGGTTGAGGGGAAACCGGATGATTTCGGCTTGCGGGTTTTCAGGCATCGCTACCATTCGCCGCCTTTTGCGCAAGCGGCCGAGCGCTTCGTTGATGACGATACGCGACAGCCACGTGGCGAGCGAGGCATCGCCGCGAAAGGCCTCGAGATGGGCAAAGGCGCTGACATAGGCCTCCTGGACGATGTCCTCGGCCTCGCTGTCGTTACGCACGACGCCTCGGGCGATGCGGTAGAGCCTTTGGTTGTGCGTCTTGATGATGGTGCGGAATGCATCGCCATCATGTGCCAGCGCGCGGCCGACAAGCTGCATGTCGCCGGAAGCGGCGGGCGTTGCCGTCAACGCAGCAGGCATGGCCGATCTCCTGATAGGCTTCTCATCGCGCCATTGGATGCATCGGCCGACAAAAGGTTCCCGACCGATCCCGCCGGCCAGCCTCAATCCGTGTCAAGGACTGGCAGAGGCTATTCTACCGCCTTCACCACACCGCCGCCTCTATTTTGTAGACCGTTTCATCGGCCGATCGGTCGCCATGATATCGCTCAGGATCGCAATTTTTCCAGGCTGTTACGCCGATTTTCTGACCTCAGTATGAAAAGGTGCTGGCTCAGGCCTCAGCGGCCGCCGCCAGCCCGCGCGCCAGGTCGGCCTTCAAATCCCCTACATCCTCGAGCCCGATCTGCAAGCGCACCAGCGGCCCGTCATACGGGCCCTTGGCGATGGTGCGGTCGCCAAGGAATACCGGCACGGCAAGGCTCTCATAGCCGCCCCAGGAATAGCCGAGGCCGAAAAATTTCAACGCGTCGAGGAAGGCGTGCTGCTGCTTTTGTCCACCGCCCGCAAGAACGATCGAGAAGATGCCGCTCGATCCGCAAAAGTCGCGCTTCCAAAGATCATGGTCGGGATGGCTGGGCAGCGCCGGATGCAGCACCTGCGCCACGCCCGGCTGGCCCTCCAGCCAGCCGGCGAGGGCAAGCGCGCTCTTTTGATGGTGCTCCAGCCGCACGCCCATGGTGCGCAGGCCGCGCAGCACCTGGTAGACGTCGTCCGGCCCCGCGCAGCAGCCCATCGTGTTGAACGTCTCGCAAAGCTGCTTCCAGCAGTCCGCATTGGCCGACACGGTGCCGAGCAGCACGTCGGAATGGCCGGCCGGGTATTTCGTCGCCGCGTGGATCGAGATGTCGACGCCATGGTCGAGCGGGCGAAAGTAGAGCGGCGTCGCCCAGGTGTTGTCCATCATGACGATGGCGCCGACGGCGTGTGCTGCCTTGGCGATGGCCGGTATGTCCTGCACCTCGAAGGTGTTGGAGGCCGGCGATTCGGTGAGTACCACCTTGGTGTTGGGCCTGAGCAGCGCCGCAATGCCGGCGCCGATGCGGGGCTCGTAATATTCGACCTCGATGCCCAGCCGCTTCAGCATCGTGTCGGCGAAATTGCGGGTCGGATGATACACGGAATCGACGATCAGCAGATGATCGCCGACCGACAGGAAGGCGAGCAGCGGCAGCACCACGGCCGCCAGGCCGGACGGCACCGCGACCGTGCCGGCGGAGCCTTCCAGCGCATCGATGGCGCTGGTCAGCGCATCGGTGGTCGGGGTGCCGCGCGTGCCGTAGGTGTATTTCTGGCTGCGCGCCGCCATTGTCGCGGCATTGGGATAGAGCACGGTCGAGGCATGCACGACCGGCGGATTGACGAAGCCGAAATAGTCATGCGGGTTGTTGCCGGAATGGGCGAGCCGCGTGTTGATGCCCATCTCGCTGCCGTCTTTTGCCATTGCTTTTTATCCCATGAGTAGGTCGTTAGCCATAGTGCGGCGGCATTGGCCGCGCAACCGCACCGCACTCGCCAGGCCAAGGTCTTGAATATGCCAATTCAGCAATGCGCCGTAGATCCTCTGGACGGCTGCCAGGTGCGCTTGGCAAGTCACGGTCCGACTTTGCCGGCTTTATTGGCGCGCTGACCAATTTGCGAGCGCGTTTGTCTGCAATTTCAGGCATTTCAGGCGGTTGGTTTTCAAAGTCTTTCGGATTTGGTCATTTCCCTTGACCTCACAGGAATAATCGCCTTCGATGTTGTTCGTGAATGGGAGGCAGCGCGTCGGTTACGATGCGGGATTCCGGTAATGGGCCGGGATACATAGCTGCGTTCACACGGGAAAAAGTCAGGTTCGCCTGGAAAAAACAGAAAAGGGTCTGTGGGTCATGAAACACATTGCAATCGGCGTTTTGGGCGCCGCCGCGTTTGGATTCGCGGCTTCGGCGGCTTCGGCGGCCACGCTCGACGATGTCAAAGCGAAGGGCTTCATCCAATGCGGCGTCTCGACCGGTCTGGCCGGCTTCTCGGCGCCGGACGACAAGGGTGAGTGGCAAGGCATCGACGCGGACTTCTGTCGCGCTGTGGCAGCCGCCGTGTTCGGCGATGGCACCAAGGTGAAATTTACGCCGCTCAGCGCCAAGGAGCGGTTTACCGCTCTGCAGTCGGGCGAGATCGACATCCTGTCGCGCAATACCACCTGGACCATCAATCGCGACACCGCACTCGGCCTGAACTTCATCGGCACGACTTATTATGACGGCCAGGGCTTCATGATCAACGCCAAGAAGCTACCGGGCGTGAATTCGGCGCTGCAACTTTCGGGCGCGGCGGTCTGCGTGCAGAGCGGCACCACGACCGAGCTCAACCTTGCCGACTATTTCAAGTCGAACAAGATGGAGTACAATCCTGTCGTCTTCGAAAAGCTGGAAGAGGTTAACGCCGCCTATGACGCCGGCCGCTGCGACGTATACACCACCGACCAATCGGGCCTCTATGGCATCCGCCTGACGCTCGGTGCGCCGGCCGACCACGTCGTGTTGCCCGAGATCATCTCCAAGGAACCGCTTGGGCCGGCTGTACGCCAGGGCGACGACCAATGGTACCACATCGTCAAGTGGACCTATTTCGCGTTGCTCGACGCCGAGGAACTCGGCATCACCAAGGCCAATGTCGACGAGATGAAGAACTCGGACAGTCCCGAGATCAAGCGCGTGCTCGGCCAGGAAGCCGACACCAAGATCGGCACCGATCTCGGCGTCTCTAACGACTGGGTCGTCAACATCGTCAAGGCCGTCGGCAATTACGGCGAGATGTTCGAGCGCAATGTCGGCTCGGGCAGCCCGCTGAAGATCGCGCGCGGCATCAACGCGCTGTGGACCAAGGGTGGTCTGCAATACGCTCCGCCGATCCGCTGATTGAAAATGGATCCGGAAGGCAGATCGTCTGCCTTCCGGTCTCTCTTTCCAGGGGACTGTCGAATGGCATCGCAGGAAGTTCTTCGCGAGGAGCCAAGCCGCGGTTCCTTCATCAATGATCCTCGCGTCCGCGGCATATTCTTTCAAGCACTGGTCCTCGTCCTGCTGGTGGCGGGGGTCTGGTGGGTTACCCACAACGTCATCGTCAATCTGACGCGCTTGCACATCGCCTCCGGCTTCGGCTTCCTCAAGGGCCGCGCCGGTTTCGACATCAGCGAAAGCGCCATCGCTTATTCGTCGGATTCGACTTATTTCCGAGCCATCCTGGTCGGCTTCATCAACACCGTGATCGTGGCCGTCGTCGGCATCATCACCGCCACCATTATCGGTTTCATCGTCGGCATCGGCCGACTGTCGCGCAACTGGCTGATCAGGAAGATCTGCACGGTCTATGTCGAGGTCTTCCGCAACATCCCGCCGCTGCTGGTCATCTTCTTCTGGTATTCCGGCGTACTCGCCGTGCTGCCGCCGCCGCGCGAGAGCATCAATTTGCCGTTCGGCTCCTTTCTCAACCAGCGCGGCTTTTATTTTCCGCGCGCTGTCTGGGGCGAGGGCTCCTGGCTGATCCTGGTCGCCCTGCTCCTCGGCATTGCCATGGCCTGGTTCGTCGCCCGCAAGGCGCGGCAGCGGCAGATGGCGACGGGTCAGCCGTTCCCGGTGCTCTGGACATCCATAGCGTTGATCGTCGGCCTGCCGCTGCTGGCCTACGCGCTGAGCGGCTTTCCTCTGAGCTTCGAATTCCCGAAACAATCGACTTTCAACCTGGTCGGTGGCTTTCAGGTCAGACCGGAGTTCCTGTCACTCTATCTGGCGTTGTCCTGCTATACGGCCGCCTTCATCGCCGAGATCGTGCGCGCCGGCATCAGGGGCGTCAGCACGGGCCAGACCGAGGCGGCCGCGGCACTCGGGCTGCGCTCGGGATCGATCCTCAGGCTTGTCGTCGTGCCGCAGGCGATGCGCATCGTTATTCCGCCGCTGACCAGCCAGTATCTGAACCTGACCAAGAACTCTTCGCTCGCCATCGCCATCGGCTATCCGGACCTGACGGCGACTGCCGGCACTGTCTTGAACCAGACCGGGCAGGCGGTCGAAGGCGTGGTGATCATGATGGCTGTCTATCTCGCGCTCAGCCTGATCACGTCGGCGATCATGAACGTCGTCAATGCCAGGATGGCGCTGGTGGAGAGGTAGGGCCATGCAGGAACACGACATGTCCTGGGTGCGGACGGAGATGACGCTGGCGCAGCCGGCGCCGTCGAGCGAGCGTGGCCTCACCGCCTGGATCCGCAAGAACCTGATTGCCACCACGGGCGACACCATCTTGACCATCGTCGGCATCGCGCTGGTTGCCATGATCCTGCCGCAGATCGTCAATTGGGCTTTCATCAACGCCCAGTGGACGGGACCGGACCGCACGGTCTGCGCCACCGTGGCGCAGGGCGGCATCCAGTCGGACGGCTGGACCGGCGCCTGCTGGGCTTTCGTCAACGCCAAGTTCGGCCAGTTCATGTTCGGCACCTATCCTGTCGAGGAGCGTTGGCGGCCGATCGTGGTGGCCATCCTGTTCGTGGCACTGCTGGTGCCTTTGCTCATACCGCGCGTACCGCGCAAAGGGCTGAACGCCATTCTTCTCTTCCTGGCGCTGCCGGTCGTCGCCTTCGTTCTGCTGGTCGGCGGCATGTTCGGCCTGCCGCATGTCGAGACGTCGCGTTGGGGTGGGCTGCTGGTGACGCTCAGCCTGTCCTTCGTCGGCATTGCCGTGTCGCTGCCGATCGGCATCGTGCTGGCGCTCGGCCGGCGCTCGAACATGCCGATCGTCAAGCTGCTGTGCGTGATCTTCATCGAGACGGTACGCGGCATCCCGCTGATTACGGTGCTGTTCTTTGCCAGCGTGATGCTGCCGCTGTTCCTGCCGGCCGGCGTCAGCTTCGACAAGTTCCTGCGCGCGCTGATCGGCGTGTCGCTGTTTGCCGCCGCCTACATGGCCGAAGTGGTGCGCGGCGGCCTGCAGGCGATCCCCAAAGGCCAGTATGAGGGCGCCGATTCGCTCGGCCTCAGCTACTGGCAGAAGATGGGTCTGGTCGTCATGCCGCAGGCGCTGAAGCTGGTCATTCCCGGCATCGTCAACACCTTCATCGGCATGTTCAAGGACACCAGCCTGGTCATCGTCATCTCGATGTTCGACCTCCTCGGCATCGTCAAGCAGAACTTCTCCGACGCCAATTGGGCGACGCCGCAGACGGCCAGATCCGGCCTGGTGTTCGCGGCCTTCATCTTCTGGCTGTTCTGTTTCGGCATGTCGCGCTATTCAATGTACACGGAACGCCGTCTCGACACCGGCCACAAACGCTAAAAAAGGGGACCTTGTCATGGCCATAGAAAACGCCGTCAGCGCGGAAGAGATCAAGGTCAATGCCGCCAAGATGCACATTTCCACCACCGATGTCGCCATCGACATCATTGCCATGCACAAATGGTACGGCGAATTCCATGTGCTGAAGGACATCAATCTAAAGGTGATGCGCGGCGAGCGCATCGTCATCTGCGGCCCGTCGGGCTCCGGCAAATCGACGATGATCCGCTGCATCAACCGACTGGAGGAACACCAGAAGGGCAAGATCATAGTCGACGGCAAGGAACTGACCAACGATCTGAAGAAGATCGACGAGGTGCGCCGCGAGGTCGGCATGGTGTTCCAGCACTTCAACCTGTTCCCGCATCTGACCATTCTGGAAAATTGCACGCTGGCGCCGATCTGGGTGCGCAAGATGCCGCGGAAACAGGCCGAGGAAATCGCCATGCATTTCCTCAAGCGCGTCAAGATCCCGGAACAGGCCAACAAATATCCCGGCCAGCTTTCCGGCGGCCAGCAGCAGCGCGTGGCGATCGCCCGCTCGCTGTGCATGAACCCGCGCATCATGCTGTTCGATGAGCCGACCTCGGCTCTCGATCCGGAAATGATCAAGGAAGTGCTGGAGACGATGGTCGGGCTGGCCGAGGAGGGCATGACCATGCTCTGCGTCACCCACGAGATGGGCTTTGCGCGCAAAGTCGCCAACCGGGTGATCTTTATGGATCAGGGTCAGATCGTCGAGCAGAACACGCCGGCCGAGTTCTTCGACCACCCGCGCCATGAGCGCACGAAGCTGTTCCTGTCGCAGATCCTGCACTGATCCTGTACGCCGGTTCGGGACAAGACCGGCGGACCGGCCCTCTGCCTTGCTCGGGCCTTACGCGTATTCGACGAGCGGTGATGCTCGGGAGGATCTGCCCTTTGTTCGATGGCGAGCATCGGCAATTATTTTAGCACCCACAATCCTGCGACGATTGCCGCATATCGTGCAGCCTTGCCCAATGCGACAAGCATCACGAATACGCCGAGATGCATGCGGGCCGCGCCTGCCGCGACAGTGAAGGCGTCCCCGACGACCGGCAGCCAGGCGAATAGGAGCAGCCACGCGCCAAAGCGGCGAAAGCTCCGGCTGGCCCGCTGGTATCGTTCACGGGTGATGGGAAACCATCGCCTAGATTGCAGCGTATCGATGCCACGCCCCAGCGTCCAGTTCACCACCGAGCCGAGCGTGTTGCCGATTGTGGCGACCGCAAGCAGTAGCACCGGATCGCCACGGCCGCCGGCGATCAAGCCGGCGAGCACAACTTCCGACGAGACCGGCAAGATGGTTGCGGCTAGGAATGCGCTGGTGAACAGGGCGCCATAGATTGCCAGTGCAGCCACGTCGAGCGACCGGCTAGGCCTGCACGTCGACGACGCCCATCATGCCGAGCTGCTCGTGCTCCAGGATGTGGCAATGATACATTCTCCGCCCGGGGCGATCCTGGCGCAGCAAAAGCCGCATCGTTTCGCCGCGCGCCACGTTGACCGTGTCCTTCCAGGCGAGATAGGCCGGTTTCGAGACCTGCCCACCACGTTCGTGCTCGACCACTTGGAACTGCGTCCCATGAACATGGAACGGATGGTCCATGTCGGCCTTGTTGACGATTTCCCAGAGCTCGACCTGTCCTGTTTTCGACACCACGTCGATGCGGCCCATGTCGAACGCCGCGCCGTTGATCAGGAAGCCCATCTGCATATCCGTCGCGCTCATCGTCGTCGTTTCGGTGAACACGAAACGCCGGCTGACGGCAGGGGTGCCAAGTTGCGCAATTGGTCGAAGCTTTTCCGGCAGCGGAGGAAACGTCTCTGCAGGCGTGTCCAAAACATTGACCGTAAGCAATGTCAGGCCTGCATCGGCGGGGCGGCCTGCGCCCATCCAGCCGCGATCGTAGTCGAGCGTGCTCAGGGTGACGGGGCCGCGCTTCTCAAACGAGACGATCAGTTCAAGGCGTTCCGCCGGGCTGAGCAGGACATCCTTGGCTGCCACCGGCGCCTCCAGCAGACCGCCATCGGTGCCGATGATCGTCATGGGTGCGCCGTCGAAGGAGAGCCGCAAAAAGCGCGCGTTAGTCGCGTTGTAGAACCGAAATCGCCGCTTTGTTCCAAACGGGACGGATAGCGCGGGATTTTTTTGTCCATTGACCAGCACGTGATCGCCGACGCGCCCGTTCATCAAATCGACCATGGTGTTGTCCGGCATGGTGCCGTCGGCGGCAAGGCGAAGGTCTGTGAACATCAGCACAGTGTCGCCATACTCGGCCGGGATCGGGTCCGCCTTCGGCTTGACCACGAACGCGCCGGCAAGTCCGCGATAGACCTGCTCGGCCGTCTTGCCGTGCGGATGCGGATGATACCAGTACGACCCCGCGCTTCCTTCGGGCAGTTCGAAGCTGTAGGTGCGCTCCGTGCCCGTCGCAACGGGGTCCATAGGATTGCCATCCTGGTCAGCTGGAACCGGCATGCCATGCCAATGGATGGTGCTCGTCTCTTCAGGAATTCGGTTCGTGAATGCAATCTCGACACGGTCGCCTTCAGTCACCTCGATCAATGGCCCCGGGCTCATACCATTGTATCCAAGGATTGGCGTGTCGAGCCCTTCTGCAAAGCGAACCATGGCGGGTTCAGCCGTGAGGTTTGCTCTGAACAGGCGGGGCGCATTGGCTTCATTGGCTAGCAGCGGCAACTCGCGCAACGCCTGGCCCTCAGGCAGCATGGTCGCGCTTTTTGGTGCCGCGCCCATGTCGTGGCCCGCGTGCCCCATATCCATGCCGGGCATCTCGTCCATCTTCATCTGGGCGATGGCGCGCGGGCTGGCGAGAACCGTGGCAACGCCTGCCGCCAGAAAACAGCGTCGATCCATGTGTTGTCTCCGAGATTAAGGTCACGCGCGTCGGCACGCGGTGTAACTCACGTGGCACGCTCCGTAGCCAGGTTGACACTAGCCTCGGTCACGTCATGCCGCCGTCTTCAGCGCCTTTCAAGCGGGCGACACAGGAGGCGGAGGTCATGCCCTCGATCCCAATCTGAATCGCGGGAGCGGAAACAGGCTCGGCTGGGGTTATGAGCGACGGCGTTCATGGGTTTGCAGCTCCAACTGGGTAACTGCGACACGATAAAGGTTCCCATCACGGGAAGGTCAAGGGGCAAATTTCGAGCGCTGCTTCGGCACCACAGCGATGATTTGAGCTGGCTCAAAAGCCCTTGACCTTCCTGTGATGGGAAGCCCCATGACAACCCCACTAGAGGAGAGCCGCAATGATAAGACTGACAGTTCCGGAAATGAACTGCGGGCAGGCGTCATCAGATCAGTCGGTTACAACGAAAATTGGCCTGCCTGAACAGCGTACGGTCGGCGCGGATCATAAGCGCGCCAGCCGCGTTTGTTGCCATTAGGAGTTGTATAACAAGCCGAGTGGGCGAGTGCGGCGATAGGTCAAGGGTTCATCCTGATGCTCATCCAACCGATCGATTATTTCCTCGTCGTCTGGTTCGCGCTGGCGCTGGCTTCGACGCTTTATGTCGGCTTCGACCAATATCGCAACAATCCCGAGCCGGTGGTGATGAAATGGGGCTTCATCCTGGTCACCCTCTATATGGGTCCGCTCGGCTTGCTGCTTTATGTGCTCGCGGACAAGGAGCCACGGCCGGGCGAGCATGATGTGTTCACCCGGCCGCTCTGGAAGCAGGGCGTCGGCTCCACCATCCACTGCGTCGCCGGCGATGCCACCGGCATCATTCTTGCCGCCGCCGTCACGGCGGCGCTCGGCCTGCCGATGTGGATCGACCTGATCGTCGAATATCTCGCCGGCTTTGCCTTCGGCCTGTTCATCTTCCAGTCGCTGTTCATGAAATCGATGATGGGCGGCACCTATTGGAAAAACGTACGCAAGAGCTTCCTGCCCGAGTTCATCTCCATGAACTTCATGATGGCCGGCATGGCGCCGGTCATGAGCTTCCTGATGATGGGCCGCGACATGCGCGCGATGGAACCGACGGAGCTGTTGTTCTGGGGCGTGATGTCGATCGGCGTCATCGCCGGCTTTGCGCTTGCCTACCCGGCCAATGTCTGGCTGGTCGCCCGGGGGCTGAAGCATGGGCTGATGACACAGCGCGCGCAGGCAGCCGGCATCGATGGTCGAGAGCAGCCTGCAACGAGGCAACATGCGCAGATGCAAATGCAGCAGGCCGACGCCAGTGGCCATCGCGGACAGCGCCACGATATAGCTTCCCACAAAGGCAAAGGCGGCGGCCATCACATGGAGACAGATGCCACAACGCCGCAGGTGGCTGCCCTGGGTGCCGTCTCCCTGCTGGCGCTCGCCATCGGCATGATCGCGCCGGCGAACTGGCTGAACCTGACGCTGTCGGCACGCGACGTCGGCGGGGTGATCATGCCGCGAGGCATGATCATGGATCGCGACACGCCGGCTGATACGATGCGCGACATGGCCGCTACCGATCCACGCCTCGTGGCCGCCTCTTATGGCCTGACGGCAAGGGGCGACCAGGAACTGCCGTTTCGGATAGAGAATGGCATCAAGGTGTTCGAGCTCAGGCCTTCAGTGGTCCGCTGGCAGATCCTGCCGGACGTCGCGGTCGACGCCTATGCCTATAATGGCCAGATTCCCGGCCCGCGAATTCACATTCGCCAGGGCGATCGGGTCAGGATCAACGTCACCAACGGCCTGCCTGAGGAAACGACGGTGCATTGGCATGGCTTGATCCTGCCGAACCAGATGGATGGGCCGGCCGAGATCACCCAGGCGCCGATCGAGCCCGGCCAATCCTATTCATACGAATTCACCGCAACCCAGCACGGAACCTATTTCTACCACCCCCATGCCAAGCCGGACCGGACCCAGGCGCTCGGCCTCTACGGTGCGCTGATCATCGATCCCGCCAATCCCGCCGACGAGGTCGCGGCCGACCATGATTACGTCATCCAGCTTCAGGAATGGCTGGTGCGGGAAGGGCTGACCTACCCGTCGATGCCGATGGACGGCGGCATGCCGAATTTCTTCACCATCAACGGCAAGGCCTATCCCTCGACCGAGACGATCCCGATGAAGGTCGGCGACACGCTCAAGGTGCGGTTCATCGGCACCAACAACGGCTTCATCCATCCGATGCATATCCATGGCGGACCGTTCGAGGTCGTTGCCCGCGACGGCGAGACGGTCCCCGCTTCGGGTCGTTTCCTTGCCGATACGATCAACGTCGGGCCGGGTCAGCGCTACGACGTGATCTGGAAGGCGCAGCGTCCGGGCAAATGGCTGATCCATTGCCACATCCCGCATCACACCACGAACAACAATGTCGAGGAGAAGGGCGGCGGCGGGCTGATGGTCGTGATCGATGTGACATGACCGGCGTCGCCTTGGCGCGTTCCATCCGCTGCACCGGACCGGACACCATGCAGTGGCTGAAACCATATTTTCTCTTAAGCTGATGTGATCTGCCAGACAGCGACGCCGGCAAGGGCGAGACCGGCGGCGCCCTCGATGGCCCGGGAGATGGTTTCGAACAGCCGTGGCTGGCGCGCGAAAAACTGTACAAGCCGTTCCCGAAACACGATCGACAACACGGCGACGCAGGACAGCGTCAGCGCCACGCCGACCATCATGGTGATGGCAAACAGGACGCCCGCTGCCGGAACACCCCTGGACATCGCGAAAGTCATAGCGAAAAGCGTAAGCGGACATGGGATCAGGCCTGCCATGACGCCGACAGCCTCGCCCTCGTGCCTGTGGTGATGGCTGTGGCTCAAAGCGCGCCAGAGCATCCAGACGCCAATGAGGCCGAGCAGCCCGCGACTGATGTGCTCCAGAAGCGGAGCGCGGCCGACGCTGCCCAATGCTATTGAGACCAGTGGCAGCGAGAGAGCCGCAATCAGAACGGCAATCGTCACATGCGTGAACGATAGCGTGATAGATACGAGCAGACCACGCGAGACCTTCGCATCCGAACCGGCAAGATACGTCGCCAGGACGGCCTTGCTGTGCCCCGGCGTCAGCGCATGGGCAGCCCCGAACACGACGCCCATCGGCAGGAAGGCCATGAACGCCAGCCAATTGCCTCCGGCCGCAAGCAGCTTGATCTGTTCGCCGAGCGTCAGATAGATCGTGCGCTGAAATTCGACGAGCGTCTGGAACATCGGACGAGACTAGCAGAAAATCGGCGAGCGTCAGTGCATGTGGCCGTGGTGATGCGTGTGCTCGTGAGGATGGTCGTTCTCTCCACGTTCCGTTGAAAACTGCACATTCGCCTCAGCCAGGGCCGGCATATGCTGGGATAGTTCGTCCTTCAGCGCTGCGGCGATCTTGTTCGCCGCCGACAGCGGCAGGGTTTCGTCCGCGGCAATTGCGATGTCGGCGTGCAATCTATGACCGATCCAGCGCGCCTTGGCATCGACAATGCGCGCGCCCGGAACATGCTCGGCGGCATGTCGGATTTCGTCTATCACACCGGGTTCGATTCCATCCAGCATGCGGGTCAGCACCGAGCGGGCCGATTGCCAGACGATACCGAAGATCGCAATCGTGATCAGCAGGCCGACGATCGGATCGGCCAAGGAAAAGCCGAACCAAACGCCGATGGCTCCGATGACCACGGCAAGGCTGGTAAGTCCATCTGTGCGGGCGTGGTAGCCGTCGGCAATCAGTGCCGCGCTGTTGATTTCGCGACCGACGCGGATACGGAACACGGCAACCGCCTCGTTGCCGAGGAAGCCGACAATGCCCGCCGCAGTCAGCCAGCCCAGGTGTGTCACCACTTGTGGATTGATCAGCCTGTCGATGGCTTGGTAGGCAGCGACTACAGCGCTGAACAGGATGATGAGCACGATGATGATGCCGGCCAGATCCTCGCCCCGGCCCAAGCCATACATGAAGATCCGCGACGGCTTGCGCCGCGCCAGAACGAACGCAATCCATAGCGGGATCGCCGTGGTCGCATCGCCGATGTTATGGATCGTGTCGGCCAGCAATGCCACGCTCCCCGACAACGCAACCACGACCATCTGCAATGCCGCGGTGATGGCCAGGATCACGAACGACCATTTGATTGCCCAGATGCCCCGGTCGGTGGTGGCAATTGTCGCGTCGATGACGCCATGGCTGTGACCGTGCGGACCGTGATCGCCGTGATGATGTGCGGCGTGCGAGCCGAACCCGAGCCAGTCCAGAATGCGGGCTACGATGGCATTCATAGATACTTCGCCAGCTGCTTGAGTTCCGCCAGCGAGTTGCCGCCGGTTTCCACGCTGTCCGTCAGGCAATGCTCGATGTGATCGTTGATCAGCTCGCGCTTGGCGCTGCTGATCGCTTTTTCGACTGCATGAAGCTGCTGCGCCAGGTCAACGCAAGGGCGATGCGCCTCGATCATCGCCAGCACCGCCGCAAGGTGGCCTTGCGCGCGCTTCAGGCGCTTTATGATGGAAGGATGCGAGGCGTGGAGGTGATCTGACATGCTTGAGCATATCCTCCCGGGGAGGATATGCGTCAAGCTCTAAGTCAGCTGTGCAACGTTCGGAGGGGCTTCACCTTGAGCATTGCTTGTTCTATGCCTTTCCCATGAAGAAGCTTGCCCGTTTTCTTGGCCTGCTGGTCGTTGCAGCAGTCCTTGCGGTGGCGCTGGGCACGCTGCTGCCGCGCCCGCTCTGGCCGGCGGCCGTTGCCGATCCGATCGGCACAAGCCACCGTATCCTGGTGCTGCAAAATCCGATCCACACCGACATCGCCATCCCGGTCGACGACGATGTGCGCCGGCGCTTCCATTTCCTGGTCGATGCCGGCATTCCAGCAGACATGGCGGAGGTCCGCTACATCGTCTTCGGCTGGGGCGGCCGCGCCTTCTATCTGGAGACGCCGACCTGGTCGGAGCTGAAGGCGGTGCCGGTGATGAAGGCGCTATCGGTCGATGCCTCGGCAATGCATGTCGACATTTCCGTCGACATCGCCGAGCCGCATCGCGACGTCGCTGCCTTCGACATCGGCGAGGAGCGGTTTACGGCGCTGCTCGATTACATTGCGGCAAGCTTCCGGCAGGGGCCGAACGGGGCCATCCCGATCGAGAGTGCGGCCTATTCCCGCTTCGATCGGTTCTTCGAAGCCAATGGTCATTTCAACGCGCTGATCGGCTGCAACACCTGGACGGCGGCGGCACTGCGCACGGCCGGGCTGCGCACCGGCTGGTGGGATCCGCTGCCGGCCTCGCTCGGCCTGTCGATGCGGCTTTACAATTGAAGAGGGTTCCGGCTGATCAACGCCGCGATCCTTCGCGCCCCCCTCTGTCCTGCCGGACATCTCCCCACGAGGGGGGAGATTAGCGGCTTCGGCGCCTTGCTAGGTCATGCAACCTTGAAGATTGGCGAAAGCCAATGTGATGGCCAATCTCCCCCCAAGTGGGAGAGATGTCCGGCAGGACAGAGAGGGGTGCTGTCCAGGGCGCTGTCCCTCCAGCCTGTCGTGCGTATCATCGCGCGCCATCGTCCAACGCCCGCCAGCCATAGAGCCAGTCGAGATCGGCGGCGAGTTTTTCGGGCGAGCGCATCGCCAGGAACAGGTTGCGGGCCATCGCCACCGGCCCGGCCGCATGCCAGGCGAGGCGGTTGACGACGCCGCGGCGGGCGACCTGGGCGACGCGCGGCCGCCGCGCCTGTTCCCAGGCGACAAGCGCGCTGCTGAGATCGGCAGGCGAGGTGGCAACCAAACCGGCAAGGGTTACCGCGTCCTCGATCGCCATCGCCGCGCCCTGTGCGGCAAACGGCGTCATCGCATGCGCCGCATCGCCGATCAGCGCGATGCCTTCCGGCGTCGTCCACCGCCGCTGCTCGACGGTGTGGATCGGCCATGCCGTCCATGGCGCGGCCTCGCTCGCCAGACGGACCAGCGCCGGCGCGGTACCGCGCATGGCGCTGGCGAGGATGGCGGGGTCGGCATGCCCCGACCAGCCCTCGGCGATGCGCTCGCCCTTTGTGAAGGCAGCGAGGTTGAAGGCAGTGCCACGGCTGACCGGATAGGCGACCATATGGAAGCCGGAATAGAGGAATGCAGTAACACAATCGGGCTCACCGATCGCCGCAAAGGTTTGTCCAGCGGGGCTGTCGGCGGCCACCGTGGCGCGCCAGGCAAGCTCGCCCGAAAACCGGCTTCTCCGGAAATCGGCTGCGTTGCGGGCAAGCGTTTCTCGCACCGACGACCAGACGCCATCGGCGCCGATCAAAAGACAGCCAGCCTCGACCGTGTCGCCATCAGCCGATGCAGTGACGGTAACACCTTTCGATCCGGCTGCGATGTCGGTCACCCGCGCGCCGGCGATCAGATCGATACCGGGCTGCTCCGAAACTCGCTGCATCAGCGCTGACTGCAGATCCGCGCGGTGGGCAACGAGATAGGGCGCTCCCCAGCGCGTTTCGGCCGCCTGGCCAAGCGGTACGCGCGCCAGCTTGCGCAGCGTGGCGGCATCCTTGAGCACGACCGCCTCCGGCCGCACCGCCGTCGCCAGCAGCCGATCGAGTACGCCGAGCTGCCGTAGGATGCGCGTCGCGTTGGGCGAAAGCTGGATACCGGCGCCGGCAGCCTCGAGGTGCTGCGCCTGTTCGAACAGTTTTGTCCGATAGCCGCGCTCGGCGAAGGCCAGTGCCGCGGTCAGCCCGGCGACGCCCGCCCCGGCGATGACCACCTGCCGGGACTGCGTTTCCTGCATCAGGGTTGTCGCGAAAGAATCAGGCGGCCTGGTCGAGATAGAGGCAGCCCGGCGGCTGCGTTTCCAACGCCTTCAGCTTCGGCGAATAGCGATAGAGCGTCGAGCAATAGGGGCAGACTTTTTCATTGTCGTCGCCCATGTCGAGAAATACATGCGGGTGGTCGAAAGGCGGATTGGCGCCGGTGCACATGAATTCCTTGACGCCGATGTCAATTGCCGGATAGCCCGCATCGTTCTGGAAATGGGGAATGGAACCGCCTGCCATCGTCGTCTCCTGATCTTGTCGATTGCATCTGGATCATAACCCGTCTCTTTGCAAGATCGATGAAATGAAACTGTCGCAAAAGCCTGTCAGAGGATAAGTTAAGCCGGTTAAGGCTATGGTCGTCGAACGGTGTGGGAAGAGCGGAAACCATGAACGAACTGAAGCCGGTGCAGAACGAATTCATCACCGTCGAGGCGGCGAGCCGCGAAGGCGGCAATCCTGACCGCTTCGTCAACCGCGAGTTTTCCTGGCTCCAATTCAACCGGCGCGTGCTCGAAGAGTCGCTGAACGCCAATCATCCGCTGCTCGAGCGTGTTCGCTTCCTGTCGATATCGGCCGCCAACCTCGACGAGTTCTTCATGGTCCGCGTTGCGGGTCTTGCCGGCCAGGTGCGCGAGGGCATCGTGCTGAAGAGCCCGGACGGACGCACGCCCGAGCAGCAGCTCGAACAATTGCTGCGCGAGGTCGAGCGCCTGCAGGAGGACCAGCAGAAAAGCCTTTCGGCGCTGATGCTGCTCCTCGACAAGGAAGGCATCGAGAGCATCACCCGCGATGCGCTGAGCAAGGACGAGAAGATCTGGCTCGAGGACCATTTCCAGGAGCAGGTATTTCCGGTGCTGACGCCGCTGTCGATCGACCCGGCGCATCCGTTCCCGTTCATTCCCAATCTCGGTTTCTCGATGGCGTTGCAATTGCGCCACCGTAAGAACGGCGAGGAAATGAGCGCGCTTTTGCGCCTGCCGGTGGCACTGAGGCGCTTCATCCGCTTGCCGGATCGCAAGCGCCATGTTCGCTTCATCCCGCTCGAGGAGGCGGTCGGTCTTTATATCGGCAAGCTGTTCCCGGGCTACGAGGTCAAGGGTTCCGGCACGTTCCGCATCATCCGCGACAGCGATATCGAGGTCGAGGAAGAATCAGAGGATCTGGTGCGCCTGTTCGAGACGGCGCTGAAGCGGCGGCGCCGCGGCTCGGTTATCCGGATCGAATTCGACCGGCTGATGCCGCCCGAACTGCGCGACTTCGTCGCCGGGGAGCTTGGCGTTTCGGCAAGCCGCATCAGCGTGCTCACCGGTCCGCTGGCGCTCAGCCAGATCTCGGAGATCGTCGCCGTCGCCCGCGACGATCTGAAGTTCACGCCCTACAATCCGCGCTTCCCCGAGCGCATCCGCGAGCATGGCGGCGATTGTTTTGCCGCGATCCGCGAGAAGGACATCATCGTCCACCACCCCTACGAATCCTTCGACGTCGTGGTGCAGTTCCTGCGCCAGGCAATGGCCGATCCGGAAGTGGTGGCGATCAAGCAGACGCTCTATCGCACCTCCAACGACAGCCCGATCGTACGCGCTTTGGTCGACGCCGCCGAGGCCGGCAAGTCGGTGACCGCGCTAGTCGAGCTCAAGGCGCGTTTCGACGAGGAAGCCAACATCCGCTGGGCGCGCGACCTCGAGCGCGCCGGCGTTCAGGTCGTCTTCGGCTTTCTCGAACTGAAGACCCACGCAAAGATGTCGCTGGTGGTGCGCCGCGAGGATGGCAGGCTGCGCAATTACGTGCATCTGGGCACCGGCAACTACCACCCGGTCACGGCACGCATCTACACCGACCTGTCCTTCTTCACCACCGATCCGACGATCGCGCGCGATGTCGCCCAGCTGTTCAACTTCATCACCGGCTATGCCGAGCCGGCCGAGCAGATGCGGCTGGCCATCTCGCCGTTTACGCTGCGCGACCGCATCCTCCAGCACATTTCGGATGAGATCAGCCACGCGCTGGAGGGCAGGCCGGCCCGCATCTGGATGAAGATGAACGCCTTGGTCGACCCGATCGTCATCGATGCCCTCTACGATGCCAGCCGCGCCGGCGTCGAGATCGATCTCGTCGTGCGCGGCATCTGCTGCCTGAGACCGCAGGTGCCCGGCCTGTCGGAGAACATTAGGGTGAAGTCGATCGTCGGCCGTTTCCTCGAGCACAGCCGCATCTATTGCTTCGGCAACGGCCACGGCCTGCCATCGGACGGGGCGATCGTCTACATCTCCTCGGCCGATCTGATGCCACGCAATCTCGACCGCCGCGTCGAGACCATGGTGCCGATCACCAATCCAACTGTGCACGAACAGGTGCTCGGCCAGATCATGCTTGGCAACATCATGGACAACCAGCAAAGTTTCGACGTATTGGCTGACGGAACCTCCCGGCGCGTTGTGCTGGAGGAGGGCGAGGAACCGTTCAACGCGCAGGAATATTTCATGACCAATCCGAGCCTGTCCGGACGGGGCGATGCGTTGAAGTCGCATGCGCCCAAGCGCATCGCGCAGTTCAAGCGCCGCAAGAAACAGAACGCAGCGACGGGCTGATGATTTCAGCGTCCCAGGGCCGGCTTCAGGACCGCCGACCGCTGTCCATCATCGATATCGGATCGAACTCGATCCGTCTTGTCATCTATGAGGGGCTGGCGCGCTCGCCGACCTTGCTGTTCAACGAAAAGATGCTGGCCGGCCTCGGCCGCGGCATCGTTTCGACCGGAAAGCTCGATCCCGAGGCGGTGACGCGCTCGATGGAAGAGTTCCGCCGTTTCCGCGCACTCTCCGACCAGGCCGGCGCCGAGCGCATGTATGTGCTGGCGACCGCCGCCGCTCGCGAGGCGGTCAACGGCCCCGACTTCATCCACCGCGCCGAGGATGTGCTCAAGACCGAGATCCAGGTGCTGAGCGGCCGCGAGGAAGCCCATTATTCGGCGCTCGGCGTCATTTCCGGTTTCCATCCGGCCAACGGCATCGCCGGCGATCTTGGCGGCGGCAGCCTCGAGCTGATCGATATTGACGGTGAGACGATCGGTGACGGCATCACGCTGCCGTTGGGCGGCTTGCGCCTGCAGGACATGGCGAAGAACTCGCTGACCCAGGCGGCAAGGATCACGCGCGAGCAACTGGCGCGGGCGAAATTGCTAAAGGGCGGGCAGGGCAGGACCTTCTACACGGTCGGCGGCACCTGGCGAAATCTCGCCCGGCTACACATGGAAATGACCAACTATCCGCTCGGCGTCATGCACCATTACGAGATCGGCATCGAAAGCGCCGCGAACTTCCTCCGGCAGGTCGCCAAGGCCGAGATCGACAAGATCAAAGGCATCGAGGGTATCTCCAAGAACCGCCGTTCGCTGCTGCCCTATGGCGCAATCGTGCTGCAGGAGATCATGGCGGCGATGCAGCCCTCGAAGATCATCGTGTCGGCGCTGGGCGTGCGTGAGGGCTTTCTCTATTCGCTGCTCGACAAGGCCGAGCAGAAAGCCGATCCGCTGATCTCGGCGGCGGAAGAGCTTGCCCGCCTGCGCTCGCGCTCGGTCGACCACGCGCATGAGCTTGTCGAGTGGACCGGCAAGGCGTTCGCCGCCTTCGGCATCGACGAGACCAGGGATGAGGCGCGCTACCGCCACGCCGCCTGCCTGCTCGCCGATATCGGCTGGCGTGCCCATCCCGAATATCGCGGCAAGCAATCGCTCAACATCATCGCCCACGCCTCGTTCATCGGCGTCGATCATCCCGGCCGCGCCTTCCTGGCGCTTGTCAGCCTGTTTCGCCACGAGGGCGTGTTCAATGAAGCCGCTCCGGAAATCCGCGGGCTGGCGACACCGCGCTATCTCGAACGGGCCCGCGTGCTGGCCGCGCTGCTGCGCGTCGTCTATTTGCTGAGCGCGGCAATGCCCGGCGTCATGCCGCGACTGAAATGGGAAAACCGCGGCAATGGCGTGCTGGCGCTGGTGCTGCCGGCAGCGCTGGCCGATCTTTACGGCGAGCGGCCCGCCGGCCGGCTGGCACAGCTGGCAAGGGTCACCAACCGCCGGCTGGTGCTGGCGGTCGAGGGCGGGCCCAGTGTTTCGGTGAAGTAGCTTCAGGCGCGGCACTGAAATGGATGCCAATCGCGACGACTGCACGCTGAGGGGAAGAAGATCGTGAAATCCAGTCAAATCCTGCCGCTGCTGCTTTCCGTCCTGTCATTGTTGATTGTCGACGCGGCCAGAGCTCAGACGGTTTCCAAGGTTTCCGTTGCTGCAAAAGGCGCGCTTGAGTTTGAGAAGAGTTATCCAAAAGGCGCAGACGGCAAAACACCATTCAATCTGCTCAAAGGTTTTTTAAAACCTAAAAGTGGGCAAAAGATAAATTACTTTGTATTTAGAATAAGCGACGAAATGATCAAATTTCAAAGATCGATTTCGATGAACACGTTTTTTGCGGACGTTAATCTCTGTCCTGGCGCTGTCGATCGAACTCTGTCCGTTCATCAGCCCCTCGGCAACTTTCTTGACCCTGTCGTGGGCCGAACCGACCTGTTGCCATACCTGAAGAGGGCAAGCCTGATCCAATTGCGTAACTACCTGTATGTCGCGATTGACAGCAATCTTCGGAGCTACTCCCCCAAGGGCGCAGATCAATATGGATATGAATGGCTGCCGATCGCGGTGGAAAGCAGACTGGTTTGCCTGACCATCAGCGTCGGTCAAATGGGGCATGGCGCCTTTCTCTCTCAGCCCATAAACATAACCAGGCTTGCGGAGTTCGTCTTTCTCGACAGCAAATGAGCCGAGCCGGGCGGCAGCTTAGCCAGTCCCTGCAGCCATCCGGCCGTCGGCCGACCATGCACCCGCGCCAGCCATCGCCAGCGCCAGAAAACCGCCTGATATCGCGATGTCCTTCATCAGCATCTGCGAATGCATGAAGGTCAGCGTCGGATCGCCGCCGCCCTGGCCATAGTGGCCGATGAACGCTGTCGCGACGCAAAAGGCGGCGAGCAGCAGCGCCACGATCGGCGTCTTGAGGCCGACGAGGATGAGCAGCCCGGCGATCAGTTCGAACAGCCCGGTGCCCCAGGCAGCCAGCGTCGGCAGCGGCAGGCCGAGGCCGGCGAAATAGCCGGTCGTGCCGGCAATGTCGGCAAGCGCATGGAAGCCGGACGGCACGAACAGTGCGGCGAACATTAGTCGGGAAAGCAAAAGCAGCGCATTGCGGGGCATGGCAACCTCCGTTGTCGGCCGGGTGGCCAAGAGCCCGATCCTAGCAGAATTCCGGTCAGCGGACCGACAGGCACAAACGACAACGAAAAAGGGGCGCGGAAAATTCCGCGCCCCTTTGTTCAGGAAATGCTTGGCTGCTTCAGCCGCGCTTGGCGTCGATTGAATACGCGCCTGGGCCCGAGGAGGCGAGCACGACGAAGCCGCCGGCAATGCCGAGGTTCTTCATGAAATTGATCATCTGCATCTGATCGGCCCAGCCGGTGTGGGCGACCAGCGCGGTGGCGACGGTGAAGATCGCCATTACCCAACCGACGATCCGGGTCTGGAAGCCGACGAGGATGGCCAGGCCGCCAAGCAGTTCGATAAGGCCGACGACAATGGCGGTCACCATCGGCAGCGGCAGGCCGAGGCTGCCGAAATAGCCGGCCGTGCCGGCAATCGCCGTCAGCTTGCCGAAACCGGAAAGCAGGAAGATGACCGAAAGCAGGATGCGGCCGAGCAGGATCGTGCCCGAGGCGCCGGAGGCGGTGCCGGAACCGGCAAACGAAGTGTTGGTGGACGTGTTGGTGGACATGCGTAACTCTCCAGAAGGGTTTGGCCAAACGGCTTGGGATACCCGTCTAGTTAGCGCAGGCCGACTGTTCACCAAAGATGCCAGATTGGTTACGGATTGTTCACCCAGGTAACGTTTTCGCGATCAACTTACCCTGGGTGCGTCATGTCCTCCGGCCGCACCAGCCGCTCATAATCGGCTTCGCTGACCAGCCCGGTGGCCAGCGCTTCCTCGCGCAGCGTTGTGCCGTTCTTGTGCGCCGCCTTGGCGATCTTGGCGGCGTTGTCATAGCCGATCGTCGGCGCCAGCGCCGTCACCAGCATCAGCGAACGGTCGAGCGCTGCCTTGATGTTGTCTTCGCGGGCCTCGATGCCGACGACGCAATTGTCAGTGAACGACACCGAAGCGTCGGCCAGCAGCTGCACCGACTGCAGGAAACAATAGGCCATCAGCGGATTGTAGACGTTGAGTTCGAAATGGCCCTGGCTGCCGGCGAAGCTGATCGCCGCATTGTTGCCGAAGACCTGCACGCAAACCTGCGTCATCGCTTCGCACTGGGTCGGGTTGACCTTGCCCGGCATGATCGACGAGCCCGGTTCGTTTTCCGGCAGCGACAATTCACCGAGGCCCGAACGCGGGCCGGAACCGAGCAGACGGATGTCGTTGGCGATCTTGAACAGCGCCGCCGCGCAGGCATTGATGGCGCCGTGCGAGAAGACCATGGAATCATGGGCGGCAAGCGCCTCGAACTTGTTCGGCGCGGTGACGAAATCGATGCCGGTGATTGCGGCGATGCGCGCCGCCACCTTTTCGGCAAAGCCGACCGGTGCATTGAGGCCGGTGCCGACCGCGGTGCCGCCCTGTGCCAATTCCTGCAGGCCGGGCAGCGTCATCTCGATGCGCTTGATCGAGGAGGCGACCTGCGCCGCATAGCCTGAGAATTCCTGGCCGAGCGTCAGCGGCGTCGCGTCCTGTGTATGGGTGCGGCCGATCTTGACAATATGGGCGAAAGCCTTGGTCTTGGCGTCGAGTGCCGCATGCAAATGTCTTAGCGCCGGCAGCAGGTCGTGAATGATGCGCTCGGCGCAGGCGATGTGCATTGCCGTCGGATAGGTGTCGTTCGACGACTGGCTCATATTGACGTGGTCGTTGGGATGCACCGGCTTCTTTGATCCCATGACACCGCCCAGAAGCTCGATTGCCCGGTTGGAGATCACCTCATTGGCGTTCATGTTGGACTGCGTGCCCGAACCGGTCTGCCAGACGACCAGCGGGAAATGCTCGTTGAGCTTGCCGTCGATGACCTCCTGGGAGGCCTCGATAATGGCCTTGCCGATTGCCGGATCGAGCCGCTTCAGCTCCATATTGGCCTCCGCTGCCGCCCGCTTGACGATGCCCAGCGCCCGCACGATCGAGGCAGGTTGTTTCTCCCAGCCGATCTTGAAATTGGCCAGCGAACGCTGCGCCTGCGCGCCCCAATAGCGGTCGGCGGCGACCTCGATGGGACCGAACGTGTCGGTTTCGGTTCTGGTCTCTGGCGCGCTCACGTGTCTCTCCGGTTTGCAATTTGCAATCGGCGTATCGCGTTGCACAAATGCCTTCAAGCGGAGATTGCGGGTGACGGGAATGCAAATCGGTTGAAGGTGCTGGCAATCTCCCCACTTGAGGGGGAGATGTCGCCGAAGGCGACAGAGGGGGTCGGTAGGTCTTGACGCAACTCCCATAGCGGACGGAACAGGCTGGTGTTCCACGCGAGACGACCCCCCTCTGTCCTGCCGGACATCTCCCCCTCGAGGGGGGAGATCGCAACCTCATCCCGCCGTGTATCCTCCATCCACGGCGAAGATTCCGCCGCTGGTCCATGCCGCTTCGTCGCTGCCGAGATAGACCGCGATGCCGGCAAGGTCGCTGGTCCGGCCGATGCGGCCGAGCGGGTAGCTGCGCTCGACATAGGCCTTGAGCTCGGCTTGCGCGGCCTCAGGCAGGTTTTCGATCGACCTGCGCCGCATCGCTGTGTCGACCGTGCCGGGCGCGATGGCGTTGACTCTTATGCCGCGCGCCCCGAGCTCGAAGGCGAGCGACTTGGTCAGCGAATTGAGCGCGCCCTTCGACAGCGAATAGAGGCTGGACGGCCGCTTCGGGATCATCTTGTGCGCGAAATAGGACGAGATGTTGATCACCGAGGCCGCGCCCGGCGCGAGATGCGGCAACAGCCGCTGGGTGAGGAAGAATACCGCCGTGACGTTGAGTGCGAAGGACTGCTGGAACTGATCCTCACTGACGGTTTCGAACGGCACAAGGAACGCCACGCCGGCATTGTTGACGAGGATATCGACAGGTGGGCCGCGCCTGGCATGCTCGACCACGGCATCGATCCCGGCGCTGGCCGACAAATCGGCCGACAGCGTTTCGACATTATCCCCGAGCTGCTTGCGGGCGGCGTCGAGTTTTTTGCCGTCGCGGCCGACGATCAGCACGTCCGCGCCTTCGCGCAAAAACGCCTCGGCGATTGCCAGCCCGATCCCGTCCGAGCCGCCGGTGACCAGTGCCCGTTTGCCGCCTAGTCTCATCCAACACTCCCGCGCACTGCCGTCTTGTCTGGTAAAGGAGAGCAGCGCCGTTGCCGATTGTGGTCAAGCCGCCGGCCTATCCTACAATATGAACTTTCGGCTGATGCGCCTGGCTATTCGGCAGCGGCTGCACCGCGCCGAACAGCCAGCCGGGTAGCGACGAAATTCTTGACCTGATGAATGGCCTGTTCACGCGTAACGCTGCCTGGCTGCAGGCCAAGCCGCAACCACAGCCCGTCGATCAGGGCGGTGACGCCGAAAGCGATCTCGTCAGCATCGCGTGCCGGCGCCAGACCGCGCAGGCCGGACAGCAGGTTGGAGCGCATGCGCGCATGGATCACCTTCTGGATGCGGGCAAGCTTTTCGTCGCGCGGAACCTCCGCGCAAAGTGAAAGCCAGGCGTGGCAGAGGGACGGCTGGAAGAGATGCGGCTCGAAATTGCCTTCGATGATGGCCTCTATCCGTTGCATTGGCGTGCGCGCCTGTCTCAGCCGCTCGACCACCGCATGCCGCAGCACCAGGTTCGATTCGCGCATGGCATGCTCGAACAGCTCCCGCTTGCTGTTGAAATAGTGCAGCACGATGCCTTTCGACGCGCCGGCCTGTGCCGCCACTTTTTCTATGGTCGCGCCAGCTATGCCTTCGCGCTGAAGCACGGCAAAGGCGGCTTGCCGCAGCTCCTTGCGGCGTATGTCGCTGAGACGCTTGAGTTTCACGGGCCGGGATCCTGCATCGAAAACCGACGTTGACATTTTTGTCCGCCGAGATCAATGATTGACCACTGGGACAATATAAAAACCGAATGGTCAACATCGTTGGTGAAATGAGGAGAACCGAAATGCTTCGTAGCCTTGGAATAGGCGCCTCGCTCTGCGTCCTGCTGGCGATCCAGCCGGCCTTTGCGGCTGAACCTGAGCAATGCAAGGTCGTGCGCATGGCCGAGCCTGGATGGAACGACCTTGCCTTCACCACCGGCGTCACCAGCGTCTTGCTCGATGCGCTCGGCTACAAGCCGGCAAGCTCGCTTCTGGGCATCAACGTCATCTATGAATCCTTGAAGAACAATGATTTGGACGTGTTCCTTGGCTATTGGGATCCGGCGATGATCACCTACTACGAGCCCTATAAGAAGGACGGCTCGGTAGACGATGTGCGCGTCAATCTCGTCGGCGCCAAATACACCTTTGCCGTGCCGACTTACGTGTGGGAGGCCGGCGTCAAGGATTTTGCCGACCTGCAAAAGTTCGCCGACAAGTTCGGCAGGAAGATGTACGGCATCGAGCCGGGCTCGAACCAGCTGATGATGGACGCCATCGCCGATAAGTCGCTCGGCCTCGATGGCTGGCAGGTCGTCGAATCGAGTGAAGCCGGCATGCTTTCCGAGGTCGGCTACGAGATCAAGGAAAAGCGCTTCATCGTCTTCCAGGGCTGGGCGCCGCATCCAATGAACACGATGTACGACTTCAAATATCTGAGCGGCGGCGACAAGTTCTACGGCCCGAACTTCGGCGCCGCGACGGTGACGACGCAGGTGCGCAAGGGCTATCTGCAGCAATGCCCGAATGTCGGGCAGTTGCTGAAGAACCTCGCCTTCGATATCGATTTCGAAAATCTCGGCATGGGCTATCTCATCAATGACGGCATGAAGCCGGAGGAAGCCGGCCTGAAGGCCCTCAACGAGAATCCGGATAGGCTCGGCGCCTGGCTTGCCGGTGTCACCACATTCGATGGCAAGCCCGCGCTCGATGCAGTCAAGCAGCAGCTCGGCCTGTGATATCGGCCGATCAGGCGGGCTGGAACGGCCGCAAGCGCAAGGTCGGTGCCGGCTGCACTGAAACGGCCTTCGTCGAAATCGCCGGGCAGGAGCCCGCGCTGGTGCTGGTGCACGGCTTCTCCGACACGAGCCGCAGCTTCTCCTTGCTGGCGCCGCATCTCGCCGGGCGCCGGCTTGTCATTCCAGACCTGCGCGGGCATGGCGCCTCGCCGGCCGGGACACGTGGCTTCGCCCCGGCGGATTTCGCGGAAGATGTGGCGAGTTTGATCGAGCGATTGCGGCTCGAGCGGCCGGTTCTGGTCGGGCATTCCCTGGGCAGTATGGTGGCGATCGAGGCAGCCGCGCGCTATGCCGAGATGATCGGCGGCCTGGTGCTGATGGCCGGAACGCTACGGCCGCAGATCGGTGAGGATCACCCGATGACCATTGGTGTGCGGGCGCTTCGAGACCCGATATCGCCGGCCGATCCGTTCTATGACTATTGGCATGCCTGCGAGGCCGAGGTTCCAGCGGAATTCCTGACCATGACTGCGGAGGAGGCGTCAGCCATGCCGGCGGCACTCTGGCGCGCAATCCTGGAGCAGGTTCGGCGCATCGATCTGACCGACAAGGCGCGCATGCTGCGCCTGCCGGCGCTTGTCATTGCTGGCGCGCACGACCTGCTCTTCGACGAAACGCACCAACGGCGGCTCCTCGAAGAAATCCCTAGCGCCGCGTTCGTGAGCGCGGTGCGATGCGGACACAACCCGCACTGGGAGGATCCGGCATTGGTCGCGGCAGCCATCGGCCGGTATTTCAAGCTCGGTACCAAAGCTGGACCCCAGCCGACAGCCGAAGCGACCGGTAGTCCGGGCTGAGAGCAGTCATGAATCTTTCCGAATACGTGGCGTTGGATGCCGTCGCCCTGGCCGGGCATGTTCGCTCGGGCGAATTGTCGGCCGTCGAGGTCGTCGAGGCGGCTATCGAAGCGATCGAAAGCATCAATCCCGCCCTCAATGCCGTGACGCTGATCGATGCGGACCGGGCGCTTTCCGTTGCGGCAAGCTGCAACCGGCAGGCGGCACTCGCCGGCATTCCTTTTCTGGTCAAGGACACCGGCGTCAATGTACGGGAGTGGCCGACGACGCACTCGTCGCTCTACTTCAAGGATGCCGCGCCGAAGCCCGACAGCGAGATCGTCCGGCGCTGGCGGGCCGCCGGTCTGATCTTGCTGGGCAAGACAAACACGCCTGAATTTGCCAACGACTTCGTCACCGAACCCAGCTTTCGCGGCCCCACCTCGAACCCCTGGGATCCTTCGCTGACGGCGGGCGGCTCAAGCGGCGGAGCTGCTGCCGCGGTGGCGAGCGGCATGGTGCCGGTCGCCCACGGTTCCGATATCGGCGGATCGATCCGGGTGCCGGCTGCCTGTTGCGGCGTGTTCGGCATGAAGCCGTCGCGCGGGCTCATGCCTGTCGGGCCTGGTCGAGGTCAGGTCGGCGCCGGGCTCTACGCCGAGAACGTGCTGTCCCGCACCGTTCGCGACAGCGCCGCCATGCTGGACATGACTGCCGGTCCAGAACAAGGAGCGCCTTACTCCGTGTCCAAATCGGTGCCGTCCTACCTGGACTGGCTGTCTTCGCCCGGCGAGCGTCTGCGCATCGCATGCCTGGCGCGCCGGCCGGACGGCACGCCCGTCGCGTCCGAGATCGGGGCAAGATTCCAGGAAGCCATGATCCTCCTCGAGGACAGGGGGCACGAGGTCACAGAGGCGCGTTTCCCGCGGGAAGCCAGCGCCGAAGCGGACTGGAACATCTTCTGGATGTCGGAGGTCGCGCGGCTGGTTGACGAGCGCGCCGACGAGATCGGGCGGATGCCGGGGGCCGGCGAAATCGAAAGCCTGACTCGTCACGCGCTCGACTGTTTTCGGCGATCCTCGGCCGCCGATTATCTCAGGGCGCAGGACCATGTGCACAGCGCTTCGCTGGCGATGGCGATGGCGTTCGATGGGTTCGACCTGATCATGACGCCGACGACGGCCGAGCCTACGCCCCGGCTTGGCGCCATCCATGGCGATGGTGCTCTCTTCGATTACGAGGCTTGGGCGAGCCGGGCCTACGGCTTTGCGCCTTTCACAGAAATCTTCAACGTCACCGGCCAACCGGCCGCCAGCCTGCCGCTTTTCCAGTCGAAAGACGGCCTGCCGATTGGCATCCAGCTCATTGGCCGCAAGAACGAGGATCACCGGCTGCTGCGCGTTTGCCTTGATCTGGAGCAGGCAACCGCATGGACCACGCGTTACCAGGTGATCCACGGCAGGCATTTTCAGGCGTGAACCAGACAGGGGTTCAGTGCACATAGGTGGCTTTCAACGGCGTTGGTCACGCCGGCGTTGGCTGTCCGAGCAGCGACCGCGCCGTGGGCGCCAGGCGCAGAACCTCCACGGGCCTGGCCAAATCCCGCTGCGCGGCCTGCTCGAACACTTGCCACTCCGGGGATGCGGCCAAGGCTGCCTCGCGGCGGGCATGTGCATCGGCGCTGGCGAAACCGGTGATGCTGATGAAGACGTTTTCGCTGGCCCGCACCGGCAACCGCGGAAAGCTGTTTTCGGCATGCTCGGTAACGAAGGCGGCGAGCGGCGACGCGCCAAATGCGGCGAGCACTGGAAGGGCCGCGGTCTGGAAGTCATTGGCGAAACGGGCTTCCAGGCCCGGTTGCAAATGATGAATCCTGATGACAACAATTGCCTGCAAATCACTGCTTGCGCTCGGTTTTTCGAGGTCCGCCTGGGGTAATCGTTGCAATCCCGAGAGGTCTAGGCCGGCGCCTGGCCAGGCCGGCTTCAGCAGCAGCACGTCGTCAGAATCGATCATCGTGGCGTTGGCGGCGTCGCGCCAGGCAGCCCAGACCGGCCCGTCATAGAAGGCGGTCAGAGCGTTTTTCCGCGCTTCCATACCGCCGAAGCCGCGCAGCCAGACGAACATATCCGGCCGGTCGAGATCGCGGAACTGGCCGATGATGGTCATCCCCGCGGTTTCCTGGCCCTCGATCAGGTGATTGTCGAAGATGCCGATCAGCGTCTCGCGCCTGCCGGGTTTCAGCGTGTATCGCCTGAGTTCGACAACGGGCGAGGCGAGCATATCGGGATTAGGTATGGCGTTCAAAGGCAGGTTCATTGCGCGATCTCCAAAACAGGACAGTCATCCTGTTTTACAAAACAGACCGGTTGTCCTGTTTTGTCAATCTGCTATCGTGTGAAGATGTCAGCAGAGATATCCGCTCGCCCAAGTTCGCGTGCTCAAAAGCGCACCAACGACCCCGAGGGCATGCGCAAAAAGGTGCTCGATGTGAAGCAGCCAGAAGCGCCAAGGGACCCCGAAAGAGAATACGTTGAGGCTGCCATATTGCACCGTCAACTACTTGAAATGGGGGATGTCAAAGGATCGAATGCGGCTCACGACCGCTTAATCCGCGCAATAAGAGAGATCAGGAACCGACCTGATCTTGGCCGATCTTTTCTGTTGGGAACCCTGAGGCATACAGACGAAAATGTCAGGTTCTGGAGTGCCGGGCACCTTTTGCCACTCGAAGAAAAAATGGCTCTTGCCGATTTGAAGAGCCTCGCAAGAGACGCGAAATCGTCGGTGGTTAGTTTAAGTGCCGATGTGACCGCAACGGAGTGGCGAAGAGGCACGCTGGATATTGATTGGTTCATGAAAGAGTAGAAGCAGCGCCTCGTCCGAATCGATCACTGGGCGTTGGCGGCGTCGCGCCAAGCAAACCCTACCGGCTGTTTTACAAAACAGACCGGTTGTCCTGTTTTGTCAATCTGCTATCGTGTGAAGATGTCAGCAGAGATATCCGCTCGCCCAAGTTCGCGTGCTCAAAAACGCACCAACGACCCCGAAGGCATGCGCAAAAAGGTGCTCGATGTCGCCGAGGAGGCGTTTCAGGCACGCGGCTATCATGCGTCCAGCATGGGCGACCTGATGGCGACGGCGGGCGTCACCGGCGGCGCGCTGCACCACCATTTCCCAACCAAGAAGGCGCTCGCGCTCGCAGTGATCGAGGAGCGGGTCGCCGCCGCCGTAGAAGAGACATGGATCGCGCCGGTGCGGATGGCTCCCTCAGCGCGCGAGGGCGTGCGCTCCGTGTTCGCGGCCGTCGCGGCGGAGCTGGAGCGGCAGGGTTTCGTGCGCGGCTGCCCGCTCAACAACCTGGCGCATGAACTGGCGCTTGCCGATCCGGATTTCCGCATTGCCCTTGCCGGCATTTTTTCTACCTGGCGTCAGGCGATCGCCGACAAGATCAGCGCCGACCAGCAGTCGGGCCGGGAGCTGGGCACCGATCCGCAGCGCTTCGCAGCGCTCGCCGTCGCCAGCTATTCGGGCGCCATGTCGATGGCCAAGACAGCACAGGACGCAGGCGTGCTGCGTGACTGCCTGATGGCGTTGGAGCAGGGAGTTATGTCGTCCAAAACAGGAACGAGGCGACGTAGCAGGATACTGCACAGAGCCCTCTGACGCCGGCAGGACAGTCGCTCACTATGACCGAGGCGGGGAGGCCGAGCTCTCCTAATTCGGCAGCGGCTTGATCAGCTCGTAGCCGACCACGCTTTCGGCACTGGTGCCCTCGTCATAGCGCCTGGCCACAACTGCCTGCAGGTCGGGTGCGTAAAGCGCGATGAATTCGTCCCGCGTCTCGCCGGCCTCGCTCCTGATCGTCTGCTTGACTGCGAGCACGGAGTATTTGCAATCACCCAGGCTGAACGTCTCCTTGCCCTTGACGTTGATCTCCAGCGTCTCGGTGCCCTTCGGCGGCTTGTTCGGTGCGAGACGGGCAAATACGATCTTGCTCTTGGCACCCGCCTTCAGCGGGAACACCTTCCTGAGATCGGAAAACGGGATCATCGCCAGCTGCCCCGTGCTGCTGTCGCGAAACACTTCGATCAGCCCGCCGAACAGGTACTGCGACTGCGGCGATTGCGACTGGTATTTGTTGGCAACCGCCACCATTCCGCCCGCCGCCGGACGAAATTCGCTGTGGATGCCGGGCCTTTCGAGAATGAAGCCGGCCTTGGCCGATTTGGCGTCGATGCACCCGGCGCCATGCGCTGCGCTCGTCACCGCCAGAATCGCCATTGTCATGCCGATGGATGTAGCTTTCATGGCGTCCTCCTTTGCCCGCGCAAGTTGAATGCCGAAAGCAATGCCAGACCTGGGAGAACGTGTCGACATACTTTGCGAGCAACTGGACTGCCGGTCCGCGTCGTGCTGAATTTTAGCGCATGATGCATCGTATCTCCGCCCGGCCGGTTTCCCGGCGCAGGTTCCTGATGAAGGCAGCGGCCGTTGCCGCGGCCGGCGCCGTTTCGCGCCCGGCCTTCGGCCAGACCGGCCAGCGTATCCCGCCGATCGACGCCACCTTCTTGTTTATCGCTGATGTCCATGCCTGCCGCACGGCGAACGGATTGAGCCCGCATTGCGAGCAGGAGGGCAAGACCGACGCTGCCTTGCTGCGCAACGTCGCCGCACTCAACGGCGTCGGCGACAGGCAATGGCCGGCTGAAATCGATGGCGTTGCCACCGCCCTGCGCTCGACGGGCAAAATCGGCACGCCGCTCGGCCTCGTCGTTGGCGGCGACATCACCGATGATGGCGGCGGCCAGATCACCCAGCCCAGCGAGGGCACGCAACTGCTTCAGTTCAGCCAGCGCTACCAGCAAGGCGTCGGCCCCGACCGCGTGCACATGCCGGTCTATGTCGGCCTCGGCAACCACGACCTCGACCAGAACGGCCCGCGCCCGCATGTCGACTGGTACCGCCGCGAAATGCGCGACTACGTCGAGGTCAACCACCGCCCCGGCGTGTTCTTCAAGCCGCCTGCGCCGGCGACCGACTACGATGTCGCGACCGATTGCTACTCATGGGATTGGGGCGGCCTGCATCTTGTCCAGACTCACCGTTTCGCCGGCGATACCGGCCATGGCGCCGTCAGCAGCCTGCCATGGCTGAAGCAGGACCTGGCGACTTATGCCGGCGACAGCCGCCCGGTCATCCTGTTCCAGCATTATGGCTGGGATACTTTTTCGATCGAAAGATGGGACGCCGCCGAGAAAACCTTCGACGACGGCGGCAAGGGTCCGCCCCACTGGTGGAGCGAAGCCGACAGGCAGGCGCTGCTGGCTGTGCTGAAGGGTTACAACGTCGTCGGCATCTTCCATGGCCACCAGCACGCGACGCCGATGATCTACCACCGTGACGGGCTCGACTTGTTCAAGCCGAAGGCCGCCTTCATGGGCGGCTTTGCGTTGGCGCGGGTGATGGGAAACAGCATGGATGTGGTGCTGGGCGAAGCCGCCGGAGATCATGGCGAGGTCACCTTCACCAATGCATACAGCAAAAGCCTGACTTTCTGACGGGCAGGAGAGGGCCAAAAAAGGCGGCCGAGCCGCCTTTTCCTCGTTTGCGAAGGGCCACCCTCAAAGCGCCTTCTTCACCTTGTCCTTCACGTCGCCGTAAGCCTTCTGCATCTTGCCGGTCGCCTTGTCGACGTCGCCTTCGGCCTCGGTGCGCCTGTTGCCGGTGGCCTTGCCGGCGGTCTGCTTGACCGAGCCCTTGGCTTGCTTGGCAACGCCGGCAACCTGATCCTTGTTCACCATCTCGCATCTCCTGAACCGTTCGCCTGGAGAAACGGTCGCGGATCGCTTAGGTTCCGGGTTCTGCCCGTCGATTGGGATAGCTTCCGGCCGCGAAGCCGACAGGATAGGGTGCACCAGAACGCCCGAACAGACAGGGCCGGAGGGACAATGGCTGAATTCACGCTCTTCATCGGCAACAAGTGTTTTTCGTCGTGGTCACTGCGGCCATGGCTGGCGATGAAGCACCTGGAGATCCCGTTCGAGGAAGGTCTTGTGCGCCTGCGCACGCCCGAGACCGCGGCGAATCTGGCCAGGATATCGCCGACCGGCCAGGTGCCGGTGCTGAACCATCGGCTGCCGACTGGCGAGGTCCGGATCGTCTGGGAAACCCTTGCCATCCTTGAATATCTTGCTGAGCTGTTTCCCGAGAAAAAGCTCTGGCCGGCCGACATCGGCGCCCGCGCGCTGGCCCGCTCGGCGACGACAGAGATGCATTCCGGCTTTCGCGAGGTCCGCTATGGCTGGCCGATGAATTTGCGCCGGCCGAAAGGCTACAAGCCGCTCGACGCCGAAGGTGAGGCGCAACGGGCGCGCATCGAAGGGCTATGGCGCGAATGCCGCGAAAAATACGGCAAAGGCGGGCCGTTTCTGTTTGGCCGTTTCACCGCGGCCGATGCCATGTACGCACCGGTCGTCACCCGCTTCGACACCTACGGTGGCACGCTGGCTGCCGACACCCGCGCCTATGTCGACGCCGTGCTTTCGATGCCGGCGATGCGGCACTGGTATGCCGAGGCGGCGAAAGAGCCTTGGCCGGAGCCCGGCCCAGACGAGTAGAGCCGAGCAACCGGCAAGCTGGTCTTCCACTTCGCGGCCCGCGGCCTATCTGAAGAT
The DNA here is from genome assembly GCF_040322715.1 of Mesorhizobium sp. M0106. NCBI lineage: Bacteria > Pseudomonadati > Pseudomonadota > Alphaproteobacteria > Hyphomicrobiales > Phyllobacteriaceae > Mesorhizobium > Mesorhizobium sp. M0106. Next base: position 10,369 of record NZ_JAMYUA010000042.1, on the reverse strand, counting down.
CGGGCAGGGGCCTTGGAGACTTCACAATGACTTCTGTTTCTTCCGCACTGGCCGGCAAGGTCGCACTCGTCACCGGCGCCTCCTCGGGCATCGGCGAGGCAACGGCTGTGGCGCTCGCAGCTGCCGGGGCCAAGGTGGCGATTGCCGCACGCCGCGCCGATCGCCTCGAAGCGCTGGCCGCGCGTATCGAAAAGGCCGGCGGCGCTGCGCTCCGCATCGAGGCCGACGTCACCAGCAACGACGATGTCAGCGCCATGGTCGACAAGGTCGTCGCCGAATGGGGCCGCCTCGACATCCTCGTCAACAATGCCGGGGTGATGCTTCTGTCGCCGGCCGCCGAGGCGTTGCTCGACGACTGGCGCCGCATGATCGAGCTCAACCTGCTGGCGCTGATGGGCGTCACCAAAGCGGCGCTGCCGCATCTGAGGGCCGCCAAGGGTCACATCGTCAATGTCTCGTCGGTCGCCGGACGCGTCGCCAATCCCGGCGCCAGCGGCTACGCAGCAACCAAGTTCGGTGTCGTCGGCTTTTCCGAATCGCTGCGCCGCGAAGTCTATGCCGATAAGGTTCGCGTCACTGTCATCGAGCCCGGCCTGGTGCGCACCGAGCTCGGCGACCACATCACCAACCCGGCGGCGAAGGCCGGGCTCGACCAGCGGCTCGCCACCATGGAGGCGCTGACCGCCGAGGACATCGCCGCGGCCATTCTCTACGCCGTGTGCCAGCCGGCACACGTCAACGTCAACGAGATCGTCATCCGCCCGACCGACCAGGAACGGTGAAGTCAGATATTTTCGCTACGCCTCAAATCCCGCCCGCAGGAAATCGCCACACTCCTCGACCAGCCGCGACGGGTCCCTCGCGAGATAGACGCCGAAATCCGCTGTCGGCGCCGGCGGCAGGTTGAAGCGTCCGTTGAGGCTTTGGCAGTCGGGCGGTAGTCCTTCCTGCAGCAGAAGGCCGATGCCAAGCCCGGCCCTCAGCGCCGAGATCAGCGTCGCGAAAGTCGACACGCGGCAGCCGATCTTCCAGCCGATCCCGGCCTCGGCGAGCGAGGCCAGCATTCTGTCCTGCCAGGAGCAGGCGCCTTCGAAGATGATCAGCGGAAGCTCGACCTCGTCATCGATCTCGATCATGCGGCTTGCCGCCCAGACCAACTGTCGTGACAGATGGCCTCGCGGCGCCTTTGTGAAGCGCGCCGGATCGGCCATGACGATGTCGCATTTTCCTTCGCCCAGCGACTTGCTGAGATCGCTGCTGCTGGCTGATGTCAGCTCGATCTCCACGGAAGGATGCCGGCGGCGGAAGTCGGCGATGATCAACGGCAGCCGTGTCACCGCCAAATCCTCGACGATGCCCAGCCGGACACGGCCGACCAGCCTGCGGCCTTCTATCTCGCGCCTGGCATCGTCGCCGATCGCGATGGCCTTGCGGGCGAAGGCGAGCAGGATCTCGCCGGCCTCGGTCAGCGTCACGCCGCGCGGCGAGCGGCGCAGCAGCTCGGCGCCGACTTCACCCTCGAGGCGCTGAAGCTGCATGCTTACCGCTGCCTGGGTGCGGGCAAGCCGATCGGCCGCCCGGCTCACCGTTCCCGTATCGGCCACGGTGACGAAGGCGCGCAGCAGCCTGACGTCGATATCTCGGGTCATAAGAATTCCTGATAGCTGTGTCAGCACTATCAGGCTACCCGAAAGCCCGATCTGAATTCAAGGTCCGCTCGCACCAACGAAAACAGGAGCCGCCACCTTGTCCTACAGACGAAGATTTGAGGAGTTCGGTGTCGCCTGGCCGTCGCTCGATCGGCCCGCTTTGCCGTTCTCGCCGACGGTTCGGGTCGCAGACATCGTCTATGTCTCCGGTCAGATCCCCGAGATCGGGCAGGAGATCGCTGCGATCGGCCAGGTCGGCGCAGAGATCGATCTGGCCACGGCGCGGAACGCCGCCCGGCTCTGCGCGGCCAACATCGTCTATTGGCTGGACAAGGAATTGGACGGCAATCTCGACCGCGTCGTGAAATTCGCCAAGCTGACCGTCTATGTGAACGCGGCGGCCGGCTTTGCGGCCTATTCGGAGGTCGGCAACGGAGCATCCGAATTTCTGCTCCATGTTTTCGGCGAGCGTGGCGAGCATGCCCGCTGCTCGCTCGGCATGGCCGGCTTGCCGGCCAATGTTCCGGTCGAAGCCGACGCCATTGTGCATGTCCGCTGATGCACGCCCGGAACATGCACTCGGGCCTGATCCGAGAGTGCGCAGCGAAACCGGGGGAGGCTTGGCTTGATAAGTACAAATCTTGAGAGGCGGAAGGCGCTGGTTCTCGGCGGAGGCAAGGGCCTGGGTTTCGGCGTCGCCGAAGCGCTCGCGGCGAAAGGCGCCGAGATCATCCTGGTCGGACGCGGGAAGGAGACCCTGGACGCGGCGCGGCGCGCGATCGAGTCCGCCGGCCACATCTGCTCGACCTTCGGCGCCGATCTTTCCGATAACGACAGCGTCTCCCGGCTGATCCGTACCATCGAGGACGAGCTTCAGCGGATCGACATCGTCCTGCTCAATGGCGGCGGCCCGCCGCCCTTCGCGGCCAGCGTCTTCGATGCGAGCGTCTGGGAGAAGCAGTTCACCAGCATGGTGCTGAGCCAGATGCGCATCGCCATTTCTTTCCTGCCAGGCATGCGGGCGCGGCGCTGGGGGCGCATCATCGCCGTTTCCTCCACGTCCGTTCCGCGAGCCGATCCCCGGCCTCACCGCTTCGAAATGCGTTGCGCGCGTCGCTTGCCGGCTGGGCCAAGACCCTGGCCGGCGAAGTGGCGGCGGACGGCGTCACCGTCAACCTGTTGCTGCCTGGCCGTTTTGCGACGGACCGGACGAAACAGTTCGACGCGATGGACGCCGCCGACAGGGGTGTGGACGCTGCTGTGATCGCCGCCGAGAGTCAGGCCGAAATCCCGGCAAAGCGCTATGGAGCCCCCGCGGAATTCGGCGCGGTTGCCGCATTCCTGGCCAGCGACGACGCCGCCTATATCACCGGCGTGGCTTTGCCGGTGGATGGCGGGCTCAGCCGCGGCATGCTGTGAGGGCAGGCGGCGCGAATGCTCGCATCACACAGGAACGCCCCTCGTGCCTTTTATCTGCGCGGGGGGCGTCCTGTTTGTCGTCCGCCTCTCTCAAGATCGCTCTTTCAAGAACGGCTTTCGACACCGAAAAAAATGCCCCGGCGCCAAAATGGTTCCCGGCTGATTGGTTCTTTCGGCGGGCAATAGCCCGGCTTTCGCCGTCCGATGTGCTGGCGCGGGCCGCCGCCGCGCGTCTCCGCGAGTGTGGCAAATCAAAAAATTGACACAACGCGCAAAGAAGTCTATAAGAATTTTGTCGATATTTGTTTGACCGACTTTTGTTATCCGCGTGCTTAGGCGCGCCTTTGGCGAACTTCCCCCATCAAAATCGAGACAAACGTTGTTGTGCATCCGCATGACGGCGAACGAATATTTGCCATGGAAAGGGTTCGTTATGAGCACAGGCACAGTTAAATGGTTCAACGCCACCAAAGGTTTTGGTTTTATTCAGCCTGACGACGGTTCTGCCGACGTTTTTGTCCATATCTCAGCCGTCGAGCGCGCCGGAATGCGCGACATCGTCGAGGGCCAGAAGCTTGGCTACGAGATGGTCCGCGACAACAAGTCGGGCAAGATGTCCGCCGACCAGTTGAAGGCGGCCTAAAACGGAATTCAGCCTCACCGGTGACCACGGATGTACTGGCACCGGTGAATGGCAAATTCCAGCGCATGATCGCGGGGATGTTAAGTCCCCGCTCATGCGCATGAGAAGAACGTTTCCTTGCGCGTCTCTCGGGATGCGCAGGCGCACTCATGGAAGGTCAGGCGGTGCCTGGCCTTTTTCGTTTTTGCGCTTCGATCGCCGAAAGAGCGCCGCTTGACGGCCCGGACGTGCTAAGGACGTTCCAGCAATTTGAAACCGGCTGCCGTATTGCTTTGTGCGGGATCCTGGCCGAAAGACCAGTCTCGCCACTTTCGGCGGCGTGCTCCGAACCGGGAGAAAGACCTTGACCGCAACTTCAAAAAAACCCCGCGACCAGGCCGAATCCATTTTCAGCAAGACGCGGACCCAGTCGATGTCGCTCGACCGCATCAATTCCGAACGGGATGCCGTCAGCCAGGCCCGCGAAGCCAAGACCGCGCGGCTGCGCGAATTGCGCCTGGAGAAGGAAGCCGACGACATGGCGGCGGCGGTTGCGCTCGCGGCCTCGCCGAAACGCGCAGGCAAACGCTGATGGCCACCAAACGCGTGCCTCAAAAGGCGATCGCCGCAGATTCGACCATCGCCGATGTCGTGGGCGAACTAGACAAGCCGGTCGAATATGTCCGGCGCGTGCTCGAAAAGCTCGAGCGCTGCAGGCGTGTCCACGGCGATGCCCAGGTTCGGCTCGGCGTGCGCGGTCGTGCCGAATGCCCCAATTATCTGATCGAATACGTCCGGGAAAACGCCAAGACCCGCGAGCGCGTGACCTTTCAGGATGCCGCCTACAGCGGCAGCACGCATCGCGAGCTGGCGCCCCGGCACATCGAGGAAGCCAGGAACTGGTCGCCCGAAGAAATGAACATCACGGCCGTTTCGGCGCTCATCGGCCGCCTTCGCAATCCGAATGCGCCATCATCGCGTTTCTCTGACGAGGATTGATATGGCAATCAAGTTTTCCGCCAAGGGCCAGCCGGCAGCGCCTGCTGCCGCCGTGAAGCCGGCCAAGCCGGCGGCCGCGCCAAAAACCGGCGAAGCCGCCGAAGCGGGCACCGATCTGTTCAGGTCGCCGGCGGAAGCACCGCCGCGCAAGCCCAAGAAGAAATAGCGCCCTTGCAGCAAAATGCCGACCGGAAATCTGCGCCAAGGCTGCTTGCCCTGGCGGTCGCAGAGGAGTTTTCGTCGCCACAAGAGGGCGCCGGTCCGATTGCCTTCGATTGCCAGACCTGTGGCGCCTGCTGCGCCTACTCGTCCAGATGGCCGCGCTTCTCCACCGAGGATGACGCGCAGCTCGACCTTATCCCGCAAAAATACGTGGCTGCCGACGAAGCCGGTATGCGCTGCGAAGGCGCGCGCTGTTCGGCACTGTGCGGCGAGGTCGGCAAGTCAACGGCCTGCGGCATCTACGACATCCGCCCCGACGTCTGCCGCGCCTGCATGCCGGGCGATGACGACTGCCTGATCGCGCGTCGGGCTCACGGTCTGCCGACGCTGAAATGACGGCCCTCGGGCTGGCGTCTCAGTTTGAATTTCGTCAATCAGATGGGCGAAAGTCGCTGCGGTAGAGGCCGGGCGATCGTCCGGTCAATCGTTTGAATGCCTGCGAGAACGACGGCACCGATTCATATCCGACGGCGCGCCCGATCTCGCCAATGTTCTGGTTCGTTTCCCGCAGAGCCTTGGCGGCAAGGTTCATCCGCCACCGGGTCACATAGGACAGCGGCGGCTGTCCTACCAGTTGAGCGAAGCGACGCGCGAAGGTGGCCCGGGACTGTGCTGCGCCGCTGGCAAGGGAAGCGATGGTCCAGGGATTGCCCGGCCGCTCGTGGATCAGGCGCAAAGCCTGCGCAATGCCTTTGTCGCGCAAGGCGCCAAACCATCCCCCTGTTCCGAGTGGCTGATGTTCGATCCAGGCACGCAACAAGAAGATCAACGTGCTGTCGAGAAGGCGTGGGGCGACAATGTCGTGGCCGCCGAGATCGCCTTTCGCTTCGACCTGCAGAAGTTCCAGGGCAAGCCGCAGCGGCTCGCTGGTGCCAATCTGATTTCGGGTCAAATGGATCAGCGGAGGAAGCAGCGAAACCATCGGGTATGGCCCGACGCCGTCGAGTGAATATCTCGCACAAAGAAGAGTTGTCGCGCCGCTTTCGCTTTTCGGTTCCGCTCCGCTCCGATTCGCGGAAAGGACGGCGGATATCGATGCCGTCGGTGCATCCGCCGGATTGCAAAGGGCATGCCCGATACCGCTCGCGACAAGGACGACATCTCCCTCGCCTAAGCGGATCGGCTCCTTTTCACCGGCTAACCGCAGCCAGCATTCGCCGTTCTGTATGACGTGGATGGCGGCATTCCTTGTCGGATCCACCGAAATACCCCATGGCCGATGCAGGGTCGCGCTGCCGATCATGGCGCTGCCAAATCTCAGCGAAGCAAGAACTTCGGACAAGGCGTCCATGAGAACCATCCTCCAACGATGAATAGGACGACGCTATTAGACGATTGGATAAGAATCTAGTGGAATAGCGTATCGACCATCTCACAATCGCAACAGATCATGTTGGCAATGTCGGCGTGCGGACGCTCCTGTCCACACCGGGCAGAAGCAGGCACCTGACGGAGCAAAACATGCGTGACGAACCATCAAATCCACTTCCAGCCAAGATTCATAGTTCGCTCGAGACCAACAAGATGATCGTCCTGGACTTCATCGACAAAGCGGTAAACCAGGGCAACATCGAAGCTGCTTCGATGCATTTTGGCGAACGCTACATCCAGCACAATCCGAACATTGCGGACGGCGCGGACGGCTTCAAAGCCTATCTGCAGCAGCTCAAACAGTCATTTCCCCTCGTGAGGGGAGAGGTGAAGCGGATTTTTGCCGAAGGGGATTTCGTCATCGTGCACATGCAGGCAAAGCGCGAACCGGAGGAGGAAGGCTTGGCCATCGTCGACATTTTCAGGCTGAAGGACAGCAAACTCGTCGAACACTGGGAAGTTCGGCAGCCTATCGCCGATAGCAAGCTGCACGCCAACAGCATGATCTGAATGCGGATAGGCTCTTGAGGGTGGCTTGTGCCCGGACGTTTCGCTGATTACGCTGCCCGCGGCAGGGCCAGCACCGGGAGACCATCCGTGAGCATCGAATTTCTGTTGACGTCGCTGATTGTCGTGGCTTCGCCCGGTACCGGCGTTCTCTATACGCTGAGCGCCGGGCTTTCGCGTGGTGCGCGCGCCAGCATCATTGCCGCTTTCGGCTGCACGCTCGGCATCATTCCGCACATGGCGGCCGCCATCACCGGCCTCGCGGCACTGCTGCATACCAGTGCCGTCGCCTTCGAGACGCTGAAATATCTCGGCGTCGCCTACCTGCTCTACATGGCCTGGAACACGCTGAAGGAGAAGGGCGGCCTGAGCGTCGAAGAAAATGTCGCGCCGCGCTCGGCCGGCAAAGTGATCACTTCGGGCATCCTCATCAACATCCTCAATCCGAAGCTGTCGATCTTCTTCTTTGCCTTCCTGCCGCAATTCGTCAGCACCACCGAACCGCATGCGCTGTCGAAAATGCTGGAGCTCAGCAGCATCTTCATGCTGCTCACCTTCGTGGTCTTTGTCGGCTATGGCATTTTTGCCGCGTCGATCCGCAGCCATGTCGTGTCGCGGCCAAAGGTGCTGACCTGGATGCGCCGTACCTTCGCCGGAGCCTTTGTCATGCTCGGCGCCAAACTGGCGCTGGCGGACCGGTAGACAGGAAGGCCGCGGGCAGCGCAAATCTATCCCTTCACATAGCCCATGGCCTCGACGATCTGCCCGTCCGCCACGCGCATCAGGTTGACGCCGCGCAGCGAATTGCCGTCGGCCATGCAGTAGCGCCAGCGGATCGTCGCCCGGTCGCCGGCGACGAAAGTTTCTTCGATGTCGAAGCGCGTGCCGGGTCCGGTCGCGATCGCCGACCACAGTTCGACGCAGGCGCCCTTGCCGATGCGGCGGGCGCCGTCCGGGGCCGGCGTGGTGTTCTCGATCACGCAATCTTCCGCCACCAGATCGTCGAGCGCCGACGGGTCGTGGCGCTGGAAGACGTCGTTGTAGCGCCGCATGATCTCGGCCGTTTCGGCGGAGCGTTTGGCCGCCGCGATGTCGATGATGAGTTCCTGTGTCATTGGATATTCCTTCCCTTCAGTGATCGGTAGCGGTTTCGACGAGGCGGGCCTTGAGCGTGATCACGGCGACGCCGGCCAGCGCCCGCGACACGAGGCAGCTCTCCTTGGCCGTCTGCGCCAGCCGCTCGAACTCCCCCGCCGCCAGCCCGGCGACGCTTGCCTCGGTCTCCAGCTCGATACGGGTCAGCGTCGGTCCGGCCGCGGTGGCGCTGAGATGCGCTTTCGCGATCGTGTGGATGCGTGCGGGAGTGTAACCTTCGCGGCCGAGGATGGCGCTCAGCGCCATCGAGAAGCAGCCGGCATGCGCCGCCGCAATCAATTCCTCGGGGTTGGTGCCGGGACCGTTCTCGAAACGCGACGGGAACGAGTAGGCGCCTTCGAAGACGCCGCTGCCGAGCTTCAGCCGGCCCGAACCCTCCTTCAACGATCCCTGCCATTGGGCCTCTGCTTCACGAATGGTCATTGTGTCTCTCCTTTGACTTGAGGGGTCGATCAGATTTTGGGGCGGACCAGTCAGGCGCTGTCGACGACCACTTTCCCGAAGACGTCGCCTTGCTGGAAATAGCGATAGGCGTCGTTGGCCTCGTCGAAGGCGAACACCTTGTCGATGACAGGCTTAAGCCGATGCACCGAGATGGCGCGCAGCATGGCTTCGAGGTTGGTGCGATTGCCGACGAACAGGCGGCTGATGGTGGCGAGGCTGCGCTGGTAGACCGGGCCGGGGATCTGCACCGTCCCGCCTTTCGCATCCTGTATGGTGAGAAGCACGATGCGCCCGTAAAGCGCGCAGGCGATCATCGATTGCGCGAAGGTCGGCGGGCCGCCGGTCTCGACGACGAGGTCGATGCCGCCGGTCTGCTCTCGCACCGCAGCACCCCATTCCGGCATGTCGGCGGTCGAGACGACGAGGTCGGCGCCTAGCGCCTGCAGCCGGTCCAGCTTCTCGTTGCGCGAGGTAACCGCCACGACACGGCAGCCGAGCAGCTTGGCGAATTGCAGCGCAAATAGCGCGACGCCACCTGAACCGATGACAAGAACCCATTGGCCGGGCTTCGGCATTTCGGCCGCCGTCACGGCATTCCAGGCGGTCAGGCCGGCGCAGGTTAGTGTCGCCGCTTGATGCCGGTCGAGATGATCGGGAAGCCGCACCGCCCATTGCTCGTCGAGCACGGCGTATTCGGCCAGCATCCCGTCCAGCGTGCAGCCAAGCTGGTCGATCAGACCGGCATTGATGCGGCCATCGATCCAGCGCGCAAAATAACTGCCGGTGACGCGGTCGCCGACGGCAAAGCGGGTGACGGCATCGCCGACCGCAACGACTTCACCGGCGCCGTCGCTCAGCGGAACGACCCCTTGGCGCGGCGCCAGCGGATAGCTGCCGTTGAGGATCATCGTGTCGCGGCGGTTGAGCGAAGCGGCGCGGACACGCACGACGATCTCGTGCGGCTTCGGCGTCGGCTGCGCCTCGTCGCGCATCACCAGGCACTTGGTCCCGCAGGTTCCTTCAAGACGATAACTGCGCATTTGCCTCTCGATATGTAGACTGATCTACATATTATGTAGACCGATTGTCATATTCGAGGCAAGGCCTATAATGCTCACTCCTGACAGAGGTTGACATGGCGAACGACACCCGTACCCGCATACTCGAGACCACGGGACGCCTGCTTCGGCAGCGCGGCTATCACGGCACTTCGCTCAACGACATATTGAGCGCCTCAGGCGCGCCGAGAGGCTCGCTCTATTTTCATTTTCCGGGCGGCAAGGACCAGCTGGTCATCGAGGTGACGCGCGACAGCGTCGCCGATGTGACGCAGAGGCTGGACGCCGCACTCGCTGCCGAAAAGGATCCGGCGGTGGCCGTCCACCACATTTACCAGTCGGTCGCCCGCATGTTGGAGGACAATCGGTTCACGCTCGGTTGCCCGATCGCGCCCGTGGTGTTGGACTCGCCGACAGACGTGCCGGAACTGGCCGAATTGTGCCGGTCCGCCTTCGAGCAGTGGATAGGCTTGCTCAGGGCGGCCTTCGTCAGGGCAGGGGTGCCCGAGCGCCGCGCGTACGCGCTCGCATTGCTGGTCGAATCATCGCTGGAAGGGCTGATGGTGATCGCACGCGCCACCCACGACCGCGCCCCGGTGCTGGCGGTAGCCGATGAGGTCGCGGCGCTGATTGAGGGGGCATTGCCGGCCAAGAGTGCCGCTGCCGCGGTGCATTGATATCGCCGCTTGAGCCGGGGCAGCCCGCTATGAAGCAAACAAAAAGGGCGGCATCGCTGCCGCCCTTTCCGTAAGCTTGCGAGATTGGCTGGATTAGAAATCCATGCCACCCATGCCGCCCATGCCGCCGCCGCCCATGCCGCCAGGCATGCCGCCGCCAGCCGACTCCTTCTTCGGAGCCTCCGCGATCATGGCTTCGGTGGTGACCAGCAGGCCGGCGACCGAGGCCGCGTCCTGCAGAGCCGT
>NZ_JAMYUA010000041.1:0-53645 GCF_040322715.1 Mesorhizobium sp. M0106 | reverse complement strand
GGCTCCCTTGTTTGAGATCTCAACGAACTCATTCTGGCACATCCGATGCCGTCGGGCGCCGTCCACCCCATCATGCCGTGACCTTAGCCGAAGAACGCAGCGAAACAGAATTCTGCACCGCTGCAGCACTCGAAAGTCGCGGCATGGATCCTGGGGTCTGCGCCGCGTCGCTGCGCTCCTTGCTTCGCCCCAGGATGACGAATGGACTGGCGACTCGGCCAATTGTCGAAGTACGCATCGCCCGGGAACCTAATGCACGGCCGCGTACATGATCTTCTCCTCCGTCGCCTCCGCCGGCGAGAACTCCTCGACGATGCGGCCCTGCCGGCAGACCAGGATGCGGTCGGACAGGTTCATAATCTCCGGCAGGTAGGACGAGATGACGACGACTGCGAGGCCTTCATCGGCCAGCCGGTTGATGATCTGGTGGATCTCGGCGATGGCGCCGACATCGACGCCGCGCGTCGGCTCGTCGAAGATGACGATGCGCGGCTTCTGCACCAGCCCCTTGCCGATCACCACCTTCTGCTGGTTGCCTCCGGAAAGCTCGACCACGCGCGCATTATCGTTGATCGCCTTGACGTTCAGCGTCCTGGTCCATTCGGCAGACAGCGCCCGCATCTCCTGCGCATTGATCACCCAGCCCTTTTCCCGCCCTGCCGCCAGGAAGCCGCCGAACAGGTTCTCGGCGACGTCCATCGTCTCGAAAATCCCCTCGCTCTTGCGGTCTTCGGTGACATAGACGATGCCGTCCGCCACCGCCTCGCTGGGGACGAGATAGCGCACCGGCCGGTCGTGCAGTTCAATGCTGCCGCCGCGCAGGAAGTCGCGCTTGTAGATGCCGGAGACGATCTTGAACGTCTCGGTGCGGCCCGAGCCGATCAGCCCGAACACGCCGGTGATCTGGCCCTCGAAGATCGAGAAGGAATTGTTGCGCACGACATTGCTCATCGAGATGTCCTGTACCGACAGCACCTTCCTGCCGGCCCTGCGCAGCCTGGCCTCGTCGCGCTGGCTGTAGAGCTGTCCCGACAGCGTCCGTCCGACCATCGCCGCGACGATCCTGTCGCGATCGAAGGCTGCGGTGTCGTCGGTGATCACCAGCTCGCCGTCGCGCAGGATGGTGATGCGGTCGGCGATATCAAGCGCTTCTTCAAGCGCATGGCTGATGAAGACGATCGACACGCCCCTTGCCTTGAGCCGGCGGATCAGCGCGAAGAAGTGCCGCTTTTCCTCTGGCGTCAGCGTCGCCGTCGGCTCGTCGAAGATGATGATCTCGGCATTGTGGTGGACGGCGCGCGCGATCTCGACCATCTGCCGCTTGGCCGCGCCCAGCGTCGCCACCATGGCATTGGGGTCGACGGGAAAATTCAGCGACTGCAGGAACTGCTGCGCCGAGATATAGGTGCCGCGCAGCCGGTTGAGAAAGCGCTCCGTGCCGAGGTAGAGGTTCTGCGCCACCGTCATCGACGGCACCAGGCTGGTTTCCTGGAACACCATGGCGATGCCGGCTTCAAGTGCCGCATGCGGCGAGGCGTAGGCGATCTCCTGACCCTTGTGGAACATCTTTCCCGATGTCGCGTCGACAACGCCGGCGATGATCTTGGTCAGCGTCGATTTTCCTGCACCGTTCTCGCCGAGCAGCGCGTGGATCTCACCCTTGCGCAGCTCGAAGCTGACATTCTTCACCGCAGGCACACCGCGATAGGTCTTGGTCACGTTTTCCAGGCGGACGATCGGTTCCATCAGCGATGCCCTCCTGAAGCCAGATCGATGGCCAGCAGGCAATCGCCGCCTTTCGAGGCAATGAACAGGCGACCGTCTGTCTCCGCCACGCTGCAGATGCCGTGGCGCGTGCCGTTGGCGCGGCTGTGCAGGCTGTACTGCGGCCGCATGTCCCGATCGAGCCTGACCACCAGCCCGTAGGAGCGGCTCGGCGACCATGGCTTGTGGATGCCCATGGTGCGGATGCCGCCGCATTGCAGCGGCTCGAGGAAGCTGCGGTTGGAGGCGAGTGCCGGCGCGATCCAGTGTTGCGGCGACACTTGCGCCAGCATGTCGTTTCGATAGTGCTTTTCCTGCAGCACGAATTCGATCAAACGGTTGCGGGGCGCAAACAGCGCCAGCCAGGCACCGCCATCGGCGGCGGGCGATAGCCGCGCGGGATAGCCGGGCAGATGCGCCAGCACCGTCGAGCGGCTGCCTGTCGCGCCGTCGAAGCGGACGAGTTGGTGCCGCCAGCTCTCGCCGACCAACACGTCCTTGCCGGTTGGATGCAGCCCATAGGGAAAGGCGATGTCACCGGCGAGCTTGCGGAATTCGCTGCCTGCCGGATCGCGCTTCCACAGCGAACCCGACGCACCCTTCTTCATCAGATCGGCGGCCCATTCCGACGGCACGTGTTCGGCCGAGCCATTGGCCAGCCAAAGCGTGCCATCTTCCGCGTAGGCGAGTGCTGTTATGCAGCGGATCTCGGCCGGCAGGGCGGCCTCGTTGCCTGCAATCAGCAGCCTGCCGCTTTCGAGCCCGACCGTCAGTTCGCCGGCGGGCGAGCGCGCGAGCGCGGTGACCGCGGCCGGAAATGTCTCGACCAGAACAGGCGCGCCACCGGCGGCGAGCGCGTAGAGGGCATTGCCGCTGGACGCCAGCAGCCGGCCGTCGGCGACCAGCAGATTATCGGGCTCGGGCAGTTCGGCGAAGGCCGCAACATCGTCCAGCAGCGTGTTCGGCCTGAAGGCGCCGTCGAGCGGCGGGATGGTCACCGCCTTGCCGCGGAAGATGTCGAGGATCGGGTCCAGCATCATGCCTTTGCTCCCCAATAGGAAGCAGGGCTGGTCCAGTTCGGGTCGGCCCCGGCAATACTGTAGCGGCCGATGCGGTTGTTGAGAATACCGCCGACGAACAGAAAACCCTTGTGCTCGCGCATCGAGGTGACCATCGGATGCGCGGCGCCCGACAGATCGCCCATCGCTTCGACGATGCCGCCCTTCTCGTTGAATTTCACCACACCGCCGGTGTTGATGTTGGGAAAAAGCCATTCGTCCTGCGGCAACCGGCGCGTCATGCGCTTGCGCATGTCGGGGTGGCGCAGCGACAGGTCGAAGCTCGGCGTGCGCATGCCGAGCCAGGCCATCCAGTAATTGCCGTCTGACGCTCGGTTGATGTTGTCGGGGTAACCCGGCATGTCGCGGATGACGCATTCGGCGCTGCCTGCTTTCGGCCCTACCAGCCAATAGCGATGCACGCGGCAGGCCCAGCTTTCGGCGAAGAACAGCGACTTGCCGTCATGCGCCATGCACACGCCGTTGGTATAGCGGTAGCCGTCGAGCAGCGTTTTCGTCGAGCCGTCCCTCGGGTCATAGACGAGCAGCCGCCCGGTGGCGCGGTTCTCGATCGAATCCAGCGCCCAGTCGTGCGCGTCATAGCGCTTGGTGGAATCGGTGAAGTAGATGCGGCCGTCCGGCGCGATGTCGCAATCATTGGGGTCGCGCAGCCGCGCATCGTCGACGATCGAGGTCCAGGAGCGCGACGTTTCCGCCGAAAGCCGCTTCACCTCGCGCTGCGGCGAGACCGAATAAAGGCCCATGGCGCCGACGCAGCTGATCAGATTGCCTGTCTTGTCGAAGGCCAGGCCGAGCGGGAAGCCGCCAATATGGGCAAAGACCTCCGAGCGTTTATAGTCCGGCGCGAAGAAACGGACGATCTCGCCATGCCTGGTGCCGCAATAGAGATGGTCGTCGCGGTCGAGGATGACGTCTTCCGGCCCTTCCAGCTCGCCGAGCCCGATATGGTCGGCCTCCGACAATCGGTTGTCGAGTTCGTAAGGGGTGCCCGAGCCCGGTGCCGCCGACTGCGTTGCCCCCATCTTCAGGTAGACCGGTGCGACATAGACCTCGTCCAGAACCTTGTGGCGGTTCTTCAGCCAGCGAATGTCGATGGTGACGGCGACGGCCAGCATGATGCCCAGCACCATCTGGTTGGTGCCGGTGCCATAGCCCAGCCGGATCAGCCCGTTGGTCATCGTCAGCACGATGATCGCGCCCATCAGCCCCTTGATCACCGAACCGCGGCCGCCGCCCAGGCTGACGCCGCCGACGACCGCCGCCGTCAACGCCATGACCTCAAGGTTGAGGCCGGTTCCCGGCCCTGCCCCGCTCAGCCGGCAGGCGATGAGAAAGCCGCCGAGCGAGGCGCAGAAGCCGGAGAACACATAAGTCATGAACACGGTGCGGCGCACGCGGATGCCGGCATTGTGGGCCGAGCGCCGCGACCCGCCTACCGCCTGCACGTGCCAGCCGGGCCGCGAGCGCGTCAGCGCGACGTGGGTAATGATGGCCAGGATAATCGCCGCCCACACCGCAACCGACAGGCCCCAGAAGGTATCGTCGCCGATGAAGTCCAGCACATCCGATGTGGCATCGGAAAGCTGGACGTCGGCGGCATAGGTGGTGACCAGTATGTCGAACAGCGCCCGCCCGAAAATGAAGGTGACCAGTGTCGTCAGGAAAGCGCGCAGGCGGAAATAGCCGATCAGATAGCCATTGATCGCGCCGAACAGCAGGCCGGTGACGATCGAGGCGGCCAGCGCCAGCCACACCGACTGTTCGAGGATGAAGAAGACGAACACGGCGGAAAAACAGGACAGCGCGAAGATCGAGCCGACCGAAAGGTCGATGCCGCCGCCAAGCATGACCACCGTCGTGCCGGTGACGACCAGCGAGAACTCGCCGAGCTGGCGGGTCGATTCCTGTAGCGACATCGGCTTGAAGAAGCCGGGAATGATCGAACCGAACACGCCGAGCGTCGCCACCAGCGCCAGGAACGGAATTGCGTTGTCGGTCCAGCGTTTGCTCAATATCTCGCCGACGAGATGGTCGGGCACGAGATTGTAGCGCCAGGACTGGAGGCGTTCGCGAAAGGACATCGGTTGCTGCTATTCGAGAGAAAAGGGAAAAAGGGGCCGGGCTATCCGCAGAACAATCGCCTCAGGTTTGCGCTGCCCCTCACCCTTACCCTCTCCCCGTATAGAGACGGGGAGAGGGGGTCGCCAGCGTTGGAGCGTATCCCTTCTCTCCGTCACTATACGGGGAGAAGGTGCCGGCAGGCGGATGAGGGGCAGCGCGAAGCTCAGGAAAGCCGGCCTACTTGGCCGCAGCTTCGGCTTGCAGTGCTTTCAAATCCCAGCAGCTGTCCGGCTTGAGGTCGGCCTTGGTCGTCGCCTTCTCCAGCGTGTAGATGTAGGTGTGCGAGGTGCCGGCCGGCTGGCCGCTCTGCAACAGGAATTTTATGACGGCGTTCATGTCACCCGACTGGCGGGCAAGGTCGGTCATCACCACCGCGCCATAGGTGCCGTCCTGCAGCTTGTCGCAGTCGGCGGTTTTCTCGCCGCCACCGGTGGTGACCAGGAACACCTTGCCCTCGAGCTTGGCATCGCGGATCGCAGCCGATGCGCCGGTCGCGTCACCATCCCAGAAATCGATGATGGCGCAGATGTCGGGGTTCTGCTGCAGCATTGTCGTCGTCACGTTGCGCGAGGTCGTCGCATCCCAGTTGGAGTCCGGCTTGGCCACGACCTTGAAGTCGGGGTTCTTGTCCAGCACCTTCATGATGCCGGCATACTGGTAGAGGCTCGATGAGTTGGCCTGGTCGCCCTGCACCAGCCCGATCTTCTTGGAGGAGTTCGGCCCACAACCCTTGATCGCCGCTTCGGCTTCCAGCTGGCCGAGCCGATCCCAGTCGCTGCCGACAAAGGCATCGGCCGGGAAGTTCGCCGGATTGTCGACCAAAAGCACATAGGTGCCGGCCGCCTGCGCCTTCTTCATCAGCTTGGCATAGGAATTGAGGTCCGGCGAATGGATGATCAGCACGTCCGGCCTGGCGTCCGACGAGATTGCGTCGGTTATCGCCTGCGCGCCGGCATCGACCACCCAGTTCGGATCACGCGTCTCGAACACGCCGCCCCAGGCCTCGACCTCCGTCTTCAGGTAATGCGCCCAGCCCTGTGCCAGGTCGAAGCCCATCGCCATCGGCACCAGCATCACACGCTTGCCCTTGAGCGCTTGCGAATAGGCGGCCGGACCCGGATCTTCTGCAGCGAAGCCCGGCGCCACGAAGGCGGAGATGGCAAGCGCTGCCGCGGCAGCCATAAATGTCCTGATGATTTTCATGTCACATCCTCTGGTTTGGTATGTCGTTCGCGGCCGGCCCCAACCGTTCGCGTCAGTCTAAATGTCGCCTTGCTGCGCGGTCTGCTCGTCGCGCGGATTGATGAACCCATCGACGATGATCGCCGCCAGCAGGATCGCGGCCTTGATCAGGTTCTGATAGAGCAGCGGAATGTCGATGATGGTCATGGCGTTGAGCAGGATGCCGATCAGCGCGGCACCCACCAGCACGTTGCGCACCCCGCCCCGCCCGCCAGACAGACCGATGCCGCCGATCACCGCCACCAGCACGATGTCGTAGAGCAGCGTGGAATTGACGATGCGGGTGTTGATTGAATGCAGGCTGGCGGCGGTGAGCAGGCCAGCCACCAGCGAGACCAGGGCCGACAGCACGTAGCGCAGCACCAGCATCGGGCGCACTGGAATGCCGATATTGCGCGCCGCGACCGGGTTGTCGCCGGCGAAATAGACGTAGCGGCCCCATTTGGTGTAGCGCAGGAACAGGAAGAAGGCGAAAGCCAGCCCGGCGAAGACAAACACCTCGACCGGGATGTCGAGGAAACGCAGCCCGCCCAGAAGCTCGACCCAATGGCCGGGCGGCACCGGCACGGCGTCCTGCGTGATCAATTGTGAACGCACATAGCCGAAGACGAAGGACGCGGTCGCCAGCGTCACGAAGATCGCCGGGACCTCGGCGTAGGCGACCAGGATTCCGTTCAACAGCCCGATGGCGAGAACGCCAGCGAGCACATAGGCGAAGGCCAGCCCGTCGGGCATCCCCGAATTCAGCAGTTGCAGATACCACGCGACCGACATCGCCATGATCGCCACCGCCGACAGGTCGATGCCCCTGCCGATGATGACGACCGCCATGCCGAGCGCCAATATGCCCAGCACCGAGACCGAGCGCACGATGGCAACGAGATTGTTCGAATTGATAAACCCGGGCAGTCCGATGGCGGCGGCAATGAACAGCACAACCGCGATGGCAAAGACAATGCCCTCCTGGTTAAGGCTTCTCCAGTTTAGCCAGCCGGTCGCGTTCATTGCCCGCTTTCACCCGCGATGGCTACGCCCTGCTCCCTCTGCGGCCATCGGAACGAAAGCTAATCGGCTCAAGACCAATTCGTCAAATGAATCCGCGCATTGCAGGCCGGCTTGCGAGGAAATTCCGCAGTTGGACAAACCGATTGGCGAGGCTGGCGCAATGCCGGGAACTCAAGCTGTTTTGCAATTGATCGCGCCGATCGGACCGCCGGCAAAGGTTTGCTCCGGAACGAGCGAAGCAGGCATAATTTATGTCCGCGATTGCCGCTGGATTCCTGCGTCAAATCCGCAAAACATGGCCCGAGACCTCGGCGCCGGCAGCCTTCGGCAACGCCAGGAAGCGACACGAGGCGACGAGCCCGATTACGCCGATCGCCACGAAGGCAAGTCGGAAGTCGACGAGATCGAGCGCCGCAGCGCCCCTGGCGATCTGCGACAGGTTGAGCAGTGCCGCGGCGACCGCTACGCCGAACAGCATCGCCATCTGCTGCAGCATGCTGGACAACGTCGCCGCCGAGCTGCGCTGCGGTGAGGCCACATCGGCGAAGGCCAGTGTGTTGAGCGCGGTGAACTGCATCGAGCGCGAAAGGCCGGCGATCAGCATCAGCACCACCACCAACGCTTGCGGCGTCTGCGGCGAAAGCGCCGCGCAGGCCATGATCGATAAAGAGGCGATCACCCCGTTGACGATCAGCACCGAACGGAAGCCGAAGCGCCTCAGTGTCGGCGTCGTCACCGCCTTCATGCCGAGATTGCCGAGGAAATAGGCCAGGATCATCATGCCGGCATCGACCGGGCTCAGGCCGAAGCCGACCTGGAACAAAAGCGGCAGCAGGAACGGCGTGGCGTTGATGGCGATGCGGAAGATCGTGCCGGCCGACAGCGTCGAGATGGCAAAGGTCTGCACCTTGAAAGCTGTGAGGTCGAGCAGCGGATGGTTGGCGCGTTGCAGATGCCGCACCGCCAGCCAGCCGACCAAAATGCCCGTGCCGAGCAGTGCCACGGTCGGCAACACACCCTCTTCCGGATGCGCGATGCGCTCGAGGCCATAGAGCATCGCGGCGAGCCCCACCGAGGTCAGCAGGAAGCCCGGCCAGTCGAGTGGCTTGGCCCCAGCTTCGCGGTCGCCGGGAATGAAGCGGGCGACCAGTGCCAAACCGGCAACGCCAAGCGGGATGTTGATGAAGAAATTCCAGTGCCAGGAGAGATAGGTGGTGATGAAGCCGCCAAGCACCGGCCCGACCACCGGCGCAAACAGCGCCGGCCAGGTGATCAGCGCCGTGGCGTTGAGAAGCTCGGATTTCGGCGCGTTGCGCAATACCAGGATGCGGCCGACCGGCGTCATCAGCGCGCTGCCCAGGCCCTGAACCGCGCGTGCGGCGACGAACTCGGCCAGGTTCTGTGAGATGCCGCAAACGAGCGAGGCCAATGTGAACAGGGCGATCGCCACGAGGAAGATGTTGCGCGCGCCAAAACGGTCGGCAACCCAGCCGGACAGCGGCACGAACACCGCCATGGTCAGCATATAGACGGTGATGCCGATGCTCATCGCCACCGCCGGCACGCCGAAGGATTCTCCCATCTGCGGCAGCGACGTCGAGATGATGGTCGAATCCAGAAGCTGCATGAAGAAGGCGACGGCGACGATCAGCGCCACCCGCCGGGCTTGCCGCGCCGCCGGCGCGGTTTCGGGCAAGGCTTTGTTTTCGGGAATGGCGGTCATGCACAGAACTGTCCGAAGGGGAATTTTCACCCGCTCCATCGGCAACCGCACAATTGTCCGGCAAACCGATTACGCACCGGCTTCAACAGCATCTGGCCGGTGCCGTCCAGACCTGGTCCAACAAACTTTCGTGTGGCATCGCAGCCGGCCATGCGATGACCCGGCCCTGGCGCCGAACCGGCCTTTCACGATCCGCGATGATGCTTTGTGCCGCTGCCGGGGCGTCTTATGCGGCTTCGATCTTCTCCAGGAACAGGCTGAGCTGGTCCGGGTCCATGTGCACGACGTGCCTGTCTTCGGGATAGGCCAGGCTGTTCACATCGGCGACATATTCGGAGAAGGCAGCGATTCGTTCGGCCTGCAGGCGATCGTATTCGGCGGCGAAATTGCGATAGACCTTGGAATGGCGCGGCATGTGGCCACGGTTCTGGCCGAGGATGTCGTCGGCGAACAGATACTGCGCGTCACAGCCGGTGCCCGCTCCCATCGACAGCATGATCAGCGACGTGCGTTCCGAAATCGCCTTGGCCACCTCGACCGGCACCACCTCGATCTCGGCGCCGATCGCGCCGGCGGCCTCCAGTTGCTTCACCGCCTCGAACACCTGCATGGCGGTATCGGCGGTCTTGCCGACAGCCTTGAAGCCGCCCGTCCAGGTGGCGCGTGACGGGATGAGGCCGACATGGCCGATCACCGGAATGGCATCGTCGGCCATCCGCTTGATGGTGGCGTACCCGGCGCTGCAATAGACCGCATCGGCGCTGGCCTTGTAGAGCCGGAACGCCCAGCGGACGAAATCATCGGCGGTGCCGATTTCGAAGAAATTCTCGCCCGGCATGGTGAACAGGCTGGGTGCCGCATCGCGGTATTGCGGATTGAGTACCAGCTCCGGCGGCACCGAGACGATATCGACGCCGGCGCGTTCGGCGGCCTCGGCCTCGTCCATCGTCAGCACGCGCAGCATCGTCAGCTGCCGCTTGCCCTTCATGGCACGCAGATCTGCGACGGTCGGTCTTTTCCGGCTCATGGATTTTGGTCCCCTTTGCTACGTGACAGAAGGCCGGTCAGGCGATCTGGATCATCACCTTGCCAGCTTCGACCTTGACTGGATAGGTCGCGAGATTGACGCAAACGGGAGCGCCCTTCGCCTGCCCGGTCTTATAATTGAAGCGGCCATTGTGCTTGGGGCATTCGATGATGTCGTCCATCACAAGCCCATCGGCCAGATGCGCCTTCTCATGCGTACAAAACCCATCGGTGGCGAAGAATTCATCGTCCGGCGAACGGTAGATCGCGAAGGTGCGGCCGCCATGGTCGAAGCGGATGACATCTTCCTCTTCGACATCGTCCACGGCGCACGCTTCGACCCAATCGGCCATCTCTATCTCTCCTGAAATTTCTGCGTTGCGCTGGTGCGCAGTACCTACTCAGCCGCTGCCGACATGTTCACTTCGTGGAATTCGCCACGATAGGGCCGTGCGGTTGGCGGCAGTTCGCGCTTGAGGAAATAATCCTCGTATTTGAGCTGCCTGAGCAGGACAGGCCAGACCTCGCGATAGGCATGCCATATCGACGGGTTCGGCTCCGGCAGATCGTGCTTGATCAATTCATGCAGCCTGGGCAGCGCGTGATAGGGCACCATCGGAAACATGTGGTGCTCGACGTGGTAGTTCATGTTCCAGTAGATGAACCGGCTGATCGGGTTCATGTACACGGTACGGGTGTTGAGCCGGTGATCGACGACGTTGTCGGCCAGACCGATGTGCTGCAGCAGGCCGGTCATCACCATGTGCCAGGTGCCGTAAAGGCGCGGCACGCCGATGAGCACCACCGGCACCCACGACTGCATGAAAAGGGCGAGTGCTATTGTGGCGATGTAGATGGCAATATGCCAGCGCGCCGCGATGACGGCCTTGTGCTGTTCCATCTCGGGAACGTAGCTTTTCTCGTCGGGCGTCAGCTTGCCGAACGCCTGGCGTACCAGTGCCGGAAGCGAATAGCGAAAATCGAGGATGCCGGTGAAAGCCAGCGCCGCACGCAAAAGGTCCGGCGGGCGCATCACGGCGATCTCGGCGTCGCGGCCGACGATGATGGTATCGGTGTGGTGACGGGCATGGCTCCAGCGCCAGGTCACCGGGTTGCGCATCAGCATGAAGCTGGCGATCTGGTAGACGACATCGTTCATCCAGCGCGTGCGGAAGGCAGTGCCATGGCCGCATTCGTGCCAGCGCGAGTCGCTGGACGAGCCGTAGAGCACGCCGTAGACGAAGAAGAACGGCACGCACCACCAGGTACCCCAGAAATAGATGGCGCCGGCGGCGGAGCCGAGGATGGCGACGATCCAGATGATCGTGTCGCGGATCGCCGGACCGTCTGAGCGCTGCATCAACTCCTTGATCGCCTTGCGGGGGACATCCGTGTGGTACCACTCCGCCGAGGCCAGTCCCGTCTCGATCGCCCTGCGCGTGCTTTCGCCGACCAGGCTGTAATCGCGCTTTACCGTGCCAGCCATTGTGACCTCCAATTCCCGATCGGCCGCGAACCCTCCCCGCTCCGGCCGGAACCAGCCTCCCAACTGGTGTCCCGTATCGTCTTCGCCATTATCACGACCTGCCTCCAAGAACAGGAAAACGGCCCGACGGCTGGGGATAATCCTGCTGCGGCTGCCTGGCGATTGCAGCGATCCGGCTTTCGGCGGCGGCGATCTCGCCGGCGCCGTCGAGGACCCGGAACGCCGCATCGTAGGAGCGGCTCTCGCCATGCTCCAGCCAGATCATCTCGCCGCGTTCGCGCGCCGCCAGATTTCCCAGCACATGATGCGTCGAGGGCTCGATCCCAAGCGCGTACTGCCCGGCCTGGAAATTCTGCCATTGATAGGCGCAGGGCAACTGGTCCTTGCGCGTGACGACCTCGAAGCCGAGGCCGAGCCTGTCGTTGACCACCGCCACCGGGACTTCGCCAGTGCTGTCGGCGCCGAGTTCATGCTGCCAGACCTGTTCCTTGAACCCCGGTTGCGGCGCCGGCACCGTGCGGTAGCCGACCTTCTGCGCTTCATAGCGCTCGCCGGCATGGCCTGCCCAGACGACGTCGCGGATCGGCGCCAGGTAGCGCGCGCCCTCGTCGAGTACCGGATGGCTGACATTGATGTGGTAGAAATACATATGCGGCGTACGGTTGAAACCGTGATTGACGACACGGTCCGAAAGCCGGATCTCGTTGCCGCCGACATCGGCCTCGATCCGCCGCAGCAGGTGCAGATCCTCGCCGAATACAGTCGATTGCTGGACGATGCCTTCGGCCCACAACACGCAGCGGTCGCCGTCCCAGGTCTCGCCATAGCCGGTCAGCCGCGCCGGAATGGTGCTGACACGGCCGTGCAGCGAATGGCGCACCGTCTTCTTCGGCGGGTAGTTGTAGGTATCGGCCGGTACTTCGTTCATGAACAATATATGGTCGAGGCCGCAGGTCAGCAGAAGGCCGGAAAACGACCGCGCCCACGCCAATCCCTCCTCGCCTTCATATTCGTGCAGGCCGGGATGGCGAAAACCGCTCGGCGAGTGCCAGCCGATCGCCTGGCCCCTGAAGTCGCAATCGGCGATATCGAGCGCCCGGTCGACCAGCGCGGTGAAGCGCAGGCCGGAGCCGGTGCGGAATTCGAGCATGCGGATGCCGCGCTCGACGCCGTCGCCAAGCGTCATCAGCCGCACGCCGGCGAACTGCGACAGCATGCCGGAGCGTTCCGAGACCTGCCGGCGCGACAGCGTCTTGCCGTAAAGCTCTACCATGTGACGGCCAGTTCTTTCACTTTGCTCCCGTCCTTCACTTCGCTCTCGTCTCCTTGAGCAGGGCCGACATGTCGGCACCGGTGATGATGCTTTCCACGGTCAGCAGATCGGTATCGGCGACCGTCTGCTCGGCGACGATCTCGCCGCGGCGCATGACGATGATGCGATCGGCGACCTGGAAGACGTGATGGATGTTGTGGGTGATCAAAAGCACCGAGTGACCGGCGTCGCGCACTTCCTTGACGAAGCGCAGCACGCCGTGCGTTTCCTCGACGCCGAGATTGTTGGTCGGCTCGTCGAGGATGATGACCTTGGCGGCAAATTGCATGGCACGCGAAATGGCGATCGATTGGCGCTCGCCGCCCGACAGCGTGCTGACCAGTGCATCGGCGTCGAGTTTCTTCGAGATGCCGACGCGCTTCAAAAGCGCCGAGGCGGCATCGCGCAATTTGGCGAGATCGAGCGGCGCGAACACGCCCAGCCATTTGAGATTGACCGGTTCGCGGCCGAGGAAAAGATTGCGCGCGATGCTGAGATCGGGAGCCAGCGAGGTGTCCTGGTGGATGGTCTCGATGCCGAGATCCATCGCGTCGCGCGTCGAGCGGATGGAGACCTTCTGGCCGCGCACATAGATCTCGCCGCGATCGACCGGAAACACGCCCGAGATCGCCTTGATCAGCGTCGATTTCCCGGCGCCGTTCTCGCCGAGCAAGGCCACCACTTCGCCCTCGTTGAGCGTGAAGGAGGCGCTCTTCAGGGCGCGGACGCTGCCGAAGGACTTTTGCAAATTCTGCAGCCGAAGCACTTCCATGATCAGCTCCTGGCGGCGTTCTTCTGCAGCAAAGCGTGCAGGATGAGCATGGCAAGGATGATGACGCCGACGAAGATGTTGTAGGCGAGCCCAGGCACGCCGATCAGCACGATGCCGTTGCGGATGCTGCGCAGCATCAGCGCGCCGACGATGGTGCCTAAAATGGTGCCGCGTCCACCGGTCAGCGCGGTGCCGCCAACCACCACCATGGCGATCACTTCGAGCTCGTACCCGGTGCCGGCCACCGGCGAGGCGGCAGAGATGCGAAAGGCGCTGATCATGCCGGCGAGACCGGCAAGCACCGAGGTCAGGATGAACAGCCAGATCTTGACCGCATCGGCCGGCACGCCACGCGCCACGGCAGCGTTACGGTTCGAGCCGATAGCACTGATCCAGTTGCCGAGCTTGGCGTAGCGCAGCACATAGATCGCCAGTAGCGACAGGCCGATGAACCACCACAGCGAGGTATAGAAACGGAACGTTCCGATATTGAAGCTGCCGGCCAGCAGCGTTACGAAGAAGCCCGGCTGGTCCCAGGATTTCAGCGGAAATCCTTGCGTGATGTAAAGCGCTGCCCCGCGCACCACCAGTAGCATCGACAGCGTCACCAGGAAGGACGAGATGCCGATCTTGGTGACGATCAGCCCGTTGATCGCACCGATCGCTATGCAGAGCAGCAGGCCGGCCAGCAGCGCGACGCCAATATCAAAGCCGCCGTTCTGCACCAGCAGCATGACGACGACCGGCGCCAGCCCGAACACGGCACCGACCGAAAGGTCGAACTCGCCCGCCGTCAGAAGCAGCGTCATGCCGAGGGCGATGATGCCGAGCTCGGGCAGGAACGCCATCATGTTGGAGATGTTGAGCGGCGACAGGAAATTGGCGTCGGCGATCGCGAACACCGCCAGCAGGACAATCAGGATGACGAGCGAAGAGAACTGTGGCGAGCGCATCAGGCTCGACCTGCGTTTGGCACGCGGCATTTCCTCTTCTGCGGCAATTGTCATGACTGTTTCGACCATATCTCAGGGTGACGCCCGCCGCCTGCGCGGCGAGCGTCAGTTCCAATCACTTGTTGTAGAGTTTCAGGATCGGTTCGACGCTCGACGCGTCGTAGAGGCTGAACGTGTGGATGTCGTAGCCGATCGGTTCGCCAGCGGCGGCCAACCCGAGCAGCGCCACCGGCATGAAGCCCTGCGCTGACGGGAACTGCCAGGCAGCCGCGTTGATGAAGCCGGACTTCACTGACTCGGCCGTTTCCTTCGAATTGCCCCAGCCGACGACCGGGATTTTGCCGGCCGGCACGCCGGCGCCGTCGAACACCCGCTTGACGCTGGCCGCGACGGAATCGCCGAGCGCGATGATCGCCGGCGGGTTGTTGGCGACCATGTAGTCGGTCATCTTGGCGATGATGCCGGCCGGATCGGTGCCGCAATCGACCACATCATATTTGATGCCGAGCGGATCGAAGACGCTGGCGATGCCTTCGGTCTCGAGCTGCTGGTAGCTGGCGCCCGGCACTTCGACCGGCAGGAACACTTTGTCGCCCTGCTTCACCATCTTGTGGTCGACCAGATATTTCGCCCAGATGACACCGGCCTCCTTGAGGTCGGCGCCGACATAGGCCTGCCGGCCGGTTGCCGGATCGTCGGTGTTGAAGAACACGATCGGGATACCGGCCGCCTTGGCTGCCTTGACCTCCTCGGTCCACAGGCCGGGCTGCGCCGAGGTCGTGGCGATGCCGTCCGGCTTGGCGGCAAGTGCGGAGTTGAAAGCCTCCTTCTGCGCCGCCATGTCGCCACCGCTGAACGAGATCTTGCAGGTCACCTTGAGCTGGTCGCAGGCCTTGGTGGCGCCGGCATTCCAGTCGATCCAGAAGGCATCCGATGGGCCGCCATGCGACAGCAGGTAGAACGTCTTCTGGGCGTCCTGTGCCAGCGCCGAGGCCATGGTCACGCCGGCGAGAACGGTCGCCGCGGCCGCGATTTTCAACGCGAATTTCAACATTTCTCTTCCTCCCTTGTTTCGTAGCCGAACCGCGTCATCACAGTCCGTTGGCGCGGAATTTCCCGTCGAGGAATTTCTTGGCGCGCGGCACGTCGTCTTCCGAAAGATGCTCGATGATGACCGGGATGTTCGGGTGCTTTTCGGCCAGCCGCTTGAGATAGAGGTCGTAGTTCAGCGAACCGAGACCGGGCGCCGGCAGCTCGATCTCGCCGACGCCGCGGAAAGTGTGGCTCTCCAGCGCGTCCTCGTCGCCGATGTCGGCGTGCTTCTCCGACTTGTCGCCGCCGGAGCGTTTGACGTCCTTGGCGTGGGCTATCTTGATCTTGTCGGTCAGCGTGTCGAACACCTGGTTCAGGATCTGGTCCATCCTGTCGATGTTGTGCGTTTCGAAATAGTTGGTCGGGTCCATCAGCAGGCCGAGGCCTGGGTGGTCGACCTGCGCGAACATCCTCACCGTCTCTTCGACCGAGCCGACGACATTGTTGACATAGGTTTCGAGCAGGAAGACCGCGCCGTGGTCATAGGCGGTCTGGGCAAGGTCGGCGATGACCTTGCGGCATTCCGCAAAACCTTCCTCGGTCTTGTTCTTCGGGTGATGCACCCAGTCGGAGTCGGTGTTGTAGGTACCGGTTTCCGAGATCACGTAAGGGGTGCCGAAATGGCGTGCGTTGCGGATGATCTCCTTCAAATAGCCGACGCGCCGCTCGCGCTCGCCCAGGTCCGGATGGATGATGTTGGTATAGCCCGATACACAGCAGATCGGCAGATTGTGGTCGCGGAACGTATCGCGGACAGTCTTGGCCTTGTCCCTAGTGATCTGTCCGGCGGAAAGGTCGATATCCCTGAAATGCAGGTCGAGCTGCACGGTGTTGAAATCGAGCGCCCGGATCTTCTGCGCGGTCTCCTTGAGGCCATACGGGAAATAACCCGTGAAAATACCTGCCTGCATCATGGTGTGAAGTCCTCCCTGTAAGTGATTCAGTCAGTTGATATTTCGGAAAGTTTGACTGTCCGGCCCTTGTCGATCGAACGATAGCCGGCTTCGACTAGCGCCATAGTCTTGACGTTGTCGGCGACCGACAGCGCCGGCGGCTCGCCCGTCTTGACCGCGTGCTGGAGCTGCTCCATGACGCCGATAAAAGCATGCGGGAACCACATCGTGTCCCAGCTGGGTGTCACCCATTCACCACCGGTGGTCTCGGTCGAGGCATAGGTCAGCGTCGAGGCAGCGCCAGTCGGCCAGCCGATGGTACCCTTGGCGACGCCCTTGGTGCCGTCGACGCGCCAATTGATGTGCTGGTCGTCCTTGTAGCCCTCCTGGCGCGGCCCGGACCAGACATCCTCCAGCGATACGGCGAGCACGCCGGACGGGAACTTGATCGTCGACACGGTGATGCCGTCCGAATGGTCGAAGCGGGTGCGCGGGTCCTTGCGGGTCAGGGTGGTGATCTCCAGGGGATCGCCGAACAGGAAGCGCAATACGTCGAGATGGTGGACGCTCATATTGGCGAGCGTCAGCCGGTCATAGTCCTCGAGGAAGCTCTGCCAGTGCGGGATCGCATGCATGTCGATCTGGGCGAAAACGATGTCGCCGAGCGCGCCGCTGTCGATGATCTGCTTCAAGACGCGCATCGACTGGTCGTAACGCATGTTCTGGTTGACCGAGAGGATCTTGTCGGCCTTGGCCGCCTCGTCGCGGAGTTTGACGGCCTCTTCAAGGGACAGCGCCAATGGCTTCTGCGCCAGGATCGCCTTGATATGTGCTTGCTTCAGCGCATGGCGGATCAGCGCCGGCTGCTGGTCGGGCGGAAAGGCAAGGTCGATGATCTCGACGTTCTTGTCCTCGATGAGCTGTTCCGGCGTGTCGTGGACGGTTGGGATATCCCAGCGTTTGGCGACCTTCTCGGCGCTGGCCTTGGTCCGCGAGGCAATCGCCACCACGGGGAAACCGGCTTCCTTATAGGCGGCAAGGTGACATTCGGCCATGATCATGCCGGCGCCGACGCAGCCGATCCTGTATTCCCTGGTACGGACTTCAACGTCCGGCTCGAAGCCGTTGCCCACCATTTCTTGGCTTGCCATATGTTCCTCCCGAAGCTCGTTCCTTGCAGCCGCCGTCATCGTGCCAGCGCTCCCCCGCTCTGTCCGAAATAATGCACCCTGCCCGGCTCGCAGGATATCGCCACCATCGCGTCCGGCCTGATGTCTGGCTGGCCGCGCAACAGCGCCCGCAGACGCGCCTGCCCGGCGGCGAGCGTCACAACGGTGTAGCCGCCGAGCGGCTCGACCTCGAACACTCGCGCCGGGCGGCCCGCGCCCCCCTCCGACCAGGCCTTGACCTTGATGTCTTCCGGCCTGAGTCCAATTTCCACGGCATCGGCCGGGGCGCCGGCATCCGCGATGCGGACTGTGCCTTCCGCCGCCTCTACGCCTTCCGCGCCGTGCACCGACTTCAATATGTTCATCATCGGCGACCCGAGCAGCCGCGCCACATAGGTGCTGGCCGGCCGGTCATAGATCTCGGCCGGCGCGCCGATCTGCCTGATCTTGCCGTTCTCCAGAATGGCCATTCGGTCGGCGACCGACATCGCTTCTTCCTGGTCGTGCGTGACATAGATCAGCGTCTTGCCGAGCTCGCGCTGGATGCGCTTCAGCTCGACCCGCGTTTCCTCGCGCAGCCGGGCGTCGAGCGCCGAAATCGGGTCGTCCATCAGATAGGCGGCGGGATCCCGTACCAGCGCACGGGCGATCGCCACGCGCTGCCGCTCGCCGCCTGAAAGCTGTGCCGGCGGCTTGTGCAGGATATGGCCGATATGCAGTTTGGCCGCGACGTCGGCGACGCGCTTTTCGATCTCGGCTTCGGCGACCCGGCGTTCGACCAGCGGAAAGCGGATGTTGGCGCGCGCGCTCATATGCGGAAACAGCGCCAAATTCTGGAACACCATGGCGACGTTGCGGTCGGCCGGCGACACTGTGTTCACCGGCTTTCCGCCGATCAGGATCTCGCCCACATCGGGCGTTTCCAGCCCGAGCACCAGACGGAGTATCGTCGACTTGCCCGACAGCGGCGGGCCGAAGAAGCAGAAGAACTCATTGTCGTTGACAGTGAACGAGGCGTCGTCGACGGCGAGCGTGTTGCCGTAGCGTTTGGTCACATTACGGAAAACGATATCGGCCATGGTCTCAGCCCGCTCTCAAGGCAAGGCCGGTGGCGGCGTCGAAGACGCGCACCGCCTCCACCGCAGGTGCGACGACGGTTGTCTGCCCGATTGCCAGCCCGACATCATTGTCGAACACCGCCTTCACCGCAGTCTCGCCGTCGCCAAGGTGGATGATGGTGCGCGCGCCGATCCGCTCGACGAAACTCACCGGCATCGACAAGCCACGGCCGTCTTCAGCCAGCGTCACCTGCTCCGGTCGAAAGCCATAAAACACCTCGCCGCGCATCCTGCGTACGGCATCGGCGATCTCGACCGGCAGAGGCGGCGTCGCCCCCAGCGGGCCGAGATCGACGACCAGGCCACGGTCGCTTTCCGCCGGCCAGCCCTTAAGCAGGTTCATGCCCGGCGCGCCGATGAAGCGGGCGACGAAGACATTGGCCGGATCGTTGTAGACTTCCAGTGGCGTCCCGACCTGCTGCAGCACGCCATGGTCCATCACCGCGATGCGGTCGGCCATCGTCATCGCTTCGAGCTGGTCGTGGGTGACATAGACCATGGTCTGCCGGAACTGCCGCTGCAGCTGCTTCAGTTCGGTCCGCATCACCGCCCGGAAGGCGGCATCGACATTGGAAAGCGGCTCGTCGAGCAGGAAGATCGCCGGCTCCATGATCGCCGAACGGCCGATCGCCACCCGCTGCAGTATGTTTACCGACAGCCTGTCCGCCTTGCGGTCGAGCAGCGGCGTCAGTTGCAGCATCTCGGCAATGGCGCCGACACGGCGGTCGATCTCGGCCTTTGGTGCGCCGCGCATTTTCGGCCCGTAGGCGAGGTTCTGCCGCACGCTCATATGAGTGAAGATCGCATAGTTCTGGAAGACGAAGCCGACGCCGCGCCGCCCCATCGGCACGCCGGCCATGTCGCGCTCGCCGAACAGGATCTTGCCGCTGGTCGGCTCTTCCATGCCGGCGATCATGTTCATCGTCGTCGACTTGCCGCAGCCGGACGGCCCCAGCAGCGCCATGAACTCGCCATCGGCAATGGCCAGATCCATCGTCTTCAGCGCGGTGAAATCGCCAAATTTCTTGACCAGGTTCTGCAGATGGATGGTGCTCATCAGGCCGCCACCTCGCGTACCCGAGCCATGCGTTTCATGGCAAACACCGCGGCGATGGACAGCACGATCAATATGGCCAGCGCGATTGCCGCCACATAGCCCCAGATCAGGTCCTGGGTGGTGAGCTTGTAGATGTAAACGGAGATGGTTTCGGTAGCGACGCCAGGACCGCCGCCGGTCATGATGTAGAGCGTGTCGAAGATCTTGAAGTTCTCGATCACCCTGATCGCCAGCGCGATGATGATGATCGTCTTCATCTTCGGCAGCACGATGGTGATGAATCGCTGCCAAGGGTTGGCACCGAGCAGCGTCGCCGCCTTGATCTGGTCCTCAGGCACGCCGACCAGGCCGGCAAGGAGGATCAGGAACATCAGCGGCGTCCACTGCCAGATGTCGGCGACCATGACGGCGATGAGTGCCAGCGTCGGGTCCGACAGCCAGGCAATGGTGACGGGAACGCCTGAGATCGCCGACAGGATGTCGTTGACCGGGCCGCCTGACTGAAACAGCATGAAGAACATGTAGCCGGCCACCGCCGGCACCACCATCATCGGCATCAAGAGGATCGAGTAGAAGATCCGTTTGCCGGGGAACTCGTCGGCAAACAGCGTCGCGAGCGCCAGCCCGAGCAGGAACTCCGCCGGCACGCAGACGATCATGACGATGGCCGTGCGCTTCAGCGCACTCCAGAAGCGCGCATCGGCGGCAAGGTCGGTGTAGTTGGCGAAACTGTTCCACATCGACCAGGCGTTCCACCAGCCGGTGCCCGACAGCGGCGACCAGTCGGTCAGGCTGATGTAGAGCTGCATCAGGAGCGGGAAGACGGCGATGAACAGCACCAGGATCTGCGCCGGCAGCGTCAGCCGGAATCCGAGCTTTGCGCCCTCGTCCGGCAGCACCGACGCCGCTTTGGAGGCTTGCATGTCGCCCTCCGAAATCGTCGCAGTCACCGTGCTCATTGCTTGAGCGCCCCGAAGGTCAGCCCGCGCACCAGATGGCGCTGGATGGCGATGCCCATGATGACAGGCGGCACTGCGGCTATCAGGCCGAGCGCCGCCTTGGCGCCGTAGAGTTGGCCGGTCATCGAGGAGGACAGCGAGGCCATGTAGACAGGGACCGTCACCCATTCGCGCGTCGTCAGAAGCAGCGCAATCAGATAGTCCGACCAGTTGAGGATGAAGACGAACAGCGCGGCACTGGCCAGCGGCGCGCGCATCATCGGCAGCGTGATGCGCGTGAAGACGCGCCACCGCGAACAGCCCTCGACCAGTGCCGCCTCCTCGATCTCGCGCGGCATGTCGTCGAAGAAGGTCTTCATCAGCCAGAAGGCGAAAGGCAGCGTGACGATGCCGTAGATCAACGACAGCCCCCACCAGCTGTCGGTGAAGTTGAGGAAGGCCCACATGATCATCACCGGGGTCATGACCGCCATCGGCGGAAACAGGCGAAGCTGGATCAGCGCCAGCGGCAGGTTCTGGCCCGAGCCGAAGCGCGACAGACCGTAGGCCGCCGCGGTGCCCGCCGACATGGCGATTGCCGTACCGAATGTGGCCGACAGCAGCGACGACAGGATCGGCTTCAAAGCTGTGCGGTCGAGGGCGACGATCAGATTGTTGGTCGACTCACCGAAGACGAAGCGGAAATTGCTGAGTGTCGGGTTCTTCGGCCACCATGTCAGGTCGGCGCCGGTCGCCGACCATTCGGCGATCGGCTTGAACGCCATCGACACCATCCACAGGATCGGCACCAGCGTCACCGCCATCGCCGCAAGGATCGCGGCATAGCGGAATATCTCGAAAGGAACTGAACGCTTCATCTTGCGGCTTTGCTGGGTCCTTCGTTGCCGAGGGGAAGAGCGACCGCTCCTCCCCTTCTTGGTAGGATCCTGGAAGGATCAGGCGATCGGATCGAGGACGGTCGGCCAGGCCTCCTTGTTGGTCTTGATGGCTTCGAGAAGCTTCTCCTCGCCGGTGCGGCGGGCAATCTTCTTCCACTCGGCCTCGGTGTCGGCCATCGCCTGCTCGGCTGTCTTGGCCTTGGTCAGCGCGGCGACGAGGTTCTCGTCCAGCGCGTTGTGGAAGGCGGTGGCGCCGGGGTAGTTGATGGTGGGCACGGTGCGCGCGACCGTCTCGCGCACCACGTCCATGTGGTAGGCGTGATAGGTTTGGCGAACCAGCGGATCCGAGAAATCCGATAGCCGGAACGGATCGAAGTAGCCGCCCGGATTGGCAGTCATCCAGGCGTAGATGCGGCTTGAGCCCAGCCACTGCAGGAACAGGTAGCAGGCCTCCGGATTCTTGGCTTGCGAGGACACCGACGCCGATAGATTGAGCCATAGCACCGACCGGCTGACCAGCTTGCCGTCGATTTCGCGGCCGGGCGGCAGCATCGAGCCGATCTTGCCGGTGACAGCTGAATCCTTGTTGCCGGCATTGTCGAGGAATTTCGGCAGATTGGAGAAGGCGCAGGTCATGGCCGCGCCGCCCTTGGCGAAATTGCCGTACTGCTCCGGCCAGCCCCAGGAGATCGCATCCGGCGAATGGTGCGAAAGCGAAGCAATGTACTCGCTGGTCGCCGCGATACCTTGCTCCGAATTGATCAGCGGCTTGCCGGCATCGTCGAACAAGAACTGATTGGGCGAAGCCATTGAGACATAACGCTGATACCAGTTGGTGTAGCCCCAGCCCTGGTTGCGCAGATCGGTCGAGCCGAACAGGCCCTTGTCCGGGCGCTGGAAGAAAGCCGCGATCTCGTCATGCTGCTTCCATGTCTTCGGCGCCGCCAGTTCATAACCGTATTTGTCGGAGAAGGCCTTCTTCTCGTTTGCGTCGCCGAACAGATCGGTGCGGTAGACCCATGTCTGGAAGTCGCCATCCAGCGACACGCCATAGGTCGAGCCGCGATACTGGTTGAGCAGCGAGACGCCCTTGGCGCCGTCGACATAGCCGCGCTCGGGATCGTCCCATTCCGGCTTGTATTGCGCGACGAAGTCGTCGAGCTTGAGGATGCCGCCGGTTTCGGCGAGGTCGCCAAGGCGGTTCCATTCGACCGCGTAGATGTCATACGCCCCACCCTTGGTGGAGATGTCTTGCATCGTCTTGGTGAATTCCTGGCCGTTTGGCACACCGACGATTTCCAACGGAATGCCGGTTTCCTTCTCCCAGAGATCCTTGATCGACGGCGCGCCGGCCGGAAACGGCTGGGTTAGCTGGCCGATCGAGCCGTCGGACAGGCCAAGCACGATCTTGGCCGGCGCCTTGCCGGCGCCCTTCATCGCCTTGGCCGCCTCGATGGCGCGGCCCTCCGGCGTGTCGGCGCCATATTGATAGCGTTCCGAGCCGTCGAAGCCCGTCGGGCCACCGATCATGCCGGGCGCAAGGGCATCGGCCGCATAGGCACGGCTCGGGCGAATGAATTTCGGTGCGATACCCGCGGCAGCAACAAGGACTGCCGCCTTTCCACCGGACGCCAGCAAACGGCGCCGCGACACGCGGATCAAATTCGACATTGGAACTCCTCCCTCAGGGCCTTGTTCCTCCACGGCCCTTATGATGGATATTGACGTCACTATACGAAGCCTGTCAACATCATAAATAATCAATACACCTCATAACATCTCATGGGAGGGGAAGGATGGCGTTTATCAAGGCTCTCACACTGAAGCCGGTGCTTGAATTTGAGGGAGCCCGGCTGCCCACCTCCCCGCTTTGGTCTGTTTGGGCATTTTGGTGTAGCGCAGCGGCTTGCGCATCGGCCAAGGCCGGTTACATCATTTCCCATCAGAATCGCGGACGGCGATGAAGCCGCTCTCCGACGGCGGACCCATGAAATGCGTGATCTCGATGCGCCCTTGGCGCATTTTGGAATGAGGTGATCGACAGTGCGGTCCACCCTGACAGACATAGCCCGGGAGGCCGGCGTTTCGGCCGCCACGGTCGACCGTGTGCTCAACAACCGCGCCGGGGTTCGGGCGCGCACCCGCGAGGTCGTGCTCGAAACGGCACAGCGGCTTGGCTATATCGCTGAAAATTCGAACAATCCGAACCAGCGCAACGCGGTTACTGGCGAGGTCATACGGCTGGATTTCGCCCTGCCCGCCGGCACCAATTCCTTCATCAAGATGCTGCACCGCCAGATCGAGGCGCAGGCGCAGGCGCGGCCGGACCTCGACGTCCGCGTCGCTACCATCGAAGGCTTCAATCCGGACCGGCTTGCGCGTCTGCTGCAGGAACTGCACGGGCAGACGCAAGGCGTCGGCGTGATCGCGCTCGACCATCCGACGGTCCGCGAGGCGATCCGCTCGCTTTCGGCCAGCGGCGTCAAGGTCGTCACCATCGCTTCCGACATCCTGCATGTGCCGAGGGTTGCCTATATCGGCATCGACAACCGCGCCGCCGGCCGGCTCGCCGGCTACCTTCTCAACCGCTTCATGGGTGCCGGGCGTCCGGGCAAGGTCGCGCTGTTCGCCGGTTCGCTCTCCTATCGCGGCCACGAGGAGCGCGAGATGGGCTTCCGCCACATACTGGCGGAAGAATCGCCCAATCTGCAGATCGTCGAGATGCGCGAAATGCTCGACGATCGGGAAAAGGCCTATTCGGAGGCTTCCGCCCTGCTGGATCGGCACCCGGACCTGGCCGCCATCTACAATGTCGGCGCCGGCAACACCGGCATCGCCCGCGCACTCAAGGAGCGCGGGCGCGCGCTGTCGACGGTCTTTCTCGGCCATGAGGTGACGGAAGGCACCAAGGAGCTTCTGCTCGACGGCACGCTCGACGCGGTCATCGACCAGAACCCGCGCGTCGAAGCCCGTGAAGCGCTCAACACCTTGACCCATGCGGTCAGGGGCTTGCCTTACGAATTGCACCAGCCAAGGCTGCAGGTGATCTTCAGGGAAAGCATTCCGGAGATCTGAACGGAGGGCCGAAGCCGATCATAGATGCGCCGCCCAATACCAACAGCGCCTTCGTCTCCGCCGCCGGCGACGACCGTCTCGCCGGCCAGCGCCTTGAACCCGCAAGACGGCGCAAGGACAGACAGCGCCAGCGGCAGCATAACCGCCATGCTGCCCGATCGAAACCAGCGCATCTGCCCGCTATCACGGCCGACCATGCCATTTCGCTCCTGTGGGTAAGGTTGGTCGCATGGCCGGCCGGTTCGGCATTCGGCCGGTTCGCGGCGGAAGCGACTGCCGCCAGGACGGTGCGCGAACACTGGCGCGGCACGATGGCGCTCGGCCGCAACGAAACACTGGCCGCAGTCTATTGGCGGCGGGGCGCGGCAGGACTGATGGCCGGCTTAGATCGTGCTCACCGTCGCTTGCGCATCTTCGCCCAGACCGATTGCGATCCGGTCGCCGGAGACAATGCCTGACATGTCGCAGACAACCAGCGGCATGCTGATTTCGTAGAGGAATTCGGCAACGATGGCGCCGACGGCAAGGATCGGGTCCGGCCGCTCCAGGATAATGCCGGCCGGCGCCGTGCCTCTGCGGATCGCTTCGGCCAGAACCGAAGACGAGGACGACGACCCTCGCCCGCTCGGCATCACCAGGATCTTGCCGGCGATATTGCCGCCCAGGTCCGGATGCGAATGGTCGATGATGTCGCCCGTTTCGACGTCGATCCCGCCCCAGAAGCTGAGCGCCTGCGAAAGCACCAGCGCTGGGCCTTGTGCCGAGCCGGAAAGGTGGAATGTACCGGTTCTGGCCGGCGCCTTCATGGCGCGCCTCGCACGACGCGGCCGGCCGCAGCCGAGCGGATGCAGTCTTCCATGTCACCGAAGGCCACCGAGACACCGATATTGCCAGGTGCGTAATGCGCCCATTTGCCCGAATTGGTCATCACCACGCCATCGAGACGCTCGAGGATCGACGTGACATAGGTGCAGGTGTCGGTGACCGGAACGAGGCCGAAGGCTTCCATGCCGGCCAGTGCGCCTTCCTCCTGCAGCCGCGTCAGCGTCGCGCGCCCTGTGTTGACATAGATTGGGACACCCTTGCCTGGACCGACTTCGCGCAGCAGCGGCAACAGGCGCATCCACTCGTCATAGGAGAAATGCGGCGTGCCTAACGACACGGCTGCAAGCTGCACGCCGTCGGGGACGCTCGACAGCCTGGCCAGCGCACGGTGGATGTCAGCGCGAGAGATCCGGAT
Organism: Mesorhizobium sp. M0106; assembly: GCF_040322715.1. Lineage (NCBI taxonomy): Bacteria > Pseudomonadati > Pseudomonadota > Alphaproteobacteria > Hyphomicrobiales > Phyllobacteriaceae > Mesorhizobium > Mesorhizobium sp. M0106. The sequence goes on along the minus strand of NZ_JAMYUA010000041.1, from coordinate 27,681 downwards.
TTTTTCCTCCGGCGCCAGGCCGTGCAACGCCTCATCCGGCGTCTTCGCCTCCGGCGTGATGCCGACGGCATGAAACAGCGCCACGGCACCCGTCGTTGCCGCCGCCGCCCCCAGCGCCTTCAATTGGTCCTCGTCGCGCGGCTGCGGCAGGCCCGATATCACCGGAATGCGGTCGCCACTCCTTTGCCCGACGATCAGCCCGACGCCGACAAACAGAGCGTCGGTAGGCTCTAAGGCAGCGTCGGTCAGCTCGAACAGAATCTGGCCACGCCGGTTTTCGATCAGATGCAGCCCCCATGCCGGCGCGAGCCCGGTCATTGCGCAGCACAAATCGATAAAATCGCCATAGCGGTTGGTCCGCGCGCCGATCACCGAATTGGCAAATACGATGGCGTTGGATTCACCCCAGGCGATCTGCTCGCCAAACCTTGGCCGGAACCGGGTCTGATAGGGTGCGCAGGTGAAGGTCGGCTGGCAGCCGAGTTCCAGATGCGCCTTCATCAGGCGTCGCGCCGGCGTTTCTTGCGACACCGGCATCTTCACCAACCCGGGATGGATGAGGTCGAACGAACCGACATTCAGCGTCGTCGGCACCCGAACGCGGCCGCCGCCCTCGATCAGCCTTTCGACGAAATCGAGGCTGGCCTGGCCGTGATAGAGGCAGCCGTCGATATGGGCACCGGCAATGTCCAGCAACTTGCGCGCCCCGACCGCCTTCGAAAAGGCAATCAGGATCTTCATGGCGGCAGCGGCTGCCGAGCCTTGCTCGCCATGCAGCATCGACTGGTCGCCGGCATTCAATTCAAGGGGCATCGAGTATTCCGCTTCGGAGTTTGCCCAACCATGCTTTCCCCGACTGCGGGGCGTCTGGCAAGACTGAAGGATTGAATCTGCTAGCTCGCGGCGATCAGCACCGTACTCTCCAGCGACCAGCGCAGCACCACCTCTTGTCCTTCCGCCAGCTTTTCGATGCCGGTGTTCTGCACGATGACCTTGATTGTCTGGCCATCGCGATCGACAAAATACGTGCTGTTGTTGCCGGCGAAGATACGCTTGGAGACCCGCCCCGTGAGCATGTTGGCATGGGCTCGGTCCGGAACGCCGGCATTGGTGGCGATGCGGATTCGTTCGGGCCGCACGGCGCAGCTCGCCTTCATGCCGGCGACAAGCGTAGCCCCCGCGCCTGCGGCAATCCCCGTTCCGTCAGGCAGTCGGATGCCGTTGCCCGTGCTGTCGCCGCGAAGGATGTTGGCGTCGCCCAGGAAAGTGGCGGCAAACTCGCTCTTCGGCCGATCGTAGATCTCCTCGGGCGAGCCTTCCTGCACCAGCTTGCCATCGCGCAGAATGCCGATGCGGTCGCTCATCGTCAGCGCTTCTTCCTGGTCGTGGGTGACGAAGATGGTGGTGATGCCGATCTCGCGCTGGATGCGCTTGAGCTCGATCTGCATGTCGACGCGCAGCGCCTTGTCCAGCGCGCCGAGTGGCTCGTCAAGCAACAGCACGCGCGGCCGGATGACGATCGCGCGAGCGAGCGCAACCCGTTGGCGCTGGCCGCCGGACAGCTGGTGCGGCCGGCGGCCGCCGAGCCTGCCGAGTTGCACGAGATCGAGTGCGCGCTGTACCTCGCTGGCAATCACCGCCTTGGGCTCGCCGCGCACCGACAGGCCGAAGGCGACATTGCCGGCAACGCTCATATTGGGAAACAGGGCGTAGTTCTGGAACACCATGCCGATGCGCCGTTTTTCGACCGGCACCCGCTCGACGCTCTCACCACCTATGGTGATGCGGCCGGAATCGGGAAAGTCGAAGCCCGCGATTTGTCGCAGCAGCGTGGTCTTGCCGCTGCCTGACGGCCCGAGCAGGGCATAGAAGCCGCCATCGGCGAAATCGATGGAGACATCGTCCAGCGCCTTATGGGCACCGAAAGCGCGCGACACGTTCGCTACTTGGACGCCAGCCATTACTTCTCTCCGCCGAATTTGAAGAAGCGCGCCGTCAGCAGCATCAGTGCCATCGACACGACAATGATGATCGTCGAGACCGCATTGATCTCGGGTGTGAATCCCTTGCGGATCGCGGCGTAGATTTCGACCGGCAGCGTCGTCTGGCCGGGCGTCGACAGGAAGTAGGATACGACGAACTGGTCGAAGGACACGGCGAAGGCGAACAGCCCGCCGGCAATGACGCCCGGCATGATCCAGGGCAGCGTGACGCGGTTCGTCACCTGCCACTGATTGGCGCCGAGCGAGCGCGCCGCCTCTTCCAACTCGGGCGCGAAGGTCTGCAGTCGGGCCGACACGACGACAATGACGTAGGGCAGCGCAAGCGCGACGTGCCCAAGCAGGATGGCGAACAGGCCGCGCCCAATGCCGACGCCGAAGAAGAAGATCAGCATCGCCGTGCCGGTAATCAGCCACGGAATGGCGATTGGCGGAAACAGCAGCGCCTGCAGGAATTTCTTGCCGCGAAACTCATAACGGTAGAGCGCCAGTGACGCCGCCGAGCCAAGCACCACGCAAATGATGGTGGTGATGACAGCGATCTCGAGGCTGTTCCAGGTTGCTGAGATGAGCTGGTCGTTCTGCCACAGCGAAGCATACCATTCCGTCGTCCATTCGAACGGCAGCTGGTAGAAGGGCGAAACGTTGAAAGACATTAGAGCCATGATGATGATGGGCACATAGAGGAAGGCAAGCAATAGCCAGATGTAGAGGCGGCCGAGCCATTCGAGGACCCGTGTCGTCGCCATCACGTAGCCCTCCTCAGCACCGGCGAGGCAACCGCCAGGATGACCAGCACGACGGCCAGCAGGATGAAGGAGAGCGCAGCACCCAGCGGCCAGTTGAACACGGCGACGAACTGGTCCTCGATGACAGTGCCATAAAAGGTGCCGATACGGCCGCCAAGGATGCGCGGCTCCATGAACGAGCCAACGACCGGGACGAAGATGAGGGCTGCGCCCGCCACTAGCCCCGGCATCGACAGCGGAATGATGACCCGCTTCAGCACCTGCAGCCGCGAGGCGCCGAGCGAGCGCCCGGCCTCGATCAGCGAGTCATCGATGGCCTGCAGGGTCAAGTAGCAGGTCAGCACCATGTAAGGCACGTAGGAGTGCACCAGCCCGATGATGACAGCCGGATAAGAATACATCAGGTCGATGTTGATCTTGAACGGCAGCACGGCGTTGAGCGCGGTGTCGAGAATGCCTCCTTCACGCAGCACCATCGCCCAGGAGAAGATGCGCACCAGCCCGTTCGACCAGAACGGCAGGATGACGAGCAGGAAAATCGCCTCTCGGCTGCGGCCTTTCAGCACCTTGGCCAGCACATAAGCGGCGGGATAACCGATGACGATGCACCACAGCGTCACCTCGAGGCCGAGGCGCAGCGAGGCCAAAAGCAATGTCAGATAAAGGCTTTGTGAAAAGAAGGCGGCATAGTTTTCAAGCGTGAATGCCCACGGCTTTCCCGACAGCGGCAGGTCGGTCATGAAGGAGAAGAAGACCATGGCTGAGAGCGGCAGGAAGATCGCAACCGTCAGCCAGAGATAGGCAGGCGCCAGCAGCGGCAAGGCCGATCTCAATCCGCTGCGCGACGCGGCCGCAACCTGTGCTGCCATGACATCCTCCTCCCAGGATGGGAAAGCATCAGCCGACATGTTTGGTCGGCTGATCCCGGCTTCTGCTGTTACTTCACGTCGACCTTGAGCTGCTGCCAGAGCGACAGATAGGTTTCGCGCTGGGCGTCTGTGATCGGCGCCTGGAACTGAATGCGCTTGGCGACTGCCGGGTCACCCATCACCTTGCGGTTGAACGCATCCCCGGGAAGTGCTTCTACAGCCTTGGTGTTGGCGGATACCGGGGCTCCGACCTTGGTGACCCATTCGACATAGAACTTCGGGTCGATCATGTAGTTGATGAAGGCTTGCGCCCCGGCGACGTTCTTGGAACCAACCGGAATGGAAAAGGCGTCAAGCCAGGCGACGGCACCCTCCTGGGGAATGACCAGCGAGACCGGCAGCTTGAAATGCGTCTTGGCGCGGTCGGCCGAGCCGCTCCAATAGGTGCCGATGTCGATCTGGTTGGAGGCAACCATCTGGTTCCAGTCGTTCTCCGAGCTCCAGAACGTCTTGATCTGCGGCATCAGCGAGGTCAGCTTCGCCTTGACCGCCTCCATGTCCTTGATGTCGTTGATGTTCTGGCCGGTAGCGATGGCGCCGAACTGCACGGCCTCGACGGCATCGTCACGGATGGTAACGCGGCCCTTGTGGGCGGGATCCCACATTTCGGCGATGCTGGTCGGCGGCTTGTCGAATGACTTGTCGTTGATGGCGAGCGCCGTCAGCCCCCAAACCCACGGCACCCCATAGACCTTGCCGTCATGGACAAGCATCGATGATCCGGCCTTGTCCTTGCTGATGTCGGCATAGTTCGGCAGCTTGGACGTGTCGATCGGCTGAATGAGCTTTTCCGCCATCGCCTGATCGTTGAAGGCGGCATTGATCATGACGACATCGTAAAGGCCGGGATTGGTCCTGAGCTTGGTCAGCATTTCCTGTTCGGAATTGAAGAAGTCGTTGACGACCTTGTTGCCGGTTGCCTTTTCGAAGGCGGCTATGGCCCACGGCTCGTCGGCGCCATAGCCCTTCCAGTTGAGTACGTGCACCTCGTCGGCCCTGGCGGCCAGCGTAAGCGCCGAAGCGAAGACAGCGGTTGCCGTCAGAAAAGCAGTCAGTTTGGGCATGCGCATGTTCGTTCCTCTCATTATTGCCCGGTTGGCGGGCTTGTTATCCCATTAGGCTGTCACAAATGGGCCTCTTGCTTCCGGCCATGCACGGTCGTCGGTCGATCGTCATGGCTGAGGAATCGCTGGATCTCCTGGTCGTTCGGCGCCGACGACCCGCCATGGCGGGTGACCGAGAGCGCCGCCGCCGCATTGGCGTAACGCGCCGCTTCGAACGGCGACACGCCGTGCGACAGCGCGCTGACTAAGGCGCCGATATGAGTGTCGCCGGCGCCGTTAGTGTCTACCGCCGCGACCTTGAACCCGGGCACATCCTGGGCGGTGCCGTCGGCCAGCCGCACGAAGCAGCCTTTTGCGCCAGCGCGGACGACAACGCCTGCCGCGTTGGGGCAGTGGCTGGCCAGCAGCCGGGCAGCAATAGCCTCTACATCGCCGGTGCCGGCGATCTCAGCCGCTTCGGCGGCGTTGCAGCTCAGCCAGCTCGTGCGCGCCAGCACCCGGTCGAGAATGGTGCGCGGAATGTCTGAGATGATCGGCGTCGGATCGAAGACTAAAGGAATTTCCGCCGGCAGCACCTCGATCCAGTCGACAAGCGCCTCTCGGCTTCCCGGATAGCTAAGCGTATAGCCGGAGGTGAACACCCAGTCGCCCGGTGCGACCGAGATGAGCGCCATCATGTCAAGGCTGAGCACACTCTCCGCACCAGGCCATGAGACGAAGGTGCGCTCGGCATCGCTCGAGATCATGGCGACGCAATTGCCACTGTCCATAACCGCCGATGGCGGCGTGAGTGTCTCGATTCCCTCACTGGCTAAGGCCGCGCGCAGGAAGTCGCCATTGGGTCCGCTGCCGAGCTGGCCGCCGAACACCACCTTCATGCCGGTGCGGCTGGCCGCGACCATCATGTTGAAGCCGCCGCCGGCGACTTGTGCATAGCTTGACGCGGTCTTCTCCGTGCCCGGTGCCGGCAAGGAATCGATGCGGTAGACATAGTCGACCACCGCGCTGCCGATATGGACGAGACGCCCGCTCATGCTGCCGCATCCTTGCCGGACCTGCTCTTCGCCGCCCGCAGGGCGACCAAGTCGGCGGCGAGCGCGCGCACCCGCCCAATGTCTAGGCCTTTGATCCGGGCGATGTGTTTCTGTGGCAATCGGGAAAAGCCGGTGCAGGCACCGGCCATGCCGGCCGCGATGGCGCCGATCGTGTCGGTGTCGCCACCGAGATTGGCGCTGATGACTGCCGCTTGCCAGGGATCGCCGCCGGCGACTTCCAGCACCGCGAATGCAGCCGGAACGGACTCCTGACTGGCGACGCCGGTGCCGACCAGATCGGTGATCAGCCGGATCGCGTCACTCGTCTCCTTGCCGCGTACGAGCTTCTGCGCCCACCCAATGCGCGCGGCGATGTCACCGCCGGTCACCCAATAGCCGAGCGTTGCCCCGTGCCTCGCCCCGGCGATGGCTCTGTCGGAAGCGGCGCGCCAGTCACCGCCAGCGATGCCGCGACTGATGGCGGCAGCGACCGCTGCGGCCGAAGCGATTGCGATTGACGTGTTGTGCGTCGCCCTGCAAGTTTCGGCCACTTTGCCGACCAATGCGTCAAGCGGCTCTGGCGGCATCATGATGCCGACCGGCGCGATGCGCATGGCTGCACCATTTGTGTCGCCGCTGCGTCCCGCTTCCTCGGTTGGCATACCGTTATTGATCGCGTCGATGGCGCGTTTGGTTGATGGTCCCAGCAGATCGTAGCTGCCGCGCGCCTTGACATCGCGTTCCCAGTCGAGCAGCGCGCTGACCCACCTCGCATGGTCGAACCGGTTACCGGATTCGACCAGGATACGGCCAAGCAGAAGCGCCTGTTCTGTGTCGTCGGTGATCGTCCCGGCCGGGAGTCCCTTCGACACCGGATGGTCGGGGAAAGGAGCAATGAAGTCCTCGACATGACCGTAGAGTTCGGCAATCCGCGCCGGCGACAAAAGCTGCGTCGGCATTCCCAGCGCATCTCCCAGTGCCCCGCCCACAAGCGCTCCCATGGCCCGATCGGTTATGCTCCCGGTGTCGTCCGGCATCTCTCAGAACCTCATATGCAGCGCAAAATGCGCCGGGTTGAGCAGGCTGGTCACATATTCGATCGGCCGGTCATCGGCGGCGCGGGTTAACCGGCGACCACGCAGGAACGGCGTGCCTTGCGGGCAGCCGAGGATTGCGGCATCGTCGGCGTTGAGCATTTCAATGCCGACCCATTCCTCGCCATGGTCGGGAATGAGGCCGGCGCCGCGCAGCGTCTGGTGGAGTGAGCCTTCGCGCAGGCCGCGCAACGGCACGTCCTCCAGTTCGGGTGACAATGGCAGGCGGCTGCGCTCAATGGAGATAGCGTGGCCGTCGCTGGCATTGGTGCGCACCCGATCGACAGCGATGAAAAACGGGTTTTCTATACCAAGCAGTGCGGCAAGATCGGGGTCCTCGATCACCTCGAGCCGCAGCGTCCGCGTCTCGGCATTTGCGCCGGCGTTGGCGAGCGCCCGCGACCAACCGATTGAGTCATCAACGGGCTTGCCATCGAAGGTGACGAAAGAGCCGATGCCGACCTTGGTGGTGATCAGCCCGCGGCTGGACAGTTCCTCGAGGCCCTTGCGAACGGTGTTGCGGCTGACGGAGAAACGCTGGACGAGCTCGTTCTCGCTTTGCAACCGGTCGCCGAAGCCCAGAACACCGGAGCGGATTTCATGTTCAAGAACCGTGGCGATCTGTTCGGGCTTGCCCGTACCGGGAGACGATGGGACCACGCGGCGGACCATAGGCATACCTGTTCATTGCACCTGTATAGTCCTGTGCAATGTATCTGCAACGCCAGCTCTGTCAACCGACCGCGGAGGGCCACACAGATAGACCAAGCTGCTTGATGGTACCCAGAGGCCATGAAGGCCATACGAGGTGCGGCGGGCAAACGGGGTCGCTGGAGATGTCACTGTTCGCTGCTGGAAGACCCCTCGACTGCCCCGTCACCATCTGCAGAATGCGGCAGGATGCCGAAGTCGCGCGACTTGGTCCCATGCGCCGCCGTCAGGAAACCATCGGCTGTGAGGCCTCGCCTCAAAAGTTCCCGTACCGCGGCCGACCGGCTCGGCATGCGCTTGTCGAAGCGCCAGTTCTCCAACGCCGCCAGTTCATCGGCGGTCAGCATGATCTGCAATCGTTCCGGGCGTTCCAGTTCGGACATCTCGGCCTCCAGTCATACCAGCCTAAATGCAGTTGAGTTAGTATGTTCCTAATTTTCTGTATAGTTAGGTACGTGAGCAGAATGCGTCAAGGCCTTCAGATCAGCGAGTCATGCAGAAGTCCGATGAAGCGGAACAAGCATCAAATGGACAATCAACAAAATACGCTAACTATTTGACATAAAACGAGTTTTAAGGAATTTCGCTTGCCAGTCGCGAATCCTGGGCGCATCGTGGAACACGAGGGACAAGCCGCTCCTGAAGGGAAGGTTTTTCCATGCGCTACGGATTTTCGGTTCGCCTGCACGAAGACGTCAGTTCCCGAGTTCGGGCTACATTGCGGTCCGGGATTGCCATCAATCTGACTGCTGTCGCCGAAGCCGCGCGACTGCAGAACCTCGCCGAGAATGTTGCGCGCGAAGACATCGAATGGCTCGTCATGCAAGCAGCCCAGCTCTACGGGGCGGCTATCGAGTTCGACGGCTTCGCGGAAACCGATCTGGCGGAGTTTGCGTGCCCTCAGCTGATGCAAAGCAGCCCCGCCGTGGGCTGGGACGCCTTGGAAGACGGAGCGTCCGCTTCGCCGGATCCTGGCCGTCAAACACACTGAGGCGCGTGCTCGTGTGAGCCCCCGCCATGCTGCCGCCACGTGCTCGGCAAAAAAGCCCGCCGCAATGGCGGGCTTTGGACTGCAGGAGGTTTGGTGGACGAAGGCCTCTCGGCCCGGTCCGACATTTCTTCCGATGTATTCGCCTTAGCGGCGGGCGATCAGCAGGCACAATTGGCGCAGATCGCTGTCGTAAGTGCCTGCGCTGCTGAGCACGTCAACGCAGCGCTTCTTCATCCTGGCCAACTTGTCGCCCGACATGTCGGCAACGACCTGGGGCAAGCTGGGATTGTTGGGATTGCTGGGATTGGACGGGCTGCCCGGGTTGGACGGATTGCTTCCACCACCGATCCCGACACCTGCGCCGACATTGATGCCACTGCCCACCCTGACCCCGGCACCTGCATTAACGCCGCTGCCGATACCTACCCCGGCGCCCGCCGCGATGCCACTGGGACCGCCGATCGTCGCGCCGGCACCGCCGTTGATGCCGCTTCTGCCCCCGACCGACGCGCCGACGCCCGCGGCGATGCCGCTGGAACCGCCAACCGTTGCGCCGGCACCGGCGTTAACGCCGCCGCTGCCGCCCACCGAGGCACCGAGGCCTGCCTTGATGCCGCCGCTGCCGCCAACCGTCGCGCCGGCACCGGTGTTGATGCCGCCGCGACCGCCAACCGTCGCGCCGAGGCCGGCTTTGATGCCGCCGATGGATGTTCCAACACCAACGGCAATTCCGTCCGCGGCATTCACGGGCATCGAGAGCATGAAAATAACTGCGCTGCCTGCCACCGCATCGGTGATTGTTTTGATTATTGTGATCATAACACTCTCCTTGCTGTAGTTGCGCTGAACAGCCCGCGACGCCGCCGCTTGCATACCTACTAATTTGCAAGAAGATAATCGGTTTCTTTGCCGGTCAACTCGCTGGCCCCATGGTATATTTTCAAATAACAGCCGCGTGAAATTTGTAGTGAAATTTTCCGAAAGTTTTACTTTGGGACGGCCTCTACCGATTGAAGCGATGCGAGACTCAGCTGATGGCGCCGCAACAGACGGACGTCGCGACGGTCGGCGGCCAAAAGAAGGCGAATTCCTAATCTGCAACCCACAACATCAAACCTACCTACGGCAATAGAACAATGGACCGAGAAGGTCCGCGCTGCGCGGGTTTGCTTCACCGTGCTGCGTCATTTTTGCCGGAACCTTCCATCACCCGGGTTGCTTTCTCTGTAGTCACCACATGATGATAACCGAACGATGGAGATCAGCATGCTTACGAAAATCGTGACAGCTTCCATACTTGCGGCCGGTCTGGCGACGGCGGCGATGGCCCAGAACGCCGGCTCGGACAACAATGCGCCTGGCAGCGAGAAGAGCATCGTCGTCCAGCCCAAGCCGAACGGTATTGACCCTGGCACGACCAGCAGCACGATGGGTACGACGGGTGCCACGAACTCCAATGCGGATGAAAACTGCCCTGCAACCCCGCAGGGAGCTCAACCCGATGCGTCCAACAAGCCTGCCGGGACGGTTTCACCGACTGTCAACGACAACAATTGCGGTAAGTAGTTAGCCGCGACAATCGGGTTTACAATCGTGGGTGGGCTTACGGCTGCGGGACCGGTTAGGACTGGTCCGTCCAACCGAACCGCGAGGTCCAGCGATGGAATCAAATCCGCTCGAGTTCACGCTTTGCGTGGTCGCGCCTTGGATTTGGTTTCCTCCTTGGCGGCGGCCGGCTTAGGCTGGCGTGCTTTCGGCTTCGGTCGGCTGGCGGTCCCCGGCGCGGCGGTTTCTGCGTCGATTTCGGCGGTAGCCTGATCCCAATGCTGCTGATGCGCCCCATCGGGCCTGCCTGCCTGTTCCCAGATCGCGTGTGCCCGCTGGCGAATCCGTTCCTGCCTGTCCGTCATTGTTGCCTCCGTCGGCTCGGTTCATGCGTAAAGCAACCTTGTTCTAGCTGAAATTTCGACCGGCGTCTTGAGCGGCAGGCAACACCGTCATTGAACCTCTCTGTCACACAGGACGGCGACGCCGAGGAGCGCTGCCTTCTTGATGATCAGCCCTTCAAGGTCCGCGTCCGAGCGCTCGGTTCCGGTGCGTTCGCGCAACAGTGCTATCGCCGCCTTCATCGACAGCAGGCCATCGCCTCGTTCAGCAAGCAGTTTGTCGACGGCGGCGGCCACGTTGACCGGCTCGACATGCGGCAGCATGGGAATGGCTCCTTTCCTTGTTTCGAGACGACAGCGGCTCCATCCCGATCGCGCGGGATGGAGCTCTGATTTGGTTATTAGACCGTGACCTTTCCAAACCCGGTTCGCGGTTTGGCAACGCCAATCACTCGATGACCTGCACGATCTTGCGGGTGCCTGGGTCGACGAGCACGGTGCGATTGCCGACGACGACGTATCTGTACCGCACGTCTGGAACATCGATCGGTTGCAGCTCGACCGTATCGGGCAACGTGGAACCGATATTGAGCTCCACCCCCAGAAGACTGATCGACGCAAGCGGGTGCTTGTGGACGTATTCGCGGATGACCGTCTGCTGTTCGGGCGTGACAATCACCTGGTCCGCGGTGGCCACGCCGACGCCGGCAAGCAACGCCAATCCCGCCGCAGCAGGAACAAGGTGGATTTTCATCGTCTACTCCTGTTGTTACGGGCCTCGCCCTTACAATTGCGACGCGACATTCCGGTCGAAGCGGCGAACCCTCTAGGCAAACGCCCACGCCACCTTGTTGTTCCGTAAGTCGCGGCTAATCGAACAGCGGTGAAGTGCCCGTGCGGTGCGGCGAATGGACTGCGAATGAACTGCGGTGGCCCGCGTCGCAAGACGCGGGCCGATCGGTTTCCCGATCAGCAGCGATACCGGAGGGGGGTGATATCTACTGCGTCTGAAATAACATTTAGGACAAGCTAATGTTCCTAAGCGAGCGCAACAAACCTGCCGGCGCAAGCGGCGCGAAGTTGCCGCTCGTCGCTGCTACTGCTTTGGCGGCTGTGGCGGCACCTCGCCGGGCTTGATCACCGGGGTCCTGCCCTGTCCGGCGGTGGCGCCGCCATGCCCTGATCGCCCGTTGGCGGGGGCTTCAGGACCCCACCGCATGGCTCGAGCGTATCGGACAAATTGTTGCCGGCCGGCGTCTGCTGCTCGCTGTTCTGGTCCGGCAGCTCGACTTTGCAGCGGTCGGATTGCGCCTGTTCGCCCGGCTGCGCGGCCGCCGGCACCGCCAGCAGCAGCGCACCTAGCATATACGGCAAGAAAATGAGCGGTCTCATATCGAGCTCCTTTCGCGCCAGTATCTTCTGAATGTGAAGGCGGGCAGGCGCGATTGGTTCCGTCGTGCGGCAATGCGCCCGGACCGCAGCGGCACGGAACCGGCCGCCAGACTTATGAGTTCAACCACTGAGCCAATTCAGGGCCGCTGACATTATGGAGAACCGGCGATGGAACCGCGCAGGAAAGAACGAACCGACGACGAGACGGAGAGCCCGACGATCCAGCAGCAGGACTGGGATGCCATCCGGAGCGGGAGAATCCTCCCTAACGGCGTGCCGCAAAACGGCGATATTCGCTATGACGTCGAGAAAAGCGGCGAACTGCCGGAGGAGGACGACGATAACGCTTACCAGGAAAGCGACGAGGCCTTGCCGGACGACACCGATGAACGCGTCATTTCGCGCGATCTCGAACGGGAACGTGGTGCTTTCGACGAGGAATGAGCCACCGCCTTCCGCATTCTGCATCGGCGGCCGGATGAAAAACCCTTGCTTTCAGTCCGGGAGGTCGAAGACCGGATCCTGGCAGCGATAGACCGGACATTGACCGTCACGCGTCTTGATATAAGCGGCGCGCGGCACCTGCGGCCAGTCGCATTCATTGCCGAATTGGCGGACGTATCGGTCGTAGGTGTTCTGGCCGGTGGTCAGCACCACCGAGCGATGCCTCTGGATCAGAAGCTGTGTCTGTTCGCACGTCATCGCGCGGCTGTCCGGCCGGGCGTGGGCCGTCGCGGCAAACAGAAGCGCCCCGGCTGTCAGGACTGCCGCTTGTGTCAGGACTCTGGCCGGCATGACACCACCTCCCGTGAAGCCTAACGCGCATCTTGGTTTGGCAAGCGCCGGATCGAGCCGCCGTCGCGCAGAGGCAGATCGTACAGAATGCGAGGGAAAATGCAAAAAGCCCGCCGCACCTTGCGGCGCGGCGGGCTCCAACCGAACGTCACTATTTCGTCGGGCTTGGGCGGCTTATTCCTCCTTCACCGGCCCGAACCGGCGCACGATAACCTCGAAGACGATGTCCGAAATCCACATCGCCGAGACGCCAATCAGAAAAGCCGCGGCCAGCGTCGTGGTGTCGTCGTCCGGAGAAGGGATGGGCAGGCCGGCGGCGCGGAAATAATGCACGACCGGCAGCGTCAGATAGGCCGCCGCCAGCGCGCCGCAGATCGGCGAGGCCACCATTTCGCGGACTTTGTAGCGATGGCGCGACAAGGCCCGCAAAATGCCGCCGGACAAGCCGGCGACCAACACCGGTGCCTTGATGCCCAGAACATCGAGCAATTCGTGCATCATGGCGTCCAACCGCACCATCTGGCGCCCTGCCCGTTGAAGGCGTTCATCTCGTCGAGCTCTGGCCGGGTCATGGCGGCGACCACGGCCGCCGATGGCCGGCGCGGCTGGTTGTGGTCGCACCAGACCTGGCGCGGATTGCCGGCCGGTGCGGTTGTCGTGCAGCCGGCGAGCACCACGCAGAGGATCAGCGCTTTGCCCATTTCGCAGCCTCCGCTCTTGCTGCCGCATCGGCCATGCCGGCGGCCTTGCGCTCTTCGGCGGCGGCCTCGCGCCTCATTTCCAGGCGGTCTTCGGCGGCCGCGACTTTTGCCTCGGCCTGTTTGACCGCCTCCTTCTTCGCCCGGTTGATGCCGCCCGCAACATAAAGGCCGATGCCGCCGGCCACAGCGGCGAATACCGTCATGACGACCTTGTTGCCGAGGATGGCGCTGAGAATGCTGAGAAGCGCTGCCATCACAGATCCTCCGCGCGGCGACGGCGAAGGAACTCGGTCAAAACGCCGTTGATGACGAGGAACCAGGGGAACCATTCCCCCGGGATGATCGGCGAAAGAACCTGCGGGTCGACATAGGTAACGATGGCCGCGATGACGCCGATGGCCGCCTGAAGCCGCGCCCAGAATATTGTCTCGCTGTCGCGGAAAAAGCTCTTGATCCGGGTCCACATGTCATTTCCTTCCAAACAGTTTGAGGATGGCTGATAGTTTGAGGATGGCGGCGATCGGCGCTGCCCAGAAGCCGGGCCTGGCGGCAGGCACAGGAGGCACAGAGGGCGTAGCGGTCGCTTGTGGAACGGCAATTGGCTTAGCGGGCTCTGGCGGGGCTGCAGGGACGACCGCGGATGACGCCGGACCGGCAGACGGCCAGGGCGTGTCCTTGATGCGCGACCATTTGCGATAGGCCTCGGCAAGCCTGGTATCGTAGGAGTTTTTGCGATAGCCGGCGCCGTTGTAGCCCTTGGCGAATCCCGACCAGTCATGATTGCGCAGATTGCCGTCGAGCCGGTTCTCGACGATGAAGTCGATTGCCGCGCCGAGCTGCAGCGCCTCGTCCGCCATCATTGCCTCGGCCATCGCCTGCACGGTAAGGAAGCCCGCGGCCTTGAAATTCTCGCCGAGGACCTGACCCAGCCCCCATGACGCGGATTTGAGCGCCGCGGTTTCGTCGATCGCACAAGCTGCCCTGAGCCGTGGGTAGCTATCCATGGGATAGGGCTTCTCGCCCCACTTCGGATAAGCGAGGCCGGCGGCTACCGCTTGTGCCCGCTTGGCACCCGACAGGTTGCGGTAAAAGACGTGCGGTTCAAATAGGATGACCGGCCGGCCAACGGCGTCGAAGCCGTGCCCGCTGGTTTCAACATCGAGGAACGCGTGCATCTCGTCCTCGCCGACGCCGATCCGGGCACCGAGTTTCGGCAAGTCTATATCATCGAGGCGCCTGGCGGCGCCCCTGAACGTCATGTCCATGGGCAGTCCTTTCCGCCCTCGCGGGCAAGGTTTTGAGGTTGAAAAAGCAGATGCGTGGCGGCAAAGCAGAATTGGGCGGCAGCCCGTGCCGATGTTGCCGTGGCAAGGAAGGTTGATGTTTTCGACCTGCCGTGTGAATGGCCGCGGGATGGTGCACATGTCTGATGATGAACAAACCGCTGCGGCGCGCTGGTCGGTGAAGTCCGAGCTCCGCGCCGTCGCTCGCGACAAGCCGCTGCTGCTGGTGCTGGCGGCGATCCTCTGCCTCTATTGTGCGTTTATCGCCGGACCGATCGTCTATGCGGTGCTGGCCATCAACGGCATTGCGGATTTCTTCAAATGAAGCCGGTTCCGGCGATCTCGCTGCGGTCCGGCGCGCTGCGTCTACCCGCGCCGAAATTGCTCGGCCTGGATGAAATTGCTTAGCCGGGATGAAACTGTTCCCGTCTATCGTTCGTACCTGTAGCGGGTACGGGAGGACACGTGACGATAAGAATCAGGCTTCCGGGCGGCACTTTGAAGATCAAGAAAAGGGACGAGCTGCGGCGCCGCGAGCAGAATCGCGAGGTGCCGGTTTGGCAGCTCGGAAATTACTTCGTCATCTGGTGGCCGAGCGGCGTGTCCGATCGCCCGTCCTCGCCCAGAAAATCCTCGCCCAGGAAATAGCCCGCGCACCCGACGATCCCGACTGGGCATGCCGCCTCGGTGATCAGGAACCGCTGTGTGCGCCAAACCTCCGAGACCGCTCGACTAGTCCCAGAAATAGTCAGCGGGCAGGCATTGACTCTTCCGCTGCGGAAGGTCTCTGATGCTGCATTGCACAATGGGGTGGCGGAATCGATGGCGGTGCGTATCAGGATGCCTGGCGGCACACTGAAGGTGAAGGTGTACCGCGAATTGCGCGACCGTGAACGCGACCGCCGCATACCCGTCGTCAAGATCGGCCGGATCTATTTCACCTGGTGGTCGAACCGCCAGCGCCTGATTGATGATCAGTCGCCAGGATGAAGCTCCTTCGGCCGGACATGCGTCTGCCCGCCGCGAAGCCTCCGCGGGCCAGCTCGCAAAATAAGTTGATGATCCTGCTGTTGACTCTTCCGTAACGGAAGGTCTCTACTTACCGCATTGCACGAAAATTGCTGCGTTGCACAACGGGAGTTGGACCGATGGCAGTGCGTATCAGGTTGCCTGGCGGCACTCTGAAGATGAAGACCTATCGTGAGTTGCGGGCCAGGGAACGCGACCGCCGCGTGCCTGTGATGAAGATGGGCTCGCTGTATTTTGTCTGGTGGTCGAAAAGCCAGGACCCGCACCAGAAGCCGCAGGACAGCAGACGGTAGCGGCTCCGCCGCGGTGGGTCTGCGTCGGCGTCAGCGATAAACTCTTGCCGAAACCTCTCCCCCCAGGATTTCTGGTCGAGTTGCAGCGCCATGTTGGTGTGACCTCGCGCGGCTCCCGATTCTTCTGACGTCTTTCGGCGATTTTCACGGCGTCTATATTGGCGGACGCGGTCGTCTCGCAAGCTTGCAAACCGCCGCCGCTTGTCGCAATAGCTAGGCCGTAAAGAGACGCATGGATGATGGAGGCTGACCTGTCTATTGCGAACAGCCGATTTCGGTTGTCGGCTCAGTTAGCCGACGAGCCACCGATCCCACGTGCAATTATTGATTCGGACCTCGAAGACGCGGCGCGGGCATTCTTCGAAGGGGTATCTGAACACCAACATTGCAAGCATTTCTTCGAGCGATCGCAGCTTTTCGCTGAGAGGGTGCGAAAGTCGCGCTTCGGCCGCAACTGATATGCCTTTCGTTCCACCATTCCTCTACCGCCTAGCCGGCATCAACTCCGGCCCCGCAACGAAGCTAAGTTTGCGGAGCGTCCGAAGTTTGCGGCGAGGCAAGCATGCGATCGGCGAAGAATGCATCATCAACAGCGTCTTTTCCTTCGATCGCGCCGATGCAAAGATCACCGTTGGAAAAAGATCCTATATCGGCAAGAGCCACCTCGTGGCGGCTGAGAAGATCGAAATCGGGGATGACGTGATCATTAGTTGGGGTACCACAGTCGTCGATCACAACTCACACGCGACGGGTTGGCAAGACCGCAAGGAAGATGTCGCCGACTGGCATCAGGGAAAAAAGGACTGGTCAAAGATCACCATTGCGCCAGTGAAGATTGAAGACAGTGTTTTTATCGGCTTCAACGTCATTATTCTCAAGGGCGTAACGATCGGCAAGGGATCGGTCGTTGGTGCGGGCTCTGTCGTCACGAAAGACGTGCCGCCCTTTAGTATGGTCGGCGGTAATCCTGCAAAGCAAATCGGCGGCGCTGCTGCTAGATCAGCGACTTGAGCACAGAGCTCCGGCCATGTAGGCCATGCTGCGCATCGCCGTCTTGGGTGCAAACCTTAGAAATTCGGTCCGCAGTCTGTGTTTTACCCATCCTTTTTTTTCGCCAGCCAGGTGCTGTTCATAAGCGAGGTCGTGCGCAAAAACCTTTAGCCGTTCGACCTTTAGCCCAGACGTTTTGAGAAGGTTTTCAAACGTTTGGGTCGTGTAGAAGTTGATATGCCCATACGGCCCTGACATCCGAATGGCCTTGCTGAGATCTCGCGTATGCTCCAAAGGCACTTCAATATAGAGCTTCTCGCAGACCCGAGCCGCCTCCCTCAGAAACATCCGTTCGTGCTCGACGTGTTCGACGACGTGAATGGCAAGCCCAAGATCGAACGACTTGTCGGGATGAGGGATGTGATAGCCGTCGAATACGTCGATGCTGTCCAGTTTGGCGATTTTTCTTGCCTTGATGGCCTCGACGCCGCTCTTCGAAATCTCGACGGCGCCAAGCTTCTTACCGAGCCCCTTCCTGTTCAGCTTATCCAGCACCGCACCTTCGCCCGCCCCGATGTCAAGAATCCTGTCGAAGAATTGGCCTTGAATGACCGCTTCGATGTGCCCGACCGACTGGTTTGAAGCTATGTCCCGTTTTGCGGCTACTTTTCCATCGGCGTAATAGTCGTCATAGATGTCGATGATGCTGCCGGCATGCGCCATGGGACAATCCTCCAAGGATAGCCCCCGCCGACCTCATCCTGCCATTGCCTGCGAATGGCGTCCAGCGTCGACTACGGCGCCGCCTACCCAGACCTCAATGAGACCCTCAATGTCGCCGTCAGGAACCGGGATTTCGCGGCTGTGTGCCGGATCCTTCGGCTTTGCGACCATGATCATTGCGCCCACCACCAGCCATTCCTCGCCCTCCTCGAGCTCGGTGATGATTTCGCCCTTATGCTGGATAGCGAATGCCATTGCTTATCCCCTTTCCGCGACTTGTTCGATGAAGCGCAGCGCATTGCCGTCATGGCCGGCATCGTTGAAATGCAAGCCCTCTTGATAGTTTCCCGAATTGATGTAGTCGAAGCCGTCGATCGGGATGGTCAGCACATTGCGCGATCGATAGGTCTGACGGATTGCGCCAAGGGCGGCATCATAGGTCCGACCGCCCGTGTAGCTTGCATCCCATGCGGCTGACGGCCGCGTCGGCGGCATCACAAGGATACGCGGTGCAGCGGCCGCTTCCAACGTGTTGATGATTGTTGCGATGTTTGCCGATATCGTGGCCGGCGGCGTGCCAAAGCTGTCATTGATGCCGAGCGCCAGGATGGGCACGATCTTGCCGCCGGCGTAGCCGCATTGAGCGGCGGCCGATGTAAGGCGCGCGGTGTTGAATGACGAGAAGGAATAGCTGCCGTGTGCCGCGCGCAAGGTGCGCAGGCGCGGACGCGAGCCGGCCGCCTTGACGCCAAGCCTGATGAGCCCGGTAATCTCGACAGGACCGCCGACAGCCGTAAGAGTGTAATTGCCGCTTGCCGCTTGCCCGGTGAGCGAAGGCCCCGAATACTGATCAAGCGCCAGGGCGCCGGCGCAGTTGACGGTTTTGTACGCCGCGCCGCCGTTGAAGACAAAGGCAAGCGATCCCTGAGCGGCGTCCTGAGTGTAGTGGACGTCGACCTGTTCATAGGTGCCGGTAAACGCCAAGGACGCGCCGGCGGCGAGGATGATGCTCTCGCCGATCGGCCCGCGCGACCCTGTCAACACGCTCCCGGCGACGGTGACGCCATAGAAAGTCGGAAGATAGGTAGAGCTTGGCCGCAAAGCAGTCATGCCCGGTTCATCGTCGGCAATGCCGATATTGGCAAAACGCGTAACCAGGTTGAACCAGTGTTTCGGCCCGTCGCTGGCAAGCGCCCAATGGCCGATGCTATCGGCGATCAGGCAGAGCACATCGTTGTTGGCGATGTGTTCGGCCATCGTCGCGCGAAAGCCGTCATAGAGATTTTGCAGCGACGGCCGGCGCGGAATGAAGAAGCGCTTACTGTTGACGGCCGGCTTGCCAGGTCCCCAAAAACCGTCGCCAGATGCGGGAATGGCCGTCAAGGTGAAATTTCCAGGCGGCACATAGGGATTGGGATGAGCGCTCGCCGCGGACGCAAACAGCGCGGTCGCATCGACGACGCCGTTCGGATCGGCGTCAGCCAGCAGGTTCATGCCGGTATTGCTGGCGCCGCCGGTCAAGGCCCGGTCGGCATCGGCGAGCAGACCGGTCTTGATCGTAAAGCGGACCTCGTACCGATGCTGGGCGGACGATGCTACGGTCGCGCCATTCGACAGCGCGCCTGATTTGATCCATGCCGGGATGCCTTGCGGGTTGACGTTGTTTTGAAATTTGTAGGCGCCACCGCTGATCGCCGGATATTTGCCGGCTGGGATTGGGATACCCAGCGGGATATGAGCGACCCCGTTGACCAGCGTCACCGCATATGTGCTTAGGACATTGACCACCAACCCGCCGAGATAGTCCACTACATGAATGAGCGCAGCGCCAGCGCCAACGTCGACCGCTGTAATATGGCCGTCGGCCGGCGCTGGCGTCTGCATGATGACGCTGTAGCTGCCCGGAACGTCCGACCCCGTGTTGACCAGCGTCGGCCAGCCGATTTCCTGGCTAACGCCGACAGCGGAAACGAGACCGTTTGCTGTGGTATAGGCAGCACGCGCCTTGACGGCGACTTCGCCGGTGAAGGTCGCCTTCCACTGCGGACCATTTACAGCGCCTATAGTCTTGGCAGTGTGCGAGGCCGGAACCGCCGCCGTGAACCACTCGACTTCGCCGTTCGGAATTGCCCCGGCAGTGTAGTACCAGCTACCAGCGCCAGTGCGCTGGAGGCCCATGACGCTGCCGGCAGGCTTCAGGATCGAAAGCCCTGAAACAACAGACGACGGGCCGGCTGGAACGGACATTGTCTGGTCGGAAACCAGGCTAAGCGTCCCGTCGCCCTCGACGTGGGCAATAACGATGTGGGCTGTCCCCGGCACGATGCCAAATCCAAGCTCCAAGGTCGACAGATATTCATCGACCGTCGACAGCGATCCAGGCCAAAAATAGACGCTGTCGTTCGTAATCACCGTGCCGCCGACGGAACCCGTGATCGGAACGGGTCCGACGATCCTTGAGCTGATCAGGGCAATTTCCGCCGTTGCCGCGCGAACGCCCGTATCGGCCGCCACAGGCCCGGCCGTGACATTGTACAGCCCGAGCACACCAGTCGAAACTTCGGTCCAGAAATACTCGCCGACATCGACATTCCTGCCCAGCACCGCCGCGGCGGCGGCGCCGGCGAGCCCTGCCGACGCCGCAAAACTGAACGTCGGCGCCACTGTGTAGGAGCCCGGCGCCGTGATCAGTATCTGCGTCAGCGCGCCGCCCGCCACGACGAAGCGGCCGGCAGCGCCCGAACCGGTCCCGCCGGTAAACGCCAGGTCGAACGTGCCGTTGGCGCCGCCGGAGCCTGGCGTGATCGCACCGTTGCCGGCGACGCCGAAGCCGATTGCCGCCGCAGTCGTCGGGAAAATGCCCTTGCCGTAGAGCGAAGCGTCGCGTGCAGCCTGAGCGCTGATGACGGCGGCCGCGGCCGCGACGGCATCGGAATTGGTGGCAGCCCGGTCGGCTGTGGTTTGTCCGGCATTCGCGGCGGAAGCGGCGGCACTGGCGGTTGCCTGGCCGGCGCTGGCTTCGGCAGCATCCTTCAGCGCCTGGGTTTCATCGCGCAGCGCTTCGACCTCTTCGACCACATCGGCGATGTCGGGCGAAACGGATGCGGCGATGGTTATGGCATCGGCGCCGACGGCCGGCTCGTCGGCCGTGAACTCGAACACGCGGCCGGCGTTGACCGACCCGATCTGGGTGTGAACGGTCGTGCCCTTCTGCAGGGTGCGCGTAGAACGGGCGTCGGCGGCGCGAAACCAGTCGCCTTCGCTCGCCGTGTAGATGCCGTTCTGCGTCGGGTCGGCCTGGTCCTTGACCAGCACGCGGTCGCCGATTTCGGCCGGCACGCCGTCGATGGCCTGCAGGCCGTGCAGGAGGATGCCGCCCGTAGTTGCGAGGCGCACGGGTTCGCGTTCGCCGGTCAGGAGACGAACGGCGGCAGTTGCAGGTCGGGACATGAGGGCTTGCACCATAAAAAAAGCCCCGCTAAGCGAGGCTGGAAGGGGTTCGGTGCTGGTGTGGGAAAGCTAAGCTACGCGGCCGGACACCGCGCTATTCGGCGCAGCCGGTGTATTCACGGACGATTTTGCGGATAGTGAGCAGCGCGCTCCAGGGCTACAGCAATCCGCCAATCAGCCTTCTTGTGCCGCCCATTGCCGCCAGCCCGCAGGCCATGCCGGCGCAGTCGGCGACCCAGTCGAGGATATCCATATCGCGCGCGATCAGCTGCGCGCCCTGAAGCAGCTCGATCGCCGCGCCGGTGATGGCGAGGAGCACGACCAGCCTCGTCTTGTGTTCCGGCCAGCCGAGGCTTCCGAGCGCCGCCAGCACAGCGAACGCCGCGGCGTGGTTGAGCTTGTCGTGCTGGAAGGTGAAGCCCATGTCCAACTCCTGCAGGAAGCGCACCGGCGAAAGCGCGAGCAGGAGAACGCCGGCCAAGGTGAGCAGAAAAACGATCCTTGCCATGGTCGGAAAAGTGTCTGTGCGCAACAGGTCAATCCTTCATCTTAAACGGGAGGCGATCCAGAAGGCACCGCCAACTGACCGCCCGGCGGTTAGCAGGCCATAAGCCAGCATCGTGACCACAATCAGACTGCTGTCCCGATGGCGGCACCAAACCCCGGAGTGGTTGCCATCGCCGGAGTGGCGTACTCACCGGTGATCGCGCCAGCGCTGATCCGGTCGAGCCGGCTGCCGGGCCTGCATCAGCGACGAGCGACGGAACGTGGCTGTACATCACTTTGGGAGCAACGGAAGCACGTTCTCGTCAAGGAACTGACGGCACTTGCCGACAAGCGGCAGCCGATCACTCTCGAAGTTCCGGCAATACCCTTTCGTCGAGAAATTTGAGACGGCTATCCAACATTTCGGCGTTGGCTGGGCTAGCCGGCACATTGACCGGGATTAGATCTGCCACCGAGTCCCCCCGTCGCGCAGCTTCGACCCACTCTTCCATGGCGCCGATATATCCATCCAGCGCCTCGTATGGAGTCTTGGCGTCCACAGCCGGCAGATATGTCGGGGGCACATCGCCGACGATTACCCATATCCATGGGTCAACTTCTGGCCTGCCCGGAACAATCTCGAAGAGGAAAATATAGATTATGCCATCGGCACCGTATCCAAGGTACTCCCCCGTGATGTCTGAAACCCAATCATAGAAATCAAGATATTTTCGGGCTTCCAGACGTGCAGCATCAAGCTCTTCATCGCCTGTGCTTTTGTCAGCCGACGGCAAGCGGGTGACGCTAGTCAAGTCGGGTTTGACGTCGCTATAATTTCTCTCGACCACTTGTGTTCCCTTTCATTTCTTGCTTGAGCCATCTTCTTCTTGCCCAGCGAGCATAGTCTCTTGCATCGCCATGGTGTTTAATATGATCTGCTCTCGCACGATGCGTGATGTTTGAGAGGTGATCTGCCCCTCGTCGGCCAGCGCTTTCTCGTGAGACACATCCATATTCCGGCCCGTGGGCTGATTGGTCCTTGCCAGAACGCTCCGTGCGAAGTGACGCCCCGGTTTCTTGCACCGCTGTCGGCTCCGCCACTCAGCGTCGCAATCACCCATGTCAACCGTTACAATTGGAAGTCGAAACTAACTCCGCTCCGATTCTGGGTGTTCGTCGAGGGTTTTGCCTCGCCTCCATGGCGAGGTTTTTGTCTCGCGCCAAGCATACCAGCCGTAAGGTAAATCAGCCAACTGCATAATAGTCTTGTCTTTTTCAACCATATTTTTCAGGCTTATGATCATAATATCGCTTTCATCGAAATCTTCGGATTCATCCGCGTGAAACTGCCATGATCCGTCATCATCATCATGCACGACGCGAGCAACCCACCCACCATTGCGTATAGCTTTCCTGTTTACAAAAACAGCTACGTTCTGGGGGTCTTCAAACTTCCATTTAGTCATCACAGCGCCTATTTGTTCCACTTTCTCTGTTTCGAATTCTTGCAACCATCCTTGCATTGGTGTAACTATTCGATCCGGGAGTCTTTGTCGGATCAACTGGAATAAGCGGATCGATGTGATCAAACTGTGATTCGTTGGCGGAGGAGTAACGCCTTTTTTTACTTTCACCCGGTCAAAGCAGAGTAAACTCCGCTACCATTCAGAATGTGTTTAGGTGATTTTCTCGCGCTTCCATGGCGAAGACTTTGTATCGCGCCACGCACGCCAGCCTAACGGCAAATCCGCCAACTGTGCAACAGTTCCATCAAGCTCGACCACCTCGACCAAGGCCACTAAAATTAGGTCATCTTGATCAACTTCAGCTTCATTTCCGTAGAATTGCCACGACTCATTATCGTCGCCGTCATCATCATGTGACACATACGCAATCCAGCCGCCCCCCCTAAATATCTTCCGAGTCGAAATAACGGCTGTGTTTTTTGGGTTTTCGAACTTCCATTCGGTCATATGTCACCTATTTGTTCGATTTTTCTATATTCTCAAACCCAGCCGTAAGACGAAAGATTTTTATAGCTATTTGATCCTGACGATTTTGTCTTGTCAACGGGATTAACCGGATCTATGTGATCGATATGAGCTTCATTTTTTGGAGGAGTTACGCCTCTTTTGCTTTTCTTTGCTGGAATTATTTCTATACCACTCTCATCCGATCTCAAAATTCCATCATTCACCCTTTTATTTTCCTCGAAAATAGCTATCCTCTGCTTCTTTGTTGGATCCTTGCCGGACGCAACGTTGGGAGGATCTTCCAAATGCGTATAGGGCCTCCTTATTTCTCGGGCCTTGCCGGTCGAGATCGGAATCTCTTCTGCATTGACAGAAACCGGGGGAGCCCCACTATCCAGTACGATATCAGGTTTAGCATTCGCAGAACGCCCGGCAAGCCTTGCCAACACCTGGCTGCCAACGGCACTGAGCCCTTCGGCAAGGACATTGCCGCCCGCCCCCCAAAGCGCGCCGTTGGCAATTCCCCAGGGGACGCTCTGTCCTGTGTTGAAGGCGTATGCCCCGCCATAAGTGCCACCCGCCACACCCCCGACGCCAGTTCGGGCAGCAAGACCGATCAAGCCGTTCTCTGCCGCCGCGCCAACGCTTGCCCGGCCCAGCAAACCGAACAAACTCTCCGCCAGGCCATATCCGCTTAAGCCGGTGCCGAGGGCTTCCGCCGCCCAACCGGCCGAACCGGCCCGGTCCTCGGCGTCCTCGGTCTTGGCCTGTTCATCTTCGAGGAGGTGCTGGTAGTTTCCTCCCGACCAAGCGGAGTCCAGCCCGGCGGAGATCGCATCCGCACCGCCGGCGGCCGCGCCCTTAGCCGTGAGGCGGCCGACATCCGAGAACGCCAAGCCGAATTGCTGTAGCCACGGCATGGTGCTGTACTGGGCTTGGGCCGGATGTTCCCCGATCCACGCCAGCCCGTTCTTGAGCACCGCAACCTGGGCTTCCAACGACTCTGGCGCGACGTTCGGATCTTGGGCGGCCTCGGCTCGCCACTGGGCTTCCGCCGCCACAGAAATCTGTTGGGTTGTCGCCTTGCGGGCATCAGGATCGCGAACCGCCAGGACGATCGAACTCAATTTGGCAAGGCGCTTTTCGAACGGCACACCTTGGTCGATGTATTTCGCCGCCTGCTGGCCAGCTACGGCCCAGGGCATTGGCAGTATTCGGTCGAAGCCCAACTCCTGCTGAGCAGCGACGGCCCAGGTGACGGCAGCCTTATAATCCTCAGGAGCTGTGATCTTATCCCAGTCCGGAGCATGGTTCGGGAACAGTTGGCCGACGTAACCGGCGGGATCGGCGCGCCTGGCACCCAGCACCAATTGCGCGGCGCCGGCCCTTATCTCATATTGCTCCCGCTCTTCCGGCGAGCCGTAGGGGCCGGGTTCAAAATCCCGAATCTGGGCGTGTATCGCCTGGTTCGGGACGGGTCGCATGTCGAAAACCGCGCGGCCGATATCAGCCGTTATGTCGAAGGCTTGGAGACGCTTGCCGCCATCTTCGGCGCCGTACACGGCAGTGAAGTCTTCGGCACCCGGTGTCTTGCCAGAATAGCTGCCGGTATTGGCAATGGCAGCCGGCGCGTTCTGCAAGGCGATGTCGATGTTCGTGCGCGCATCGACCAGGCTTGCCACAGTCGCTACCTGCGCCTTCTGGCCGAGATCCTGAACCGTGTCCGGCGACAAGTCGGCAATCCAGGGTCCTGCGGCAGCCCAAGCCGTATTTCCGACGGGCCCCACGGAACCCGTGCGGATAGGTGTTTCGTCGGACGGAAGGCCACCTACGGGCGCTTCGCGCGTCGCCAGCACGCTGGACCCACTCGCCCGAGGTCCGCCCACAGCTTCGATGGTATCGTCCTTAGTCCTGCCGTCCGTTGAGACCGGCCCAGTCCCCAGCACCTCCGCAGCGCGCTTCGGGTCCTTGGCGATCATCGCCTGGGCGAGCGCCTTTGCCGTGTTGCTGCGCCAGGCGGCCTCGGCGGCCTGCCGGGCCACCGGGTTGCCCATCTTGCCGATCAGCTCGAGCCCGCTCTGCCGGATCGCCTCGAATGTTCCTGTGTCGTCCGGGTCGCCCTGCGCGATGGCGCTTGTGTAGCCGTCCTCGACCTTGCTCCACTCGGCCTGCTCATAGTTCTGGCGCCGCGCGTGCTGCTGCGCGGCCATGCGCGCCGAGCCGGCCAGCCGCAATGCCTGCTTTTGGGCGAGGAAATTGGCGCGTTCGCCCTCCGGCACTTTCGCTACGGTGTCGTCGAAGATCTGGTCGAACAGGCCGGGCCTGACGACGCCGTCGCTGCGCGGATCGAGCTGGCCATACATGAAGTCGTGCAGGCCGCCGCCGTCGGCCGGCGCGGTCTGCACCGCCACGGCCTCGGCGTGCGCTATGCGTGCGTTCAGCTCGCGGCCGATAATGTCGGCGTCGAACGCATCCTGCTGCTGCTTCTGCTGCCGGAAGCGTTCGGCTATCGCCGACAGCTCGTCGCCAAAGCCTTGCATAGCGGCGCCCACTGGCGAGCCGTTGGGATATGAGGCCACATTGCCGATATCGAGCCGGCGCTGGGCAAGCTGGAGCGGGATGGTGGCCATCAGTAGAGGCCTCCGCCCGGCGCCGGCGGGAAGGCGCTTCTGCCGAACGTCACCGTCTTGGCCGGGTCGTAGAGGCCGGAGATGCCCGACACGAGGTTGCCGCCGGCCTTGAAGATCGAGGCGCCGACCGCCTGCCTGCCGGAAAAGCGCGCGATCGCCGCCTGCGTGGCGAGACCGTTCTGGCGCAGCTGCGAGCCGTATTGGATCGCCTTGAGGTCGAGCTGGCCCTGCCTGGCATTGGCTGCCAGCACCTCGGTCGGCGAACCTGCGATGGCGACGCCCGAAGCGCCGGCCTGGGCACGCGCCTGGGCCTGCAGCAGATCCTGCTTATGGCGCTCCTGGCCCTGCTCGAAGGCCGAGCTTTGGGCGTCGGCCCGCGCCTGCTGTTCATAGGCTTTGGCCTGGTAGTCGGCCATCTGCTTGGACTGCTGGCCTTCCGCCAGCGCGCCGCCGACCGAAAGCGCCGTACCGATAAGAGCTAGTGTGCACATGGTCAGCCTCGTTCGCCGGCGGGAATGAATTTGCTTTTGATGCCGTCGACCGGCGCGCCGATCGAAGGCCGCCGGTCGAGCACGCCGCCGGGGCTGAGGAAGGACAAAAGCAGTCGGTCGGCCTGGATCGCCGGGCGGCTGAGACGCGATGGCGCGGCGGCCCGCGGGCCGGCCATGGCGGTGCGCCGGATGGTGGTCAGGTTGACCTTCAGGCCGACGGCGCCGTCGGCATTGAACAGGCCGTTGGCAGCGATGATGGCGCGGCTCAAGGCATCGGCCGCGAACAGCTCCTGGCGCAGCTGCTCGATCAGCCAGTGGACCGTGCGCCAGTTCTCGCCGAGCGCCTCGGCCTTTGTCCTGACCTCGTCGCCCGGCGCCGGCGTGGCGGCGACGGCTTCGGCGGGGGGTTCGTCCAGGGGGGCGCCAATGCGGCGCTCGTCCGCGTCCTCGATGGTTTTCTCGATCAGCGCGATTGCAGCGTTGCAGTCGTCCAATGCGGCACGCGCCGCCGTCAAATTTCCGGCGCCGAAGATCGCGTGAAACTTTTCCGTTTCCAGCTCGCCCTTGCGGGCGATCGCATCGTTGAGGTCGGTGTGGAGCAAGGCGCGGATGGCAGCGAAATCGGCAGCCGTCCGCGCCCTGCCGAGTTGCTCGGCATGGGTTGGGGTCACGGGTGGGTTCCTTGGTTGGGAAAGCGATGGAAGACGGAGCGGGTGATCTCCCCCCTCGAGGGGGAGATGCCGAGCTGTGGCAAAGAGGGTAGGCCAGAGGGGGTCGTCTCGCGTGGAGCGCCGGCGTTCTTCCCCCGCGATGGAGGCGATAGGAGGCCGCGTCAGGACGAACCGACCCCCTCTGTCGCCTTCGGCGACATCTCCCCCTCGAGGGCAGGGCTATCGCATATCAGTGATGGCATTGATGAGATAGTCGTCGTTCCAGGCGCATTTCTTGATGCGATGGCTGATGGGAACTTTGGCAGCATCGGCGGCC
>NZ_JAMYUA010000040.1:0-55760 GCF_040322715.1 Mesorhizobium sp. M0106 | reverse complement strand
GGCGCCGGTGAATGCAGTGAAGGGATCTGCGGGGATCTCCTGCGGCTTTTGAAGGCTAGCCTCGGTAAAGATCACGCTTGGAATTGTGAGTTTGGCGATGGACCGGCACGCCTGATCCGACGCGTTTGCCGCCAGTGCAGGCGCACATACACATATGATCGCCAAAATCAGTGCCAGCGTGCACCCGCGGTCCCGCAGCTTGAGCCCGTTAGCCAAGAACATACCCATCCTCCCTGGATGCCCCGATAGCCCGAAAGCTGATCGCATTGGTAGCTAGTTGAGCTTTCAGAAGGTTATCCATCCGGTCCGAACCGGGAAAGCTGAGGTTGTCGAAGCTTCAGTGATTCCAGGGGGACCGGATGAACATCCATAAGAATACCCGTCTGACGCCGCTCGGTCGAGAGCGAATTGTAATGCAGGTCGAGAGCGGACAGACGCCTGAGGCCGTCGCCAAAGCCGCAGGCGTCTGCCGCGGACGGCTCGCAAATGGCTCGACCGGTATCGCGCCCAGGGAATGCCAGGATTGCGGGATCGCTCGTCTCGCCCTCATCGGCTGCGCCGGCCGACGCCTCAGGCGGTTATTGCGATGATCGAGCGGCGCGGTACCTATCCCGCCACAACGCATCGCTCGCCTGCGTCGGCAGGGTGAGCGCTACTTCACCGATGGCTTGCGCGATATCAGCTCGGATCGACGCTGGGCGATCCTTGCCGTTTGCGCCGTGGAAATCGGAGGCGGCGGTCGCCGATGCCGTGGTCGAGACCCATGACCGGATCGTGGGGAAGACCTGGCGTGAGGCGAAACGACTACACGATGAACGGATTGCCGATTCAAGACAGCCGTCACGGACACGCTGCGCGCCTTCACCGCGCTGGGCGGCTTGTTGCTCGGAGCCGCAATGATGGTGTGCCGCTGGAAATGGCGGTCGCCAAATCGGCGGAGTGGCATCGACCCGATCAACTGGTCGCGACAGGCGCCCAGCTCAGCAATACGCTGGCCGACGAGCCACTGGCTCATGTCGGGCAAGGATATCTCGCTTCCGACGCTATGCACCGCGCATGTTGCGTTGCCTGAGCTCAAGGCGGCGGCCGTGGCTCAGCCCCTGGTTGCCGCTGCCATGGCGATCAGGGAAATGCGTGTGTCAACACCGGCCGCCATAGTTTCTTGCGCCCCAGTTCGGTGCTGGTCGGAGCACGATGTATCTCGACGGTATTGCGGTACTGCCCTTGGTTCGGGGGTTACTTGATCTCGGCATGTCACCCGGCGCCGCAATGGCACTCCTCGTTTCTGGGGGCGCGGTCAGTATTTGGGGCGTCCTGGCCGTTGCTTTGGTCCTTAGGCCATCAACCATCGCCCTCTTCGTGGCGCTCGCAGTTTCGGGATCATTGGTGATCGGTATGTCTTCCAGGCGCTCTGGACGTTTTTTTCGTGAGCATCGATTTCATTATGGAACCTGTCTCATGCCGATCCGCTGATCGAAAATCCGGTGAATTCTCGGGTCCGGCGCCAAGAAGGCCCCACTGAGACAGGTTGACTGTTCAGATAACGCGCCGAGCTCGCGGCATCGTTTCTGTGTGCCGACCTGGGCGCGGCGCATGATCCGCGCGACAAACACAGCCGCCTATCTGGCGAGCTGGCTCGTTGTCCTGAAGAATGACAAGAGGGCCATCATCACGGCCGCTGCGAAGGCGCAGGCCGCTGCCGACTGGATGCACGCTCAGCAGTTGCAGGTAAGCCAGCCTAAGCTGCAGGGCACGTCGCATTGGCGCCCTGTACCGACTCATTTGACGTATGCAGCGGGCGTTAAGGCCCGAACCATAATGCAATAATGCGCATCGCGAGCAGGCTCCGGGGCGGCGGCCCTTCTCAATCACGATGCGAAGATCATGTGCCAAAGCAGGTACGTCACCGCCTCGGATCAGTTGGGAACCGGGCGCGATTGGCGCCCTCGGCTCCGTTAATTGATCCCCGACCCGGAGAAGTTGCCAATCTTCACAGCATAACATTAGCGCGTAAATAATAATCTGTGAACAGCGGCCCGCCCCCGCTTGCCCGCCACAAATCGGCCCAACCCGATTGGCCCGCGCTCTCCGCCCGAGGCGCGGGCTTGTTTTCGAAAAACAAACGGACATGCTGCAATCGTCATTGCAGGACAACATCCCGGATGGGGGTGATCGACAAGGCGCCGTCCCCCTGCCCTGCCCTAGATCCGAAAGCTTCGGTGGGTTTTCTTGGCAGACATAAAGTTTCACGTGAACTCGTGTTCCCGTAGAGTGGAAGGGGTGCGCAGCACTCGTGACGGCTTCCCGCACGGCATGATGATCGGCGATATACTTTCGAAGACTGACTGGCGGCTGCAGAAAGCAGGAAATTTGTCCGCTGACAAAATCAGCAAATTGTGTAGCTTATTCAAATGCATGAATCGGATCACGTGATTCCGCTGCCGCCAGGCCGTTAACCTTTTGTTAACTTAAAATTTCTTGCCGGATCGAACGAATCGGACATAATGACGCTTGCTTAGCCTCTTTGCGGCAAAAATCGTTTTTAGAGAGTGTCGATCGAATGAACGTGAGTTCGCCCGTTCCCACGAAAATCCCGTTGCTGTTCGAGAAAAGCATTCTCGACCAGGGCGACCAGATATCGAAGAAGCTGCACCTACTCTCGATGCAGCGCTTCCCTCCCCATGCAAAGAAGAATCTTCGCTCGTTCTCGCTGGCCGAGGTTGCCACGTATCTTGGGGTCTCCCAAAGCCATCTGAAGAAACTGCATCTGGAACGCAAAGGCCCGGTGCCTGAAACCTCAACGTCGGGCAGGCGGTCGTATACTGCTGAACAGATGCTTGAGCTGCGCCAGTATCTCGACCAGTACGGGCGATCCGACGCCCGAATGTATGTTCCCCATCGGCGGCCGGGCGAGAAGCTTCAGATCCTAGCTGTGGTCAATTTCAAGGGCGGCAGCGGTAAGACCACCACCGCAGCCCACCTCGCCCAATATCTCGCGCTGACCGGGCACCGTGTCCTAGCTGTCGATCTCGACCCGCAGGCGTCGCTCTCCTCATTGCATGGGTTCCAGCCTGAACTCGACCAGACGAAATCGCTTTACGACTCGATTCGATATGACGACCAGAAGGTGCCTCTCTCGGAAATCATCAAGCCAACGAATTTCCCGGGCCTCGATATCGTCCCTGCGAACCTAGAGCTGCAGGAATTCGAATACGACACGCCTCTGGCAATGACCGACAGGTCTTCGAATGTGGGCAGGGCGTTCTTCACGCGGATCTCGACGGCATTGACGGAGGTCGACGATCGCTACGATGTCGTAGTTATCGATTGTCCGCCGCAGCTCGGGTATCTGACGATCACCGCACTGACCGCAGCGACGTCAGTGTTGATCACGATCCATCCGCAGATGCTCGATGTGATGAGCATGGGCCAGTTTCTGCTGATGCTCGGGAACATCCTCGAGCCGATCAGGGCGGCGGGTGCCGAGGTGAACCTGGAGTGGTATCGCTATCTTGTTACTCGATTCGAACCCACGGATCAGCCGCAAGCGCAGATGGTGGCGTTCCTGCATACGCTGTTTGGCGAATTCATTCTCAAGAACCAGATGCTGAAATCGACGGCGATTTCCGATGCGGGGATTACCAAGCAGACCCTCTACGAAGTTGAGAAGAATGCGATGACCCGTTCCACATACGAGCGGGCAATGGATGCGCTGGAAGTCGTAAACGGTGAAGTCGCCGACTTGATTCATAAAGCATGGGGGCGCTGACTTTTGTCCGCTGACAAAATCGAATCTTTTTCGAATGCATTCAATGGACTAGGCGCTATCTGGAGGTAGACAAATATGGCACGTAAGAACCTTCTTGCAGGCCTCTCAGAAACGGAGACCGACGACCAGGTGTCGTCTACCTCCACGGCGGCATATCCGATCCGCGGCGCTTCGAAATCTATGATCCGCTCAGTCAATGAGTTGGCAAAGCAAGCGGATGCGTATCTTGAAGGCGAGCATGTGGTCGAACTCGATCCAAACGTCATCGACGGCTCGTTCGTTTCCGACCGCATGGGCGACGACAAGGAGCAGTATCAAGAACTGCTGGAAGCGATCCGGGAGAGGGGTCAGGATACTCCCATACTTGTTCGTCCGCATCCCGGTATCGACGGCCGCTACATGATCGTTTTCGGCCATCGCCGCGTCCGAGTTGCCGGCGAACTGGGGCGGAAGGTGAGGGCGGTCGTCAAGGAGATCGACGACAAGACTCATGTCATTGCCCAGGGTCAGGAGAATTCTGCTCGGGCAAATCTCAGTTTCATCGAGAAGGCGATGTTCGCAAAGCGCCTTGAAGACTTAGGATACGACAGAGATGTCATCTCGTCGGCATTGGCCTCGAACGCCGCTGCTGTCTCAAAGATGGTGTCAGTTGTCACAAGGATTCCGGCATCTGTCATCGGCAAGATTGGATCAGCTGGGTCTGTCGGTCGCGAGCGGTGGGTCGAACTGTCCCTGCTTGTCGGCAGGAAATCCGACATGGTTACTGAAATCCAGTCCGAACCCGAATTCGGTGAGTTGGAAAGCAACGAACGCTTCGAAAGGTTGCTTGCGGCCTTGAATGCCAAGGGGAAGCCCGTTCGCAAGGCCAGTGTAAAGCCCGAGGCACAATCTTGGGCTCCTGAGGACAAATCAGTTAGCGTCAGTGTCAAGAAGGCAGGCAAGGCCGTCACGATCGCCGTGAAGGAGACAGATGGCGGCCGCTTTGGAACGTGGATTTCCGACAATCTGGGCGACCTTTATGAGGCGTTCAGGAAGTCGGAGAGGACAGCAACAGGAGACTGAACCGCAAAAGAAAAAGGCCCCCGACGGCGAACCGTGGAAGCCCTTCTCGATCTTTAGCAAGCCGAGAATCTCATTTCCGCGAATCAGTGTCAAGAGTTTTAAGCGTCGATTCGGCGGATGGATTTCTTTTGCCTAATTGAAGGCGAAGGAAGAAATGGAGACGGGTATTGCAACGACGCCCTTTGGGCGGCGGCCGATGTCGCTTGCCATGCTGGCAGCGCAAAACGAGTCACGTGAGATCCCCAAGGGCAGGGTCGTCGACAAGTGGCAGATCTACCGCAACCTCTGCGAGGGCAAAAGCATCGTCGGCATCGGCGATCGCGCCCTGGCCGTCCTGAATGCGTTGCTGTCATTCTATCCTGACAGTGAGCTGAGTGAGGAAAACGGCATCATCGTGTTTCCCTCGAACGCACAGCTGTCCCTCAGGGCGCACGGCATGCCCGATTCCACCTTGCGGAGGAACCTGGCGGAACTGGTGGATTGCGGTCTAGTCATCCGTCGGGACAGCCCGAACGGCAAGCGTTATGCCCGCAAGGGCAGGGGTGGGGAGATCGAGGAAGCATTTGGCTTCTCGCTGGCGCCGCTGCTGGCCCGTGCGCAAGAGTTCGAGGCGGCGGCCGAGCGTGTTCGCGCCGATAACAGGGCGCTCAGGCTTATGAGGGAACGCATTACGCTACACCGCCGCGATATCCAGAAGTTGGTCGAGGCGGCCGTTGAGGAAGACGTGCCGGGCGACTGGGGAAGCCTGTGGAGGCGTTTCCGCGCCATTGTGGAGACAATTCCGCGCCGAGCCCGCATTGCCGAGCTTGAACCGATAGTGGCCGATCTTGCCGCGTTGCGTGACGACGTGGATAAGCTGCTGGAAATCCATATGGAATCTACGAATCCGAGCGGCAATGAGTCCCAAAGCGAGCGGCAGCAATCTGATTCAAATACCGACTCTATTTTTGAATTTGAACCTGCTTTGGAAAAAAGCGGGTCGCCGGCCGAGCCAATAACGAGGACCGCAGAGCCGCCGAAAACCTATCCGCTGGGGCTAGTGCTGAAGGCCTGCCCCGAAATTGCGGACTACGCCGTTGAGGGGATCGGCAACTGGCGCGATTTCATGATAACCGCCGCCCAGGTGCGGGGATACCTGGGCGTTTCGCCGTCGGCGTATGAGGATGCCTGCCATGTCATGGGTCAGGAGATCGCCGCAGTGGTGATTGCCTGCATTCTGCACCGGGCACAACACATCGAGTCAGCCGGCGGCTATCTGCGGGTGTTGACCGAGAAGGCGAGGGCAGGGGAGTTTTCGGTCGGGCCGATGCTGATGGCGGCATTGCGAGCGAACGGCGTGACGGCAAAGATGACAGGGTAACCGTTGGCGGATCGGTTCGCGCTGATGCAGGGGCTTGCATGGCGCCTCATGTGAGGCTATATTTTGCCTCATATGGAATGGAGCGTGAAATGCTAGCGTTCGGAAATGTCGCCGACGTGTTGGGGCTGCCCGTTAAAGAGGTGGCGGCGCGGTCGCCTTTCGGACTGATCTCCCGGATCGAGAATGGACTTCCCATTGGGGCGCTCGAGCGCGTTGCGCATCTTCTGGCGCCTGGCGATGCTCAGTTCAAATACCGGCTGATCCCCAAGGCGACCTACGAGCGGCGCAAGATGGTACATCGCCTCTCGTCAGACGAGGGCACACGATTGGCCCGCGTGGCGCGCGTCTGGGGTCTTGCTGTCGATGTCTGGCAGAACGAAGAGGACGCGCGCGATTTCTTGTTTCGGCCGCACCCGATGATTGAGGACAAGCGACCGATCGACGTCGTTATCCTGAGCGAGTTCGGCGCCGAAATGGTTGTCGATATCCTCGGAGGTCTGAAGTACGGCAGTGCTGCGTGACGGCGCAGACTCTCGATCGCACGCTATCGTCCTTTCGCATCGGCGATCCGGCCGGCACCTACCCGATCTTCGACGCGACCGGCTCGACAATGGCGCCAGGGCGATGGAACACGCCTGGAAGTCCTATCATCTACACCAGCGAGCATTATTCGACGGCCCTGTTGGAAAAGCTGGTGCATGGCAGCGGCCGACTGCCGCCCAACCAGCACTACATCGAAATCATGATCCCGCGCGGGCTGAGCTACGAGGTCTTTTCGCAGCCGTCACTGCCCGGCTGGGACACAATGCCGGCGACGGTGAGCAAGGGTTTTGGCGAAACCTGGTGTTTAGAACGGCGCAGCGTCATCCTGCTGGTGCCGAGTGTCGTGGCGCGTCTCGATAGCAATGTGCTGATCAATCCAGCGCATCCGGAGTTTTCAAGGATCCAGACGAGTCTCCATCAGCCCGTCTACTGGGACCGGCGGCTGTTTGGCGCGTAAGGGGAAGGGGCTTTCTGTCGCCTACAGCCTCGAGGCCTTGGTGAGATTGACACGGAACCGGTCACGTCGGCGCTGATATTTGCGTGTCATCGCCGCCGAGGTGTGGCCGAGCTGCTTTTGCACAAAACGTTCATCGACCTCGGCCGACGAGGCAAGCCCGGCGGGCAGGGAATGGCCGGAGAACTTTTGGCCCGTTCGCCTTCCGACCGGTCGCCGCGCACGCCGGCGGCAGGCGCGGCTGTCTCGGAACCAATAGTCCTGGAGCTGACGCCGCAAGCTGTGATGTGTCGGATCGATCTGCGACTCAGACGATGATCCGCGCCGCCCGCCCGAGCGTGCGCTCGGCGTCATTGTAGTAGTTGGACGCCTGCTGCACCGAGCGGTGCTGCGACTGCTGCATGGCTTCCGGCAACGGAATGCCGCGGCGGGCGGTTTCGGTGAGATAGCCGGAGCGCAGGCCGTGGGCGGAAAACGCCGCCGGGTCGAGCCCGGCCTCGGCGATGCGGCGCTTCAGGATCAGGTTGACCGCTTGCGGCGTCAGGGCGCGTTTTTCGAGGTTGCCCCAGCGATCGATGCCGCGAAACACGGCGCCCTCGCTGATGCCGGCCCGCTCGAGCCAGTCTTTTAGGGCCAGCACCGGGCGGCCGACGAGCAGCACGAAAGCATTCCCATCGGCCTGTGTCGTCTTGGTCCGGCCAAGCCGGATTTTTAGGCAGGGCAGTTTTGGCCCCTCTGGATCCTTGGGATCGGCCGGCACCGGCTCTTCCTCAACCAGCTGTTCGATCCGCAGGGACGAAATCTCGCTGCGGCGCCGGCCGCCTGAGGCGAAGGCGGTGATGAGCAGGGCGCGGTCGCGCACGTCGACGAGACGGTCGCCGGCGCAGGCTTTCAGGAGGGCGGCCAGGATGTCGGCGGTCACCGCCTTTTTGTTTTTTCGCACGCGGGGGCGGGCGCTGGCGCGCACCGCCAGTTTTATCGCGCTGTGCAGACCCGGCGCATTGAATTTTCCCTTCAGGCCACGCCAGCCGGTCAGCGTCGACCAGCTCGACAGCCGCCGGCGCACGGTAGCGGGCGCGTGCGGGCCGTCGCTGCGCAGAAGGCGGGCCGACTTCAGCGCGGCGCCCACATCGTCCGGCATGCCATGCGAAACATCGGTTTCACGCTTTGCAGGATCCCACAGGTGATGGGCGACGAACTTGATCAGCAGCGCCTCGGGCGCCGGCCAGGGGAGCGGAAAACCGGTGGCGGCAAGCGACCAGGCTTCGAGGTAGCCTAGGTCCGAGGCCAGCGCCCGCAGCGAATTCTCGCCGATGCCTTCCCTGGCGAGATGGCGCAACGTCGCGACGTCGTCGTCTGTCGCTTTTACTTCCCGATTTCAATTGAAGCCGTAAGCTGAAATTCGAAACCGCCGTTTACACCTTACGGCTTCAAGCGCGGGAAGGGGACCTTCAGAGCCTTTGGGTGAAGTCGACGCGGAGCCGATCGCGCCCTGCAGCTTCGTGAGGGCGGGACGTGCCGGAGTCATGCTTCCGAAGATCGTTCGCAGCCGGCCGAATGCTGCTCGATCCCGCGCGCTTCTGTAGCTCGATTGTGAGCCTCCCGAGCCATTTGCAATGCCCGAGTCTGGCAGCTTGTGCCCCATCCACGAATTGACTATTTTGCATGACTATGAGTGACCATCTGGCCTTGGTTCTGACGACAGTGAACGCGCCCTACAGCGAACAGCTCGACGGCGTGGGGCTGGCTCATTGTCTTTCAGATCTAGATCTGGCGAAGCAGTATCCTGGGCAGGTCAGTGCCTTCCTTGGAGAAGTGCCTGTCGAGCAGCAGATGGAATTCGCCGCCGCGCACCAGATAGCGGTCGATGATCTGAAGGCTTTCGCGGCCCATTTCTCTGCCTGGTCCGGCGAGAGCTATCAACTCGCTGCCTGATGATCGAGGTCTATAGCCGTCGTCCGTCCGAATGGCGGCGGCTTTTCGCCATTGCTGCCGATCTGATCGACCAACTCCGGGAGAAGGCCGGAGGTTTTGAATTCGAATGGTCGTTTGGCGGCGGCACGGCGATGATGATCCAGATCAACCATCGCGAAAGCCACGACGTCGATATCTTCCTCGACGACCCTCAGCTACTCGGCTTCATTGACCCATCCAAGAGCCAACTGAGCTTCAGCACGGGTCCTGCCGCATATGACAGCGACGGGACGAGGTTTCAGAAATTCGCGTTCGAGGGCCTGGGCGAGATTGACTTCATCGTGGCCGGGGCCTTGACCGGGACACCTTTCGAAAAGCGAGAGGTAGAAGGTCGTTCGGTATGGCTTGAGACCATTCCCGAGATCATTGCCAAAAAGGTTTATTACCGAGGCGCGGAGGCCAGACCGCGGGACATCTTCGATATCGCAGCCGCCGCGCGATCGCATCGAGCCGGCGTTGTCGGTGCCCTCCGGGCATTTCCGGATCCTGTCGCTCGAACAAGAGAGCGGCTTGCAGAGCTGAATCCGGAGTTCGTCAGACGGACGATCGCACAGCTCATGATCATGCCAGACTACCAGGAGATGGCTGCTGATAGCCTTGCCGTTGCAACAGCCCTGCTCGAAGAGGTGCTGTCAACAGCGACATCGTCCTGACCAGCGCCGGCAGCCGGTTTCAAGCGGGGGAGGGGGCTTTGCTAGAGCCCTGACGCCTTGGTGAGGTTGGTCCGGAACCGATCGCGCCGACGCTGATATTTGCGCGTCATCTCGGCCGAAGCGTGACCGAGCTGCTTCTGGACGTAACGTTCCTCGATGTCGGCCGAGGAGGCGAGGCCGGCGCGCAGCGAGTGCCCTGAGAACAGCAGCTCACGTTCCCCTTCCGGAAGATCGGAGCGGACGCCCGCGGCGAGTGCGGTCTGCTTGACCAGGCGGGCGACATGCTTGTCGGAAAGCCGCTCGACGTCGACCTTCTTGTTGTCCTTGAAGATGCGGCGGAAGAGAGGGCCTCTCGCGATGCGGCCGAAGCGGATCCAGCTCTCGAGCGCGACGACGGGGCAGGATTGATCGCTGGAGCCGCGTCCGACCTCGACTTCACGCCAGCCGGTCTTGCCGCGCAGGGTGACCAGCACGCCCTTGTCCGGAAAAATCTCGATCCAGCCAGCGCCATCACTATTGTCGTCGCGGACGAGGTCGAGGCCGACAATTTCCGAGCGGCGCAGCCCGCCGGCGAAGCCAAGGAGCAAAATAGCGCGGTCGCGCAGGCCGCGCAGATCATGGCCGAGCGTCGCGATCATGGCGATAAGATCGTCGCCAAGCACGGCCTCTTTTTGCCGCGGTGGCCTTGCGTGTTTGCGGCGAATACCGGCGAGGACGGTGGCGATATGCCGATCCGCGCGGTCCATTGGCAAGCCGCGCTGGGTAAAATTCCAGGCAAGGCCGGAGAGGCGCCGCTCGATGGTGGCGACGGAGAGCGGCGGCAGGCTGCGTTTCGGATCACCGGCGGCGGTGCCCGAGGCACAAGCGCCGATGTAGAGACCGATGACCTGGCTCGACGGCGGCATCGGCTCAAAACCTTCGCGGCGGCACCAGGAGGAAAAGTGCCGCCAGTCCTTGGCGTAGGCCTCGCGCGTGTTTTCGGAGCTGGCGGCGTTGGCGTAGCCTGTCGCGGTCTCGACGAGGGCTTCCAGCCGCGTTGGCGATGTGCCCATTGCCATCACCAGATCGACGATGTCGGGCAGGTCACCATCGGGACCGTTGTCAGCCGTTCCGTCGATTTTGGCGGGCTTTTGCCGGGGATTTTCCATGATTTGTGAGGCTATTGCCATATGTCCGATAAGGCAAGCTTATCGGACATAAAAGCGTTGCGACAGGCTGTGCGCTTTGCACCGGATCGCTAGCGAAAAGCGCACGATGGCGTTATCGTCCCCGCCATGATTCGTCCCGCCATGTCGCCGATTCCATCGACCTGCGAGCCGCCCACCGTGCCCGGCTGGGCGACCCAGCGCGGGTCGGTGACGAGCGATGCGGAGGCCGCCTTCATAGCCGGCGCGGCATTGCATGCGCTCGACACTCTGGTGCGCGAGGCGCCGCCCTGGGCCGGCGCCTGGCGCCAGCGCCAGGCGTTGAAATGCGCCGCGGCCGCCGTGCGCCTCGCCGGCCGCGCCGAGGACGAGGCGGCGCTGCGCGACGCCTGGCATCTGCGCAGCCCAGGCGACGATCCCGGCCCCTCCGGCGCCATTTTTGCGGCATGGAAACGACTGGCCTCACGCTCGCCGGCGGTCGACGCCGACGGCCTGCGCGGAATCTGCGACTTGCTCGGGGTCCGCTGGGATGGCGCGCTGGCGACCATCCCCGAACGCATGGACGATCTGCTGCGGTCCGCGCCGCCGGCGCCGTTCATGGCCGCCGCCATCGCCGGGCACGTCCACGCCGCGCGGCCGGAGGCGGCGTTTTTGGGCTGGTGGCTCGCCGACCTGGCGCTGGCGCAAAGATTGCGCTGGCCGCGGCCGGTGCCGCTCCTGATGGCGCAGGTGCATTCGTCAGCCTTTCGCACCGAGGGCGCACGAGGCGCAAAAATACGGCCGGGGGAGCAAAAGTTCGAGCGGGCGGTCTGCCTCGCGGTCGCGCAAGCCTCGGTGGAGGCCTGCCGGCTGGCCGCCGACATCGCCCGGAACGCCGCCCGGCTTGCCGCGGCGGCGCCCAAGCTCAGGGCGAAAGGGGCGGGGGAGGCGATCGGGTTGCTTCTCGACGAGGACGCCGTGCCCGGCTCGCTGCAGACGCCCCATCTGTCGCGATGGGGCGCGCGGCGCCTGTTCGAGCGGCTGACCGGTCTCGGCGCGGTGCGCGAACTGTCCGGCCGCGCCACCTTTCGCATCTACGGGCTGTGATGATGGCGGCGCGTCCGACGAAGGCTCGCCGAGAAAATGGGGATGGGCAACGACTGTTGCTTGACCGGGATCTCGACCACCTGCCGCCGGAGGTTCGGTGGCGTGAATGGATGGGGCGGGTCGAGGCGGTCATTTTCGCTTCCCACCAGCCGGTGTCGCGGGAGGTTCTTGCGCGGATGGTGGGCCGCGACTGCAATCTCGATCTTCTGATCGACGACATCCGCGCCGAACTGCGCGGCCGGCCCTACGATCTGGTGGCGGTCGCCGACGGCTGGCAGCACCGCACCCGGCCGGCTTTTTCAGACGCTATCCGCGCCGCTTCGGGCGTCAGCGAACAGACCGTCGACCTGTCGCAATCGGAAGCGCTGGTGCTGATGACGGTGGCGTATTTCCAGCCGATCACCCGCGCCGAGCTGTCCGGTTTTTTCGGCCGCGAGATCAGCCGCGACCTCATTGGCAATCTGCGCGGCGCCGGCTTCATTGCTTCCGGACCGCGCGCGCCGCAGCCGGGGGCGCCCTACACCTATGTGACGACGAAGACCTTCCTGTCCCACTTCAGCTTCGAGACGCTGCGCGATCTCCCCGACATGGAGAAGCTCGAGGACGCCGGCCTGCTCGACAAGGCAAAACTGCTCGCCGACTTGTCCGGCGCGCTCGGCATTGTCAGCGAAGACGCAGAGGCGGAGGAGCACGGGCTGCCATGACGCCACCGCCATTCGGGGAACACACGATCCGTGCCCTCGCCACCGAGGAATCCTTCGCGCGCGGCAAAAGCTACTTTCGCAGCGGGGTGTTTCCGAACTCGTGCGCCGCGGCGATGTCCTGACCGCGCAGGTCGAAGGCAGCGAATTCGCGCCTTACGTCGTGACGGTCCGGCTCCGCGAAGGCGGCGTCGCCCACACGCGCGGCGTGACCGAGACACGCTGCTCCTGCCCCTACGACTGGGGCGGCGCCTGCAAGCATGTCGTCGCCGTGCTCCTGAAGTTTGTTGCCAAGCCGGGCGAGGTCGTGGAAAGGCTTCCGCTCGCGGACATGCTCCGGGACCTCGATCGGGCGGCGCTGGCGGCGCTGCTGATCAGCCGCCGAGGAGGATCCGGGCTTGGTGCTCTGGCTCGAGGCGGAACTGGCCGTCGGCGCGCCGGACGGATTTTTGGCGGGTGCGCGCCGCACCGCCGTCGATCCGAAACCGATCAGACGGCAGGCTGAGGCGCTGCTGTCGGGGCGCAATTCCCGAAGACGCGGCTGGAGCGACGATGTCCCCGCGGTCGACGAGGACGGCGTCGCGGCGCTGATCGACAAGGCGAGGCCTTTCCTCGAGGCGGGTGACGGTCGCAACGCCCTCGCCATTTTGGAGCCGGTCACCGAGGCCCTGGTGCCCGCATGGCTCGAACAGGCCGACTGGGACGAAACGCTGCACGAGTTTTTTCCCGTGCTCGGCCAACTGATCGCCGAGGCGGTCCTGATGAGCGATCTCGCACCTGGCGAACGCGACGACCTGATGGCGCGGCTCGACGTCTGGCAGGGCGAACTCGACGGCTACGGCCTCGACGACCATCTGCAGGTCGCGATCGATGCGCTCGAACAGGGCTGGGATGAGATCGGTCTTGCGGACGTGATGGCCGGCCGGGGACGAACCTGGCCGCTCTCGGGCCAGGGCGACTGGATCATGGAGCGGCTGACGGAAGCCCGGCTGCGGGTGCTCGATATCGGCGGGCGGGCGGAGGAATTTCTCAACCTCGCCAGAGCGGCGGGACGGCATGGCGATCATGCCGCGATGCTCGTGCGGCTGGCACGTGTCGCGGAAGCTGCCGCTTATGCCCGGAAACAGTTTCGCTCCGCTGAAGAGGTTCTGCTGCTCTCACAGGTCTTGAAGGAGGCGGGACAGATCGACGAGGCGCTGGAACTGGCCGAATGGGGTCTGACGCTGAAGGCGGAAGAGGACCGCCCCTATGGGATTGTCGGTCTCGCGCGCTGGCTGCGCGATTGCGCCGCCGCGCTGGCCAGGAGAGAACCCGCATTGACGGCGGCGGGCGCCGCTTTCGAGCACAGTCTGTCGCTCGATGATTTTCGGGCGGCCGAGACCCTGGCCGGACCGGAATGGACGGCGATGCGCGCCCGCCTTCTCGCGAAGCTGGCGGCGGCGAAACACGCTCACGACCGGACCGAGATTTTCCTGAACGAAGGCAGGATCGACGAGGCGGTGCGGTCCGTCGACGTCGAGAACGTTTTGCGCAATCCGTCCAATACGGTTCTTATGCGCCTCGCCGAGGCGGCGCACGCCAGCCATCCCGACTGGGTTATCGATGTCTGCGAGCGCATGGCCGTCAACGTCATGGATTCGGGCCAGGCCGGATTCTACGAACTGGCGGCGCAGTGGCTGGAAAAGGCGGTGCTCGCCTATGATGCGGCGGGCCGGTTCGACGACTGGATCGAAAGGATCGACAAGCTTATCGAAAAACACCGGCGCAAGCACAAGCTCAAGCCGCTGCTCCAAGCGTTGCGCCCGGGCGCATAGGCATGGCCGGACGGCCTTGGAGAGCCAAACAGCCATATCGTCGCACGAACGCGGCAACATCGTCGATAGACCCTGACCGACGCTATTCCAGACGGTAGCCAAGGGTCCGATATCCGGTCCGCCGCTTCGCGGCCATACGCGCCAGAACCTGCACGGCCCCGTCGACATAATCATAGACGAGAACGTCGGACTTGCCCTGATGTTCGCGATGCAGGCGCCCGACATACTGGGCGAGCGTCCCCTTCCACGAGATCGGCATGGTCAGGAACAGCGTGTCGAGCCGGTGGTCGTCAAAGCCTTCTCCGAGATAGCGGCCTGTCGCCAGAATGAGCCGTTCCTGATCGTCCGATACGCGAAGGGCAGCCTCGGCCGCATTGCGGTCAGCAGCCTTCATGCCGCCGCGCAGGACCACGAGATTGCGAGCAAACTTGGCAAATCGCGCCTGCAAGCGTTCGAGATGATCCCGCCGTTCGGTCAGCACGACCGGCGACCGACCCGCTTCCAGCGCCTTCAGCACGTCGTCGAAGATCAGATCGTTGCGGGGCTCGTCCACAGCAAGCGCGGCATAGATTGCTGGCATCGAGGGGCGTTCCATGTTCGCAAGGGAAAGCGGAAGCTGGAATGTGGTCGGTCGTTCCAGGACACGGTGGCTCAATGTGCTTTCGATTGCCTGGTGGCGCGCACTCGCGCGATACCGGACCGGTCCGCATTGCATGAAGATGATCGGATGGTGCCCGTCCTTGCGCGCGACAGTCGCCGACAGGCCGATGACGTATTTCGCCTTGGCGCGCCGCGCCACCAGCTCGAAGCTTGCTGCGGACAGATGATGGCACTCGTCTACGACGAGATGGCCGTAGTCGGCCACCAGATCCGAAACCTCGCCGCGCCGGACCAGGCTCTGGATAAGCGCAATATCGATGATGCCCGTCGGCTTGCGGCGCCCACCGCCGATGATGCCGATATGCTGCGGGTCAATTGCGAGGAAGGCTTTAAGACGCTCGATCCATTGAGTGAGCAGTTCGCGACGGTGCACGAGGATCAGCGTGTTGCGGGCGCGCTGCGCGATCAGTGCCGCGGTGACGACCGTCTTGCCGAATGCCGTGGCGGCAGCTAGCACGCCAAAGTCGTGCGCCGCCAGCGCTTCATTGGCTTCGACCTGCCTGCCCCTCAGCGCGCCGAGAAACCGTGTGCCTTCGGGAAGCGAAGTTCCCGATTCCCGGCGATCCTCCAGGTCGATGTCACCGCCGTGGTTCCGGATCAGGTCGATCACCTCGTCCAGACAGCCGCGCGGCAGCCCGACATGACTCGGATGCACCTCCGCGCAGGAAATGATCCGGGGCTTGCCGAAGGTCGACAGGCGCATGGCCTGGGCGCGATAGAACTCCGGATTCTGGAAAGCAGCCAACCGAACGAGCCGCGCCACCATGGTGGCGGGCAAGCCGGCGCGTTCGACATAGGCCTGATCCGCGAGCACGATCTTGATTCGGTCCGGCAGCGGCTCGGTGACTGCGATCGGAGCACGCCTGGAAGGCGTCATCCGCCAGGGCTCATCCGCTGCTTCATCCTCGACCGGCAGTCGCACGCCGAGCACGCGGCCCCGCATCTCCGCCTCGTCTACCAAGCGGCTCACCGCGTCGGCGGGCAGAAGCGGCAATGACGACAGGAACGCCCACTGGTCGGCAAAGGGACGCAGATCTCGATCGACAAAGACGCTGTTGCCCTGTTTCCGCGCGCGCCGCTGCAGCGGAAGGGCGATGAGATTTCCGAACCCGCCAACCGGCATGGTGTCCTGGCTTGGAAAGAAGCGGTCGTAAGAAGCAAAGCCGATTTCCGGGCGTCGCTCCATGGTCTCGGTCACGAGGAGGGAGCCGAGCTGTCGCGCGGTGCGCGCCGGGATCGGTTCGGAGAAGAAAATCCAGAGATGCCCGCCATTGCCGGACCGCGACCGCTCGAGCGCGGAATCAATGCCCTTGGCATCGCAAGTTTCCATCA
The DNA here is from genome assembly GCF_040322715.1 of Mesorhizobium sp. M0106. Lineage (NCBI taxonomy): Bacteria > Pseudomonadati > Pseudomonadota > Alphaproteobacteria > Hyphomicrobiales > Phyllobacteriaceae > Mesorhizobium > Mesorhizobium sp. M0106. The sequence continues at coordinate 39,207 of NZ_JAMYUA010000040.1, read as the reverse complement.
TGGCGATTGCATCCGCGGACCAACTCTCGCCGTCGAAATCAGCCGCCAGGAACCAGCAGGTTTCGTCAAGCAGCAGCGGGTAGACCCCGGCAACGAAGTTCTCGGAGCCGCGTCGCGACCCGGTCGCGCCACGCAGATGGTTTTCAATTACGTCGTCGGAGACCGGAATGAAGGCCTGACGTGGACATTCGCCACATTTTACCCGCGGCTTGCCGCAGATTCCCTTCACCCACTCATTGGCGCAGGCCGGCGCATAGCCCGACCGCCCCGCCTTCCTGTTTTCCCAGCGGACCGGATGCACGTCCGATCGGCCAGCAAATAGGCGGCGGAACAGAGCAATTTTGTCTACCGCCGTTGACGCATTGGTGACCGGCGCGGCTTCGGCGAAAGGCGCGGACAGGTCCGCCAAGGGGAGCAGTGCCTGTGGCTGATCAAGCTCGACAAGTCTTGCTTCAAGGGCTCGTCGCTCCGCAGCCAGCGATCCCAGGCGGGCACGGATACGGTCAATCTCATCGTCTCTTTCAAAATCGCATTTCGACACAGCCTGAACCACTGTCTGTCAATCAAACGCCAGATATGTCAGCTCGGCCTCCAACAGGCCGATATGCTCTGGTACCATGACCACCTAACTGCCGTTCTCTAACACGTCGATAAGCGCCAATCAGGGCAGAAAGATCGACGCCCTGGATATCAATCGTCCTTTGGGGAGCTTCGTCCTCGATCATGACACGCTTGCGCATCCACTGGCAGAGCGGTTGCAAGGCTGCAGCAAGGCTACCGGCGGCGAGAATGCGCTGACGCCAGAAGATGATTTCGAAAGCCTCCGTCCCGGCCGTCAGATGATCGTGACATTCTTCTGCTATTTGGTCGAAACAGCGGATGCGCGCGGCTGAAGATAGGTTGATCAGCGTCCTGGCCGAGCCGGGATCAACGGCCGTCGGAAGGCTGAGGAGTCGCGCGATCAGCGAACTCTTTGCGAGAAAGCCCTTGGCGGCCTCCATGCGGAGCATGTCATGAAGGCAGCGCTCGAAACGCCGCGTTGCCGCTTTCACGCTGACTTTCGCGGCTGTTCTCAGGTCGAAATGGCAAGTGGCGCAATGATGCTGCGGAATAAGGCCCGATTGATTAAATGCTGCAGTGCCGCTGCCGCAAGACGGACACCGGTCACGCAGCCCGCAGCCGTGCATCGGGCAGGAGATACTGCTCGCCATCCGCCACCGCCGGCGGAAGTAAGGCGCCAAATCGGAGGTGAGGCACTGAGGGCAGAATTGCAGCCAGGTCGAGCGCCCTCGGTGGCCGGTCTGGCGCAGTGGTAGCAGGAGGCGCGTGCGCTCATCCTGCGCAAGGGTCATTGCAGCCAAAGTGTCTCGCGCAACTCCGGAATAGTGATGAAGCAGGCGCGCCGCGCCATCCGGCAGCGCAAGATCGAGCCGCGCCGACCACATGCCGCCGTCTATCCCGAAAACGTCGGCAAAATGGCGCGGTGCGATGCCATTGGCGAACGCCAGGCGATTGAGCCAGCTCGATAGCAGCTCATCCGCTTGCGGCACGACCACGACTGGCCAGCGGTCGGAATGAATCTCCCGGTAGTGCGACTGCACTTCGATCGCGAACTCGGCCGTGCCGGTCATAGCCGCTATAGCAGGGCTTCGCGCACCGGCGCCTGACGACGGGCCGAGAGTGGAATGTGGCCTAACCGATCGATCATCGCCATCGAGATGCACTCGGCGCCGGATCGGACGGCGACCACCGCCGCCTTGGTGAGGATGGCGACGACCTCGCCGATCAGGCCCTCCGAGAGCGAAAAGATCTTGCGCGCCATTTCTTCCTCCGACAGGTCGGAGCTTTTGGCGAGCGGCAGGGCCGCCTCGAGACTGTCGAGGAGCGCCAGATATTCTTCGCCATAGCGCCACCGCGGGACCGCGCACAGCTCGAACCGGCTCGCCATTTCATCGGTCGCATTGATAAAGTCATAGACGGCGACCTCACCGATCAGCACCGGCGAGATGTCGTGAATCCGGCCAAGCCGACGCAGGAAGGCGAAGATCGCCTCGACGTCGCGGGTGCGGCCGCGTAACGCGTTGTGGAATTCGTCGAAGATCAGGATTCGGGGCGCGAGGCTGGCGAGCAAGTGATCGAGTTGCGCAGCCTTCCGACCAACATCGCGGACGTTGCCGATCGGCGCTTTCAGCGCCTGAAGGACGCTGGCATAGAAATGGGCAAGCCCCGCGCCCTCGTGGGTTTGCACGATCCAGACCCGTTGCGTCGGAGACATCCTCAAATGCTCGATTGCGAATCGCTCGGCGACCATCGTCTTGCCGTTGGCGTAAGGACCAATCAGCATCAGGCCGCCGGTGCGCAGTGCAGCCGGACGGGAAAGCAAGTCGGCCAACCGCTCATGAGCGTCCAGCGCCGCGTGATGGCCGAATCCAGCGCGGCGAGCGGATGAAGGCGATCCGCTCCTCGATGTTTCCATCGAGATAGGGCCGTACATGGTCGAGAAGATGATCGGCCATTCACGCGCTACCATTCTTCGATCGGCAGCCGCCGCTTTTGACGCACCGGGTGCTCCACCGGGGCCGGCGGCACCGGCGCCATTGCCTCATAAGGCTTGGAAGCTCCCGCCGCATGGCCAGCGCGAACGGCGTTGCGCAATTCCGTCTTCTTGTGCTTGGCGGTTCCGGCAACGGACGCAATCTCACGGCGGAGCTGGACCTTCTCGACATTCGACCGGGCATTCGCCATCCGGCGGTTGGCGCGGTCGCTTTCGTGCTCCCACAGGGTGACCGGCGTCAAAATCCCGTCACGGCGCCGGACCGAGCGAAAGGCGACACCTGCGGGGTCGCGGACATAGACATGACTGATGTCGCGCGGATCGTAACGAATCTCCAGCTTGCCCAACCGGTCGCGTTCGGGAACGAACGAACCGAGCCATGGCGCGTAATAGAACAGGGCAAACATGCTGATGCCTTGCGGCGTCAGGCGCCGTTCGGCACCCGGCAGAAACGTCAGCAGGACGTCATGCGCGTCGTCATTGAAGCGCGGATTATCCACCGCGTGTGCCTGCCACTCGGCAAGCGGCACTTTTAGCGTCTTGGCGTTCTCCTGGAGATTGTGATCGACGACAGCAAGCGCGACGCAACGCTCGAGATCGGCAAAGCTCAGGCAAGCACGTTTCTCAGACGGATATTCGTCACGGTCGGCCACCGATCGTCCGGTCGATCCCGGGTGCGTAGCAAGCACGGCATTGAGCTTGCCCAGCAGACGCTCGACCACACCACCCTGATGGACGCGGCCGCGGTCACGATATCGGATGCCGATGCCGTATTCCTCGCAGCCGCGCTGAAACGCCCGCCCCTTGAACTCCTTGGCCGAGTCCGTGACGAGTCGGCGTGGTCGGCCGAGCATTGGCCAGTCATGGTCAAGGCCGCGTGCGGCCATCCACTGCTCCTTCGGGCACATTGCGTGCGCAAGACAGAGTGCGACGGAGAGGGAAGACGGCTTTTCCAGGGACAGGCAGAAACCCAGAATGCAGCGCGAGAACACGTCGGTGAGGATGGTCAGGTAGGCGCGGCCGACGAAAATGCCGGCACCGTCGACCACCTCGACGAAGTTGATGTCGGTCGGCGTGTGATCGATCTGACAGACGTCGAGCGGGCGCGGGGCATGGATATAGCCCGGCCGCGGCTTGAGGCGACGAAGGTGCTTCGGGTTGGCTGACCGCCCCTTGGCAATCTCTTCCGGCGTGAACAAAGCCGGGATGCGGCGCGCGGCGGCAATGTAGGACGGCGGTCGAAGGCCGGCCTCCTCGCAACGCGCGCGGATTTCGGCGACGACAGGGGCAAGCGGCGGCGCTTCCAGAACAAGCCACTGCTCGCGCAATGTCGCAGCAATGATTTCCTCGATCTTCGACGGCAACCGCTTCCGGCGTGTGTTGCCCGTTTTCGGCAAGAGCACCGTTACTGTTCGGTCGTCACGATAGCGCGCCAGGAGATTGTAGATCTGACGGGTCGACAACTGCAGCTCAGCCGCTACGCGAGCAATCGCCGATCGGCGCGGCGCGGAACCATCGAGGACCTTGTCGAGTTCGCTCGCTATCCGCCGCGCCTGCGACCAGTGGTCGTCGGTCGCAGTTCGGGACGCGGCCGAAGGCCCCTTTTGCACCAGCTTCTGCAAGGCGGCACCCCATGATTGAAATTCTTAGCGAGAAATCAGTCGCGCAATACCACCCAAAGCCAACGCGGATATGACATTCGCAGGATTGAAATCCGCAAGTAAAAGCCACAGCCGGTTTCCCGCGTGACCGAAGCCTTGGCGCGGCTCGACGAGCGGCTGGCTCATTCCCCCGTCCGCGACGGCTTTGTCGAGCGCCAGCATTTTGGCGATGCGGCCGCAGCACTTTGGCTCGAGGGTGAACTCGTGCACCTCGAGGACCTTGTCCTGCACGACGCCCACATGGACATCCGCACGCCGACCCACGAACTCACCCGGGCGCATGCCGTGCTGCGCGCCCGCCGGCGCATTTTTGCGCAAAAACCGGACTGGGCGCTCAGCCGGGAAGGTTTTTTGGCCCTGACCGGTCGCGGCGGCGTGACGCCGGCATCGGGACAAAAAAGCCGGGAAGGGGAGGGGGCTGGAAGCAGCACCGTTGAAACCGACGGTCGGGATGACGCTGAGGACGATCTGCTGGCCGAAGAATTTGCCGAGATCGATGCCGTTCTGGCCCGCTCATCCAGGATTCTGAGTGGCGCCGACGTGCCGGCTCGAAAGGAGGAAACGTCACGACGTGACCGGCCGGAGCCGCAAAACGGCCTGATCTACGATCTCGACTGGAATGAAGAAGAACGGCTGGCCGAATGGCAGGACGTTATCGACAGGACGCGGGATCTGCCGGTCGTCCTGAGCGGCGCGATCCTGCTCGAGGCCTGGACCGACATCGAGGTGCTGCAGCATGCCGCCTGGCTCGGGCCGCTGTTTTGCGCCGCGCTGCTGCGCCAGGAGGATCTTTCCGCCCACCATCTCGCCTGTCTGCATCTCGGCGCCAAAAACATTCCGCGCGAGCGGCGGCGGGCACGCAATCGGTCCGACCGGTTGCTGGCCTCCGTCGATGCAATCCACGACGCCGCGCTTGCGGGATTGAAGCAGCACGACCGGCTGGTGCTGGCAAAAAGCCAGATGGAGCGAAAACTCCGCGACCGCCGCGCCAGTTCGAAACTGCCGGACCTCATCGAGCTGGTGCTGTCGCGGCCACTCGTCTCGGCTGGCATGATCCAGGAGCGGCTAAAAGTGACAAAACAGGGGGCGCTCAATCTTGTCGGCGAGCTCGGCCTGCGCGAGATGACGGGCAGGGGAAGGTTTCGCGCCTGGGGAATTGTTTAATGCGCAGCCATTCTCCACTGGCTTTACGAAATTATCGAACTTGACGAACTTGCGCTCTGTAACCATATTGGTGACAGCAGGAGGTTTTCATCATGGCCGCTCCAAAGCGCAGCAATCATGGCGGGTCCGCGTCGCAGGCGGGAGTCGCCGCCCTGAGCTTCACGACAAAGCTGCCGGCACAGGCAGACTTCAAGAAGGTGCTGCTCGAACGCTATCAGGAAGCGATCGCACGCAGCCGCAAGATCGGCCACCGCGTCTCGTTCCGGGTAGAGGTCGATCCGGCGGCCGATGCGCAGACGATCACGCCGGTCGAGGAGCAACCGATCGATACCTTTCCCGTCGAGGACACCGGCAAGCCCGATGCCGAACTCGAGGCGGCGCTTGCCACAGCGCGCGCGCGTGGCCGCAAGCGTGTTGCCGAAATTGTCGCCGGCGAAGACATGCTGAGCGCGGATGCCTTTGCCAAGCTGATCGGCACGTCGCGGGTGACGGTCAACGCCAAGCGGCAAAGCGGACAGGTGCTCGGGATCGATGGCGCCAAGCGCGGATTCCGCTTTCCTGTCTGGCAACTCGACAAGGACGGTCGTCCCTTCGGCGCATTGCCGGCGCTCCACGAGACTCTCGGCAACAGTGCCTGGGCCGTCTATCGGTTTCTGGCGTCGCGCCACGGCGCCCTTGATGGCCGGACGGGCCTTAGAGCCCTTCAGCAAGGCGATGATGCCGCGGTGTTGGCCGCAGCGGAGGGTATGGCCAGGGGCGATTTCGACTGAATGCCCGGCGTTCCTCCTCCACCCGATTTCGGGCGTGCAAAGCTCGAAATCGAGACCATATCGCCGGGACGGACATTCGGCCGGATCTACTGGAGCACTTATCGCGATCCGCTGGGACACGGGAAGTCGCCGAGCCGATTCAGCGATCCTCGACGCCGCGTTGACGCCAATCGGTTTGGTGTTCTCTATCTCGGTGACTCCCTGAAGGTGTGCTTCCTCGAGACCGTGCTCCGCGACCGCCGCGAAGGAATCCTTGACGATCTTCCGGTGGAGGAGGTGGAACTGACCCGACGGCGCTTTGCGGAGATCGCGACCACGGCGGACCTACGCCTGGTCGACCTCAGAGGCGACAATGCCGTTCGGATGGGTGTGCCGACCGATGTCATTCGGGCACAGCGCCAGAACTTGGCACGCCGGTGGTCGCTAGCGTTTCACGAGCACCCATCTCAGCTTGACGGAATCATTTACCCCTCGCGCCTCAACGGCGGGACCAATCTCGCCATCTACGACCGGGCGATACCGAAGCTTCAAGCGAAGCGCGTTTTGACACTTCTCGGCGCGCCAGGGCTGGCTCAGGTTCTGGAGGATTTCAGGGTGGGGTTAGTGTGAATATGCAGCTCGTATCCCTTGGCGAAGATGGCTGTAGTGCCAGAAGCGTCCACTAAGCCGGAGCAACGGAACGACTGGTGTGGGGGCCGAAAGCAGTCAGGCGGCTTAAGGCTACCGATTCGCGAAGACCAGACGTTCGCTGGCGCGAGAAGCGTCGTGGCCGTTCCGCTCGAAGAGACTACTTGCCCGAAGGCACTGACACATCCATTTCTGGCACGTAGCTGGACATGAAGTTCGAGCATCGCCACATCAGCATACGGACCGGCAGTCTGATGGCACTATTGTCATTGATAACAACCTTTGCGACCGACGAAGCGTCTCGCGACTGCCGTTGATGTTTGAGGAGTGTGAATGACGGTACGCTTTGCATTTGACAACAGCTATTCTCGGCTGCCGAGCTCGTTTTATGCGCGTGTTTCCCCGACCCCGGTCTCCGCACCGCACCTCCTCAAGCTTAACCAGGAGCTGGCCGTCCAGCTCGGGCTCAACCCGGTAGAACTCGCCACGCAGGCGGGTGTTGAGATTCTTGCCGGCAAACGGATTCCCGAAGGTGCCGAGCCGATCGCTACCGCCTATGCCGGACACCAGTTCGGCCAGTTCGTGCCGCAGCTCGGCGACGGAAGGGCAATCCTGCTAGGCGAGATCGTCGATCAGGAAGGAGTGCGCCGGGATATCCAGCTAAAGGGCTCCGGCCGAACACCGTTTTCCCGCGGCGGCGACGGGCGGGCGGCGCTTGGCCCCGTTCTGCGCGAGTACATTGTCAGCGAGGCCATGGCGGCTCTTGGCATTCCGACCACTCGGGCGCTTGCTGCGGTCATGACGGGTGATGAGGTGATACGAGAAACCTACCTGCCAGGCGCAGTGCTGACACGGGTTGCATCCAGCCACATGCGGATCGGAACCTTCGAATTCTTCGCGGCGCGCGGGGACGTGGATGCGGTGAGGGCTCTCGCTGATCACGCGATCGCCCGGCACTACCCGGATGCCGCGGGTGCTGCTCGCCCCTACCTGGCACTGCTGGAAAGTGCGATTGCGCGCCAAGCGAACCTCGTAGCGCAGTGGCTGCTCGTCGGCTTCATTCACGGGGTTATGAACACCGACAACATGTCTATCGCCGGCGAGACGATTGACTATGGCCCCTGCGCTTTTCTGGACGTCTACAATCCCAAGACCGTATTCAGCTCGATCGACCAGTTAGGTCGGTACGCTTATGCCAATCAGCCTGGGATCGCCCAGTGGAACCTGACGCGGCTGGCGGAGTGTCTGCTGCCCCTCCTGGCTGAGGATCAGGACAAATCCGTGGAGCAGGCCCAAGAGGCGCTTTCTGCCTTCGCAGCACGGTTCAGCGACGCGTATAATAGTGGCTTGCGTAGCAAGTTGGGACTTTTGTCGGAGCGGGAGGGCGATCTTGCGCTGACGCAGGATCTTCTCGATCGGATGGTCGCTGGCAAGGCGGACTTCACCCTGACTTTCCGACGCCTGAGCGAGGCCGCTATGGGACCCGAAGGCGACGTCGCGGTGCGCAGCCTCTTCGAAGACCCTGCCCCATATGACGACTGGGCCGAGCGCTGGCGCAAACGGCTCGGGCAAGAGCCGCAGGAAGGTTCAGCGCGCCGGGCTTCCATGCAGCGCGTCAATCCGGCCGTTATCCCGCGCAACCACCGCGTTGAGGCGGTCATCGAGGCCGCCGTGGAGAAACAGGAGTTCGGACCGTTCGAGGACCTTCTGACCGTGCTCGGCAAGCCATACGAAGTCCAGCCAGGCTTCGCGAGCTATGCCGAGCCACCACCGCGCGATGGCCGCGTCTATAAGACCTTTTGTGGGACCTGAACCTGAGGGTCGTTGCGAAGAGATGCGTTGGATGACGAAAAAGAGCGCTCGATCGCGCGAGCGACGTTCCGGCTAGCATTCCAAGGTTTGCGCTCCGGTATCGCAGGATCGTGCTGGAAATGTCCCATCGTGCTTCTCCTTCGGGCACCATTGGCCGGAAGGGAAGCGAAAGGGGAATATTCGGCAGCTACGGGGCCGGGAGCCGACTGTCTCGTTTCGAATTGATTCGGTGCATAGCTGCCGTTCAGGTCATCTACTTCGAATCGCCTCAGCAATCAACGTGGTGCAGCTTTCAGATTTTCACTTTGAGAGGCAAACTGATATGTACCTCTCTACACGCCGTGCATCGGGGTTGTAGGGGGAGAAATTTGAGATGACAGTAAAGCTGCCGGCTCGGCCGCCCGTTCGGATCGAACATCTCGGCGACTTAACGCGCCAGCAGCGAAGCCAGCAGGTCGGCGAGCTAGTTCTCGGCGGAGGCTTGCTTGACGCCTGAGACAATCACTCGACTTCTAGCCTCAATGAACGCCGGCCGCCTTTTGGTGGTCTGCGGCGCCGGGCTATCGATGGCGCCACCCAGCAGCCTGCCGTCTGCCCGCACTGTCGCCGAGCGCTGCTTCGACAAATATCGTCTTGAATCAAACCCGAACTGCGACCTTGCTCTTCGGGACAATCTTGAGGCTCTCGCCGAGCACTTCGCGGGCCTCAATACCCTGCAATCGATCTTCATCGAACATCTGGTGCCCTGGCCCGCCTTCGTGCGGCCTTCGAATACCGGACATGCCGCAATAGCCGATTTTCTCATCATTCGCGCCGCCGTTGCCGGCATATCGAGCAACTACGACACGCTTATCGAGCGGCGGGCATGGGACTATGGCGCGGACTTCCGCGGTTCGCTCGACGGCGACGAAGCTACCGTCGATGCGGTCCGTCAGGCGCCCCTGCTGAAATTCCATGGCTGCTCCCATCGTGACCGGCCGTCCACGGTGTGGGCACCTTCGCAGCTCGACGACCCGACAATATCGGCTCGCATAGCACGGAGCAAAGTATGGATGGCCGCCAACCTTCGACAGAAGGACCTGCTCGTCGTCGGCTTCTGGTCGGACTGGGAATACCTCAACGCTGTGATCGGCGAAGCGCTGATCGACGTGCAGCCGCTGTCCGTAACGGTGATCGACCTTTCGCCAACGAATGCGCTGGAGCAGAAGGCACCGCAGCTCTGGGAGATAGCGCACGCGCAGAACGTGACGTTCGAGCATGTCCAAGAGTCCGGGGCCGTGGCGCTCGACGACCTTCGTCGCGCATTCTCATCGAACTACATTCGTCAGGTCCTGGACGCCGGACGGGCCGCATTCGAGCAAGCCACCGGAGCCCACTGCGACCCGGCTTGGCTAGACGTCGGAAATTTCGATAGCGAGGCCCTTTATGGTCTGAGGCGGGATGCCGAAGGCGTCTCGGCGGCGGAGCCGGCCAAGCTGCTTCGCCCGGCGAATCCAGAGGCCTTGGGCTTCTTCCACTTGCTGCTCCGTCAGGCGGGGGCAGTTCAACGCGCCGACGGTTATGAGCTGAACGGCCGGACCATTCGCCTCATAAACGGGGCACAATCCGTCCTCGGGACGCTACGCGGAAAGTTCGTCGAGCCGCCCGCTGCGATGCGGTCCGACATTGTTGTCGCGGTAGGTGCGACCGACCTGGGCGTCCCCGACAACGTCGTCCGGAGCGGCCGCGCAGGCGATGTTATTCGTCCAGACCCGGCGGGCGAGTGGTTCGATCTCCCTGCGGCAAGAGCGGTGTTGGGCATCTGATGGACATCTTCACTCAAGCCGAAATCCTCCTTCGCGACGCCCAGTACGAAACCTGGACGTGGACTGGCTCGGCCGGCCCCGTGAGCTGTTTCGAAAACGCAGCGCTGATGGGGTTCGTCCACGTCTTCGACACTGCAGATACTCTCCTCGGCACCTGGAAGGAGATGCAGCAAGGCTCGCTCACCCGCCACGCCGCTTCGTTGCGCGGCGCAGGAGCGAAGGCGTGGAACGTCTATTCGGTCTTTCTCACCCCAGATCAGGATGCGCGCCGAGGGCGCGAGATCGAGCGCATTGAAGAGGATTTCTCTCTGACCCGAAAGATCGCCAGGGCCTCGATCACCACACCCGATGACGTTGAGAAGGCGCTCCTACCGCTGCTGTCCATCCGTTCCAAGCCGCTGCTCGGCGCGTCCAATTTCGAAACGAGACTGCGCACCAGGCTGAAGGACCTTCCTCCGGACGCCGTTACCGCGTTTCTCAACGAGGCCACGCCAGCAGAGGTCGCTCGAATTTTGGGAGCGACATCGTGAGGCTCGATTGCATCGAAGTATGCGGCTTTCGTGGTTTCAGGGATCTCGTCCGGATCAAGTTCGGACGAGGCTTCACAGTCATCACCGGCCGGAACGGCGTGGGCAAGAGTACGCTGTGCGATGCAGTCGAGTTCGCGATCACGGGCTCCATTGATAAATACGCCGTCGAGAAGGCGGCGAAGGAAAGCCTCAGCGATTACCTTTGGTGGCGAGGCGAAGGCGTTCCTGAAGCCCACTACGTCACCGCCTCGTTCGTCGACGACGATGGGAAGCCGTTCACCATCACGCGCACGCGTGAATCGGGGGCTGATCGCTCGGCGGAAGAAATCCACGCCGCGCTCTGCCGCGCACCTGCGCCGGACGACGCGCTCCGGCAGCTTACCCGGACATCGATCATCCGCGACGAATGGATCGCCGCGCTCAGTCTGGACCTCACCGAAACGGAGCGATTCGATCTCGTCCGGTCGGCGCTCGGTGCTTTGGAAGGCTCGGAGGCGGGTAGCAAAGCCAAGGAGGTCGTGGCGGCCGCCGAAGCCGCTCACTCTAGAGACGAGGCCGCCTATGAGGCTGCCCGTTCGCGGCTGGCGGACAGGTTAACGCAGCAGTCTGAGACACAAGCCTCCCTTAGCCGATCCGGAGATGTTTCCGCCGCGCTCCAGGTGATCGCCGCCGCGGCGCCGGATGGGCCGCCCGAGCTGACGGCGCGGCTGGCTGCAGGTCGAAACGCGCTCGCGAACGGACGAACTCGATTGGGCCGAATGGGCGAAGCGCTTCAACTCGGTCGCGAGGTCGCGGCGGCGCAGGCGGCCTACAACGCTCCGGAGGCTGTTGCCAAACGCGAGACCGCGTCGGCGACGCACGAAACGGCGCAGCGCGAGCATCAGGCTACGCAGCAAGCCGTCTCGGAAGCCGAACAACGCCTCGTGCGCGAGGAAGAGACGGACGCGATCGCAGCGTCGCTGAGCCTTCTCGTCGAACACGGTGAGCGCCTCGGTCTGCACGACGAACACTGCCCGCTATGCGCAGCCCACCGAACCTCGGACGAGTTTGCCGCCGGTCTGGCCGCGGCGCGGCGACGGATTACATCACTGGCTTCGGGTGTTCAGGCCGCTCGCGATGCTCTCGCCACCGCGAAAGAGAACGCGCGGCAACCCAGCCTCGCGTTCCAGGCCGCCGCCGCAGCAGTTCAAACTGATGCGGACGAGCTGCGCCAGCTGCGCGATCAGGAAGCGGCACATGTGGACTTCTACACTCAGTGGGGGCTCGATCACCGCTTCATCCAGGATCCTGACGGGCTGGAGCGGGCCATTTCTCCCGAACGCGACCGGTTGATCGACCTCGAGCGTGCGCTCCTCGTGCTGGAGGCCTCGCAAGCGGTGTCGCGGATGTCGTCGATCGAAACCAACATTTCGGCCCTGCGAGCTGAAATTGAGAAACTGGCCAGAGCGGTCAGCCAATCGCAGAATGCCGTCACGGCAGCTCGCGAAATCGAACGGTCCGTCAGGCGCGTGAGCGCGGAAATCATCGATGAGCGGCTCGCTCAGATCAGTCCTCTGCTCAACGAGCTCTATCAGCGCCTGCGACCGCATGCCGACTGGCGAACGATCGACTACAGCATCCGCGGCGACGTCCGGCGTTTTCTGAGCCTCAAGGTGGGGGACGGTCTGAACCCGCAATTTGTCTTCAGCAGCGGCCAGCGTCGCGCAGCAGGTCTAGCCTTCCTTCTCTCGGTCCATCTTGCGCGGGCGTGGACACCACTCAGGTCCCTTCTGCTCGACGACCCCGTTCAGCACATCGACGATTTCAGGGCTCTTCACCTAGTCGAAGTGCTCGCCGCTCTCCGCTCGGACGGGCGCCAAATAATCTGCGCAGTCGAAGACCCCGCGCTGGCCGATCTGCTGTGCCGGCGCTTGGTGAGCACCTCGACGGAGGGAGGCCGGCGTCTCGACATCGACCTTGGACCGCTCGGCGCCACAAGCGTGGTCATTGACCAGGAAATCCATCCGATGCCGGTCGGTGTTCTACGTGTCGCCACCGCATGACGGCCGAGAGCGCGCAAATCGAACTTCCGGCGCCGCGCGAGCGTCGAGGGCACGGCCCTTGGAGCGATCTGGCGCTCCATACCATCGGCTGGCGCGCGTTTCAGGATCTTTGCTCGCAGGTATGCGAGGTCGTGCTCGGCCGGCCCGTGGAAATCTTCCGCGAAGCCCAGGACGGCGGCCAGGACGCGGTCTTCCTCATCCCCTCGGGAACCGACGCACCGCCCATCGGCACGGTCCAGTGCAAGCATACCTCCGATGCCATGAAGGCCTTGAAGGTCAGCGTTCTCACCGCCGAGCTTGAGAATGTCGAGGAACTGGTCAAAGCCGGTCAGGCTGACACCTACGCCTTCATGACGAACATGAGCGTGGATGCGCCTGTCGCGGCGGCGATGCGTGCCAGGCTTCGGGCGCTCGGCGTGCGTAAGCCGCACATTCTTGGTCGCCAGTATATCGTCCGGGTCATCCGGACCAGCGCGCGCCTGCGGGCCCTCGTCCCGCAGGTCTACGGCCTGGGGGACCTCACCTCGATCGTGGACGAGCGGCTAAGCGAGCAAAGCCGGGCGCTGCTTGACAGCTGGATTCCAAAGCTTCGCACCTATGTGCCAACAAAAGCCCATCGCGACGCCGTCAACGCGATCTCCGCCCATGGCGTCGTGCTATTGCTGGGCAATCCCTCAAGCGGCAAATCAGCGATTGGCGCGATCGTCTCGACAATAGCTTCGGAAAATCCGGACAACACCGTTCTTGCTTTGACCAGTCCCCGCGACTTCGAGGCCGGATGGAATCCTAACGATCCCGGCCGGTTCTTCTGGATCGACGACGCCTTCGGCTCGAATGTGCTACGCGACGACTACGTGCAGGACTGGGCGTCGGCATTCTCCAAGCTGCGGGCCGCGATCAAGCACGGCAACCGCTTTCTCCTGACCTCCCGCAAGCATATCTATGAAGCGGCGCGGCGTCGGCTCGGACAGCGCAACCTTGCCCAATTCGCTGATGGCAGCGCCGTAGTCGATGTTGGCGAGCTGACGTTCGAAGAAAAGACGCAGATTCTCTATAACCATGTGAATTTCGGCGAGCAGAGCCAGAGCTGGCGATCGAGCGTCAAGCCACACCTAGCCGCAGTCGCCGCCGTTCGCGACTTTCTTCCGGGGATTGCCGAACGTCTTGGTGACCCGAACTTCACCAAGGGGCTCGCGCCCCGCGAAAGCTCGCTCGTGCGCTTCATGGAAGAGCCGACAGAGCATCTGATTGATACGGTCAACGCCTTGGATGATCAGCTGCAAGCCGCGTTCATCCTGGTTTACGTCCATCAAGCTGGCTTCGATCCCAGCGACCATGATGTGTTGGCTGCCCAGGCGGTCGCGGAGCTGACAGGGTACACGATCACTAAGATTCAGGATTGTTTCGCTGAGTTGAAGGGCTCGTTCCTGAAACTCTCCGGATCAAAATGGACCTTCGCTCATCCGACGATCTCCGACGCCCTGACGGAGATCCTGCGCCAGAAGCCGCATATGATGGCGGCGCTCATACGGGGCGCCACGATCGACACCATTCTCAGCAGTTTCACGTGCGAGGGCTCGCCTCTCATTCGAGACGCACTTGTCATCCCAACGTCGCTCGACGACGCTCTGGTCGCCCGGCTCGGCCACACCCCCGATGAATGGCACCGCAATTGGATGCTATTCCACTTCCTGTCGTATCGGGCGAGCGGGCCCGTGTTCGCCAAAGCGGTCCAGCAATTTCCAAATTTACTGCGACGGTCCTGCTGGCGAACCGAGCTCGCCGGCAACGATCCCCAGATCGCAGCCTACGCCCGAGCCCACCACCTCGGCGTCTTGCCGGACGATCTGCGCTCGGAGGCAGCCGACACCCTGGAATCCGCCGTGCTCACGAACCTAGATGCTTCCTTCTTCGAAGAACCAGAGATGCTAGCGCTCGTACCGCCGCTGAGACTGATCGGCATGGGGTTGGCACTGCGAACAACTGTGCTTCCTTCGCTCGAAGAGCGGATCGACGAGATCGTCGCCGACGCTGACTTGGACGAGGAGCCTGTCAGCCACTTCAAGAAGCTTCTTGGCGTGCTCGATCACATTGAGGCGATCGGTGTCGACGCGGACGCCGCGGCGCTGATCGACGACGTGCGCAATCAGGTGAAGCGGTCAGTCAAGGGACTGGAAGAGCGCAAGCGCGAGCGGGAGGAAGGCTTGGGAGACGAAGCGGATTGGACGCACATCGTGACGCAAAAGAAGGAGGAAGCTCCGGCTCCCACTCCGGTCGCCACGAAGCGCTCGGTGTTCGACGATGTCGACAAATAGTCGTGGAGATACCAAGCGATTGCGCTTCAACCCGTCGGACCCGCCCTTGACCAATAGCGCGGACGCAAAACGTCTCCTACGAGGCGCCGCCGCCGCTCAAGCGGGTTTCGACTATCAGCTCGACGTCTCGATCCTCGCTGCCCTGCAACTCCTCCTCATCTCCAAGGCGGCTACGCGCCTCGTACTCGAGCCAGCGAACGAGGAGGATTTGGAAGCGGATCTGGAGCCCCACGTGCCAGGACGCCTACAACCCAGAGCGACCGTCGCAGGCGGGTACAGGCTTGTCGTCCAAGTCAAAATGGACAACGGCGAACCCTGGTCGGTCGAGGACTTCGAAGCCCTGCTCAAGCACGGCTCCGACAAAACGGGGGGGCGCCGAAAAGCACTGCATCATCTCGACGAGCCGAACACTCGCTATCTGCTCGTCACCAATGCCGACGTAAAGGGCGTCGCGCGTGGACTGCTGGTCGAAGGCTTCGAAGAGGTCTCCGATAAGGCAAGCTTTCCGTCGAGCCTGCACGCCACATTGAAAACGTCGCCCGAAGGCCGTGTCGCGATCTGGGGCAAGCTCACCGAGAAACAGCTCGCATCCGATATCCGAGCGCTAATGTCGGACCTGTTGCACGTTCCCAAGGTCGAGCAGTTAAATCTCCTCCAAAAGCTGCGTCTCGAAGCCAGGCGGCGGACCCGAGGCAGCACGCCCGGTCTATGGACGAGCGATGACCTTCTCGCAACGGTGCGGGCGCACGGCGGGTTCTTGGCCAGCTCTGCCAGCCTCGAGCATTTCGTGCCCCCTGCGAACTTTGACGAGATGCTCAAGGTCCTGAACGACAAGAACGCAGTTGTCATTCGGGGACCCTCGGGCACAGGCAAGACGCAGGCAGCGCTCAAGCTATGCGATATCGCGCGTCGGCGTAATGGTGTGCTGGAGGTCGTCACTGTTGGGGCGGACGATGCGCCGACGAGCGTGCGTAAGGTCGTCAACAATGGACCGACACTCTTCTATGTCGATGATCCATGGGGCCAATTCAGCCTACGCGGGGGCAGCGAAGCTTGGACTGAGCAGTTGCCACGCCTCCTTGCCAAGGCTACGCCGGATCATCAGTTCGTCATCACGTCCCGCAGCGACATGATGCAGAGCGCCAAGGTCAGCGGCAGCCTCAACGCGTGGTCGGTCGAGCTGGATGCGGGCCAGTACCGGGACGGTCAACTTCGCGACATTCATGATAACCGCATGGATCAGCTACCGGCCGCTCTGCAGACCAAGGCGTATGCGTTTCGCAACGGGGTGCTCGACAGGCTTGGCACGCCGCTTGAGATCGAGCTGTACTTCGCGCATATGCAAACCGGCCCCGATGTCGGCGAAGAAGACCATGTCTTCTTTCGCCGGCTGCTCGAACTGGCGCAGCGCGATGCGGTGGAAGGTGTTGTCTTCAGAGCCCTATCGTCGATCGACACTTGCGGCACGTCAGCCATCGTTTGGGCGCTGCTGGCGGCACGCGGTCAATTCGACCGCAGCCGACTCCACCCTCTCCAGCGCGCGCTACGCGGGCTTGATCGCGCACTCGGCGACGGCCTAGACCGTCTTATAGACCGCATGGTCGCGGCCCGCCATTTGCGTCAGCCGGCCCGCACCATCGCCTTTGCTCATCCCAGCGTCCGACAAGGGTTTGAAGCCTTCGCCAGGGACAACTGGGGCCAGAGCGAGTTTGCGATCGAGACTCTTATCGCCGCGCTCGTGCAGTTGCCGTCAGCGCATCGCGGTTGGGGCTTGGAAACGGCAGCTCGAATTTTTGAAGTGACCCGGTCGTTCGCTCGCCGAGAGGACGTTGAGCGAACCTTCGACATTGACTCCGGCAGCCACGAAGCGATCGATGCCTGGTTGGACGAAAGCCTGATGGATCCGGCTTCCAAGTTCCCACCTTTGCTGGAGCTGGCGTCGGAGGTGGGCAGCGATGCGTCCATACCGAGCCGCGTCGCGCGATGGCTGTTGAAAGGGACGCAGCGGGGTGCTTCGTTCTTCATCCGTAACTGGCAGCCACCGACCTTTGACGATGCCTGGTACGATATCGTGTCCGCGAACCCAGTCGCAGCCAAAATCGCCGACCGATTTATTCGCCAGGTGCTTGGTTTCGACCGAGGGAACTATGGAACGGGCTTCGCCAAGCGGCTCGATCGGTTGGCACCCAACCTGACCGCCGCCTATCTCGAGGCCGCGCGCCAGATGGTCGGCAACGGCTTCGAGCTCAATGCCGACGCCGTCGCGGCCGGCGCCGTGCGCGACCTAGATGGATTTGAGAGCGTCGTGCGGGCTGCGCTGCATGACCTCGCGAGCATCCACCGTCAGCACGTTCAGAGCGGCCGGGAGGAGTGGCGCGCGATCGAGGATGGCGAACGCGATCATGCCGTCGAAGAGGCCGCGCAGTCGCGCCATGAAGGCGACGGTTACACATCCGGCGTCTTCATCGACGCCTACATCCGCCAGCTCCGCAAAGAGGGTCGCTGGCAGGTCCTCGCCAACCATCCGCGCGTTGGGGAACTGGTCCGTGCCTGGGCGCAGGCCCTCCTGACGTCCCCCGCGTCGGCGGGTGAAGACGAGCTTTGGGCCATTCTCGCTGTGGGCAAAGGCCTGGATGAGGAGCCGTATGTCTGGGCGGCAGTGCGAGAGCACTGGCGCGCATCGCTGGAGCCTGTGCTTGCGGTGCGGATCGGCTCTGTCCTCTCTGACGTGGATCTGCGTGACGAACTTGCGCTCACAGCTTTGAAAGTCGCGCCAAATGCACTGGTCGCCGCGTTCCAGGTGAATGGCGAGCAGCCTGATCGACAAGTCACCCTGCTCACAGCCATGCAGCGCGCCCGCCGGCGCCTTGGGAAAGACAGTCACGCCAAGCTTAGGCGCATCACTGGTGCACTTCCAAATGAGCTCGGGGAAATCCTAAACGCACTTCCCACCACCAAGCGGAAAGCTCGCCGGGTCAACGGACCGGCGCTCGCGCTCCTGGCGGGCTGTGCATCGCAACTTGATGCGGAGGCGCTTGATCTCGTGGTGCCGGTAATCATCGAAAGCAGAGGCGACGCCTCGCCAGCGATTGCTCAGTGGCTGACGATTGCCAGCCGCAAGGAGCATGCCGTCAGTGCAACTGAGGCGGCGATTGCAATTGGCGATACCGCCCTTGTTCAAGCGGCGCTGCGGCACCAGCGCGCGGATGCGCGCCGTGCGGCACTACTTCATCTGGCGCCGACATTCCCGGATCCTTTGCCGCCTGCACTCCTCGCCATGGCATCCGATCCCGGCAGCCGCGTTCGCCGCGCTCTAGTCGCTCTGCTCGCAGAACGGCCGCATCCGGATCACCTCAACACGCTGTTGGCTTTGATCCACGACACTTGGTCGAGCGCCGAGCCGTATCACGACGAGCCAGAAAGCTTTGATATCGCGCAGGAAGCCGTCGTTGCCCTTGCCGCCAACGGTTCCTTATCCGATGCGATCGGCGATACGCTTATCGATCTTGCCAATACGACCGTCGACCGAACGCTCAGCCAATACGCCCTGATTGTCGCAGCGCATTGCTGCAGCGCTGGAATCCAGCAGAAGATCTGGAACCTCGTCAACATCCCGGAAGCGCGCTGGATCCGGCTCGACGCCCTTGATGCCTTGGCCGATGCAGAGTCCGTGGACCCAAGTATTGTCGGGCGTCTGACACCCGCGTTTCTACTTAGGTCCCCGGCAATCCTCGCGGCGCCAGCGGCTCATCTCGTCGGCGCCCATGCCTCGGCGGAAACTGCTCTTAAAATCTTCGAGCGGGTCGCCAGTTCGAACAAGCGACGCGCTCTGCTGCTCGTCGGGGCTAACGCCCTGGCCAGGCGTGACCGGACCACTGCCGAGCGAATTATTGATCTGTTGGAACCCGATCATCCTGGGCGTCAATTGTTGGCAACGGTCGAACCTCTCCCCGCCTCCATACTGGACGATCTTGGCAAGATTCAACTACGAGAGGCTGTCCGAAAGCGGCTAGGTGATCGCATTGCTGGCTCTTGACCTCTGAGCATCCAAGTCTGCAGCATCGAGTTCGACGTCGCTTCCTACCTCGACTGAGCGCGCGCGAGAGGAATATCGATGCCTGCCAAAATCAAGCGGCGCGAGCGTCCGCTTCTGGCATGCGGGCCGGCCGTCTCTGCCGACCGAAGTGAAGGCGCCAAGTTGCCGTGGCAACTCAGATGCCTGCTTCTGGAAAGCGTCATCATAGCGGCAGCAACCGAATGGGGCGAAGCGCCGACGTCCCGACTTCCCAAATAGTTGCCTGATGCACGTAATCTAGTCTTCTTGCTCACCAGTGCTCCCCACACTGTCGTGCCTTGGAGGGTGGCCAACGTAACTCTTAAGATAAGTGCCAAGATCTGCATTTCCGCGCCAATGGCCCTCGATCCACCGGTCGGGGCCTAGGGAGGGTTTTAAGTGCTTCCGAACGTAGTGCAGCTGATGTTCACGGTGCGTGGCGTTTGCGCCGGCAGGGGCGGCACCATGAACTCCGGGCCTGATGTGACACTGATGCCACTTTGCCTCTGGCGCGCCGACGCCGCATTCTGCCGCAAGTCGCAGTACCCGTTTGTCGGTATCGCGAGTTCGCCGGTCTATAAGGCCGGGTTGGTTGATCAGGCAAAGGAACTTCTCAACCAAAAGGAGGCCAGCGTAAATGCTCGCGAACTTTTCATCGGACGGAAGAATGTCCTCACCGAATGTTACGTGGTCCGAGCCCCGTTGAAATGCGGCCTGCCATGCCACAGCGATCCTGCCATTTTGTTCAGCGATGGCATTGACCGTTACTCGGCCATCACCTGCTCGTTCTTGGCAGGCGAACGCGATACGCCTTTCCCTAATCACAGTTTCAATAAAGGTTCGAGGGGCAGGAAGGCGCGCGTTTGCGCTAAATCCGCTGCCTGGCGGATCAGCCCTGCGCATTTCCAGAGCCATTGATGTCAGGGCCGAACATTCTAGGAATTGTGAGGCGGCCAATGCTCGCTGACTCTGCTCATCACCCATTCTGAAAAGCCTAGCCGCTAATGGGGTCATTCAACCTCTCCACAGTCAATTCATTGCCCGCACTTAGGCGTCGTCAGTGTCACACGAAGCTCCGATGTTGTGAAGATTTTGATGGTTGGCAAGCGTGGCTGCTTTGGGGAACCATTGGAGCCAACCAAATAACCGCAATGCGGCGCAACGCCGACATGCCGGAAAGGGGCCGGTTCCAGACTGTCCGCTTCAGGCACCGAGGGTGGGATAGCTGCCATTCGTCGCGAGGCACATAGAACGCCTGCTTCCGGCCCAAGATTGACAACGGAAAATCACTGCCTCTTTGGATGCAGATGGACGTGGCGCATTCTCATCCGGAAAACAAGGATGGTCTTTCGTTCGCCGCCCACCGCGCGTCAGTGCTTGACTCCCATTCGAGCGCGCAGCGTCGCTGTGACGTGATCCTCGTGCGGCTCAACGAAATCGATCGCGTAACTATTCCTCGATTGAAGGCTGATCGTCATCCAGTTCTCGCCACCTACTAGGACGCGAGTGACAAGCTCGGCGACCTGACTGGCCTGCTGAACAGTCGCCGGATCGAGTTTGAAATCGTCATCGAGCAGCGTGCGGACGTCCCATAGGGGTACGGTCCCATGGTCGACGGGGCTGCGTCGCATCGCTCCCGTAAGGATACCTCCATCGATAGCGCAGGACAGCGAAGACATCTTCAAGAAACTCAACCGAGGGTCAGGACGCGCAAGATCGGCAGCAACAGTCGCGATATGCAGAGCAGCTAACCCAGCCTCGGGGGTACTCCATTGCTCAGAACGCTCGCGTAGGCGCCCGATGGTGTGATCGGAAAGGTAAACAGATGGGACGACATCAAAAGCGTCGCGCTTGCTGCGCTTCGTTGTGAAGGTGGCGCATAGCGCAGTTACTCCGCTTTCGTGCTCCAGCCCTTCAAGCGGATGGCTGCCATGCACCAGCATGCGCAGATCGAATATCGATCTCTGCCGGCTGCCTTCCGAAAATAGCGCGATGCGAAAACCACGATCAAAGGGAGAGAGGCGCTCCATACGAGTAGCGGCGGCATCAAGAAGCTTTACCCGTCGCGGCGGCGATCCTTCATCCATGAACGCGTGACGTAGCGCCACTTGCGCATCGCGCCACGTCGTCGCCTTGCCGCCGGGATCGAGCATAGGCGCGCCTATCCTCTCTCGTCGAGCAATCTCGTAAGCCAGATTTTTCGCGTAGATGCGCGCTTCGGTACTCAGTTTGCCAGGCGACTGTCTCATGACGGCATCCATAGCGCATTCCCACCATTTGGGTATAGGCGAGCGGATCTTGGCTCGGCGGGATCGAGAGGCGACACTGCGGAGCGGGGCGGATAGCGCGCACGTCGCGCGAATAAAAACAGAGCGCCCCGTCGCTGGGACGCCCTCATGTCGGCCTTCGTTGAAGCGAGTAGCCATGGGGAGTTCCTCTCGTTGAAGGAACTTCATCGTCTGATAGCAGCCTTTACCTGCTCACGGACGATGATTTACCGCAGCCCCACAACTAGGCGACCCTCCCGCGGAGCGGGTTTGTACATGAGGCGCCTTGCGCCCGGCAGCAGCCTTGGGGCCGGAAGCGGATTGGCAGGTTCAAGCCTCGAATTTTAAAGGAGCGGACACAAGTCGGCGCGAACATCGTCGTGGCATGAACCCAAACCGGCATACAGCGGATTCCCCGCTCTGAGATCACTCAAGACTCCAGAAAGTCCTTAATAGGTCAGCTGATCGATGGCAGGTTCACGTCCAAATCGTGCATATCAATCGCTCCCATGCCGCTCCAGTCGGTGTCGGTCGGAGAGAATCATCCAGTGAAGAGAAGGGGCGAGTTTGTGCAAGATGACCTGCCACGGGTAATTCGCGCGAGACAGGAAAGCTGGTGGCAGCAGCGGAATCGGCCGATTGCCCTGAGGTAAGCCCTTTCACCAAGGTCGCTCGAGAATCGGCCTTCCGGATAACCTCGACATGATCATCGCGTTCAAAAACAACGCCAATGCACCTGGTGCTCGAGCCAAGGTTGCTAGCAAATACCCTGCGGCTGAGCTCAAATCAACGCAACCCCTTCCGCCCAGGTCCGGCCCGTCTGATCGGAATGAATGTCGTAGCAAACGGTCCGACCCTCGCACATGTCCGTCCACAGTGTTGCAGTCACCGCACCGCGACTGACATATGTATCGACGCCAAACGTGTCGCGGAGAAAGCCGAACTTGTCGGTCCTACCTTGCGGCTTCATTTGGCCCGACCGGTCGCGGATGACTTCGGTGCCTGCCCCATCGCCATTCTCGGTGGCGATGTAGCGAGGAGAGAGGTTGCGTATGAAGTAGGCTGTGCTCTCCAGTAATTCGGAATTCGTAGAGATCGGAAGCAGCTTTAGGGTACCGATTATCTTTTGTGCCTTTGAGAGATGATCTATCATGAGGTTATCCACTACCTCAGGCTTGATCGTCTTCAAGAAGTCGTGGAGTCGCTCCACTGCATCGAGCGCACCGCGTGGATCACTGGTAGAGAGTAGATGGTCGGCCTGGCGCACATGCAATTGGGCTTGCAGATCGTTGACAATGATCTCGTCGCGGAACGTCTTGAAGCCTGCTTGCCATGCGGCATCGATGTGCCGCTGTGCCCTTTCGAAGTCGTAGAGAAACATATTTGCGCGCGAGACCTCGCGCAACACCGTCGTTTCGTTCGGGTCAACTACAAGCGCGGCGTCAAATTGATCCCGCGCCGCGGGGTAGTCCCCGTAGCTCCGCATCAGAAAACCGCCGTAGAAAAAGTGCAGCTGAGGTTGCTTGTCAGCGATATCGAAAGCCGCCTCATAGGCTCCCGAAGCACCTGTTACATCACCTTGTCGATAGTAAATGAAAGCCAAAACACGATATACCTCAAAGTAATCCGGAGATGATATTTTCAGTTCATTGATGATATCATGCGCCTCGTCGAAGCGCGACTTCAGTGCTAAGCTCACCGCATGCCTCAGCCGTCGCGTCGCAATCGCTTCGGACTGTGTGCGCACCACGAAAGACCGAGGGTCATACCTGTTACGCTGCGCTGCGCCGCGCTCCTCCTGAAATGCGCCGCTGACACCACGGAACCTAGCAAGGATCCCGTCCGCGTCTTGTGGTGTGAGCTTCAGCACGCGCGCGATGTACGATCTCGCGAACGGTTTGAGGCGGTAAAGCCGCTCGTATTCCGACGAGTCCGTCTTTTCGATCAGGCCGAAGCGCATGAGCTCGGCAAGACCTTCCTCGACCCGTGCAGGTTGAAGGAAGGAGATGTGCTGGAGAATGGTCGCGGAGATCGCTTGAGGTACAACCGCCATGATGGAGAGGACTGTACGCGAGCTATCACAAACCCGCTCAAACACATTCTCCATGCAGAACTTGAGCGCGATCTGCGGGTTAGCTGTAATCTGGGCCGGATCCAGTCCGGTGGACACGCCGATCGCGAACCACTTCACGAGCAGGGGCTTGTGTGCAAGCCGACTTAGGTGCCGACGCAGGGTCTGCTCCGATAGCTTACGTAACGCAGTAATGTCGTATGCCTCGATCAGACGGCGAAGATATGTCAGCGATTCGCCCTCGGAGAACGCAGGGACCTTAACTGAAAGGTCTCCTCCAAGCGGGACACGCGAGGTGAATACGATCTTGCTTTCCCCGGGCACGTCGGCCGCGAAATCGACCAATGTCTCATCGAGAACTGTTTCAAGATTGTCGATCACCAAAAGGACCTTGTTCTGTGCGAGCAGCCGCGTGACCCGATCGATAGGCGAATCTTCACCTGCCTCAAACTGTTCTGCCACCTCTTCGAACAGCCCCAGCGACGAAGTTATGGCGCCTTCGATACGCTCAATTTCATTGGTGGTCAGGCGATTGGCCTTAGCGGAAACCCATACGAAGGCATCAAAATCGTGGTCGTTAGTTTGCAGAAGCCCATAAAGGGTCTGGAGCGTAAGAGCTGTCTTGCCATCCCCGCCGTCCCCCAAAACGGTGACGACGGGATGGCGTCCAAGGATCTTTTTCTTTAGCTCCTTCTCCAAAGCTTTTCGCGGCTGGAAACCGGTATCGTCGTAATCCGGCACGGGAAGGTTGTTAAGCACCTCTCCAGTGATAGGCTCGTCCCACAGCGAAACCGAGACCGACAGTAGCGCGTTGGGATCCTGTCCATATTCTTTGTAGGTCGAGTACAGGGTCGGCCAATAGCTGGGCGCCGACAGGAAGTTGTGCGCGATAGAGAAGCCGACGGAATACTCTTCCGTCGTCAACGGTCGCCCGTGCATCGTAGAGTTTCTAATAGGGATCGCCTTCTCGAAGGCGCTCCGGTTCTTCAAATAGTATTCAGCCGAGACTTCATCGAGTCGATCCTTGTGACGAAGCAGGATCGAATATTTGTCGCCAAGATCCAGACCATGCAGCAGGTCGTGATCGCCTCCGGCAACGTCTTCGCCGCGGGTCAGCAGGCGCAGCTTGGATTTCTCGCGCTCCTCGGGAGTCAGTATCTCAGCGGTATCCAAACCGCAGACGCTCCGAATGCGCGATACGAGGTCCCGCTCGATCGCATCGAAAAAGATGAATAATGCTACACGCTGATAGCTAGCCATTCTCCCCCCATAGATCCCACATTTCGCAGACAGCGCCGCCTTTGCGAACCGCAATTACGATCAAGAATCCTTCATCCCACGAATCCTCGCTGCGCACCAACAGTCTGGCACCTGGGGAGGTCGAGAACAATGAACGAAGGATAGTGCTTTCGGCACCGCCGCCGGACTCGTAGTGCCACGGCTGCTTTCAGGAATCGCTGCAGACCGCCTGAGTGACTGATATAGGCGCAAAGCTGTCATTCGTGGCCGACCGCTTTGATCTGCGGACTTGTCGATTGGTTGCACTGGCGCTTCCGTCGGACGAAGATTGACCGGCGGGATGAGTGGGCGTGGCTGTCTGTTGTCATCCGAGTCCTGCAGGGCGAGCTAACCAGCGGACCGGGCCCACGGTGTAGATAGCGAAACTACGCACTCGTCTGCATCGAGCTCAGTAGGCGTCGCTCATCTTCAACAATATAATCGCGGATGATCGGGACATCGTCACGGCGAGCCGAGATCAGCATCTGGAAGACAAAATTTGAACCGTTTAGGAAACCGAGTTCGGCCGACGCCAGATAGAAATCCCACATACGGCAGAATCGTTCGCCCATCATGGCGACTGCC
The DNA here is from genome assembly GCF_040322715.1 of Mesorhizobium sp. M0106. Taxonomy (NCBI): domain Bacteria; kingdom Pseudomonadati; phylum Pseudomonadota; class Alphaproteobacteria; order Hyphomicrobiales; family Phyllobacteriaceae; genus Mesorhizobium; species Mesorhizobium sp. M0106. Next base: position 13,672 of record NZ_JAMYUA010000040.1, on the reverse strand, counting down.
TCCTCGCGCCTGGCCTCATAACCGAGACGCCAATCGTGGATCGTCCAGTAATAGTGCAGCCGCAAATTTTCGCAGTCGGCGCACCAGATCCCCGTGCGCTACGGCGCAGTCGTGCCAGGCGGTGACATGCGTCCGATGGCATGAACCAATGCGAAGCCGCCCTCCTTCAACAATCTACTGATGATCGTGAAATAGCTGTCGAAATGAACGACGCCCACGTGCTCCATCATTCCGATCGAGACAACACGGTCGAACTGCCCGCTGACCTCGCGATAGTCGACCTCGCGAAAATCGATCTGATGAGCGACCCCGGCCTCGATCGCTCGAAGCCGAGACGCCGCCAATTGCTCCGTCGAAACGTTGATCGCCGTGACCTTCACGTCGCAATACTTGGCGAGATAGATGGCGAGAGCGCCCCAGCCTGAGCCGATTTCCATCACATGCATGCCCGGCTCTAGCTTGAGCTTCGCGGCAATGTGGCGATGCTTGTCCATCTGCGCTTGCTGCAGACTGTTGTCCGGTGCCGTGTAATAGGCGCACGAATAGGTCATTGTCTCGTCGAGCCATAGCTCATAAAATTTCGTCGGGATGTCGTAGTGATGCTGAACGTTTTTGGCGGCGAGACCGAGCTTGTTGTTCTGCTGGCGCCGGCGCAACGCACGCCAGACTTTCCGCAACACCTTCTGAACAGGGTGGGCTGCCAACCCAGTGCGGTTGACGGAAAAAAGTGACAAAAGGTCAAGTGCTTTGCCACCGTTCTCGATCACCAAGCGGCCATCCATGTAGGCTTCGGCCGCTTTCAGTTCCGGATTGAAGAAGATCTCGCGTTCGACCGCTTTGTCGGTTAGGCGGATCGTCACGTCGGGCCATCCTGTCCACTGCCGAAGGCTTGCCTGAAACCGTTCTCGAATATGACAGTCAGGCGCCCGTTTTTTACAAAACGGGAGAGCAGATTTGGCAGCAGACGCATTGTGGCTCGTTTTCTCCTCACTTGCCCCGTAAGTATGACTACCCGATGTCGGTACATCAATACCGATCTGGGGGCGGAGAGGGATCGGACTACAGAAGTCTCCTCCCAATGCCGAAGTAGCGACCCATCCGGGCAGCCTTTCCCGCGATCAGTCGCATAAATGGCAGTGTGGAATGCGCAAAGCAGCAAGAGGAGTGGGGCCCCGTTCATAACGCGTAAGCCCCGCTAACATCGGCTGAGTCCGCAATTCAGCTAATCCGGCCGTGCTTCCGATGCGACGGCGTCCAGGAGCAGGGTAACCTCGACATTGACGTTGGTAATGGCTTGCGAGTGAAGGGCTGATTGGCCCAATCGGCGATGGAGACTACCAATGGGTAGTCCTCAACCGGCACCTCATGGATCTTGATCGACGTTCCCGTACGATTCCAGCAGCAGAAGCAGAGGAGTCATCCCCCCGTCCGATTTGCTCGCGATCGCGACAATTCGCTGAACATCCGCATGGCTGTCAGGCGAACATTGAAGAGTATTCGGGCTCCAGATTTATCGGCGCAGTCGCCTGCTACGCAATCGAAGCTGGCCGCTGGAAAATCTGCAGCTTGGACAATCATCTCGATCAAAACCGTTTCAATTTGTGGCGTGCTACCCATCCAGCAACGTAGTCGGGAGACTCCCGCATAAATCAAGCAGGCGTCGTGGCGTATCCCCGGAGATCATCGGCACAGGCGGTCGGGCAATGAGTTTTTGTGTGGTTAGGGGAAGCATTCGAAGCAGGCGAGATTCTACAGCTTGTCTTGGACCCTGAACTCACTCTGGTGTTGGCGCAGGCCCGGCAAGAAGCTCGCCCCTTGCTCGGCCCGACCGCAACCAAGAGCTTCTGCCGGAAATCCCTGCGGAGCACGTTCGCCGCGCAATGTGCGATGCATTTCCTTCACTGCTCGATAAGGTGACAGGTGACGAACGAAACGTCCTACTGACACTCCACATCGGGCCGGATTCTGATTCAGGGCTCTCCATGAGCCGATATGGTCTGACAGACCTTGAATGGTGATCGAGCCGCTGCTACCCAACAAGCCAGAGGTGTGCCGCGTGTTGATGATCGGCGCGTGCTGAACGGCATCTTCTGTGTGCTGCGCTCCGGTGCCCCATGGCGCGACCTGCCTCATGGCTATGGCCCGCGCACCACGTGTTGCAACCGCTTCGTCCGATGGCGAAAAGCAGGTGTGTGGCTGCGCAGTAATGAGTCTACGGCCTAAGGTTTGCGGAGCCTCACGCCGGCGCCGGCGCCGTTCTCCGGGATGAACTCGACGCCGGCGGCCTAGAGGGCGATGCGCAAGGCAGCAACGGTTCGCTCTTGCGCTCGCGACTCCCGACCCTCAGTTTGAGCAAACGTAGGTGTGTTCAAACTCCGGGCGCCAAATCTCGACGCTGGTTTTGATCTCGCAGGTCCGGCCAGTTTGAGCGAGGTACTGCAGGGCGACGGCTTTGTGCGCAGCAACCACCGGATCGAGCTTCACGAGCCCGACTGTTGCGCCACTGATGATCGCCGGAGCGGCAATAGTGCCTGGCGACGGTGTCGTCATGATCTTGCGAAGGTCCGGACGATCGAAGACCCAGAATGAACCGCCAACGGTCTGGGACGACGTGCTTGGGCGCGACAGAAGCGCTGTATGGTTTCAGCAAGTACCCGCTGTTCTGGCAACCGGCAATCACCAGAGCTGCGGCCAAAACCGCGATCATTCTTCCCCTGCCCATAGCGCTTTCCCCCATCGCCTTCGGATAGAAGCACAGGCTATTTCCCAGTCGATAGAACGGTTCGGCGTCAGCCGGGACAGGCCCCAAGCGCCTTGCAAATAAGCGAGACCAGTCTGTCGCGCGCCCGCTGGTGGAGAGCATCTTTTGGGCGCCGTGCAAGGAAGTCGTCGAGGCTCATCCAGTCAACGGGATTTGTGCCGGCGCCTAGCCGATTGATCTCCACATAGAGATGCAGCTCTTCAGGCAAGAAGACGACCCGCCACGTTCCGTTGGGGTCGCTGGCGAGGCTATGGGCAAGAACGGTCATGACGATCACTCCTCTTGCCCAGCTTCGCCGATCTGCACGCGAGATTTCCATCCCCAGAAATGAGTATTGACTTCCGTCTGCGGATGCCTGCGCCGGCAAGTGGCCCGTAGCGATAAGGACGGTTCTCGCTATTTGAGGACCGCAACGCGTTAGCGAGTCCAGTCTGAGCGATCAAGCCCGCGCTCTGGACGAGGTCCCATCCTCACAGAATGTTCGCCCACCGGGACAAACGTGACGCAACGGAACGGAGGGTTCACCCGTAAGGTCTTGGGAGGTTGCGAAAGGAGACCAGCATATGACCTGCGAACGAGACGTCGGCACGTTCGAAGAGCCCGTGACCGTTTTGCTGTCCTCGGGCAAAGTCAGTGTTTCGAGCACCCGCGAAGCCGCCGAAATGCTGCTTTACCGCTGGCCCATTGGAGAAACCGGCCGCCGCATCCAGGCTCGTATGGCATGCATGAAGGTGCTCGGCGGCGGCAGCGCACCGCAGGTAGCGCGCGTGGCATTTCTCAACGCCGCCAAGGAAGCGAAAATCCTGACTGCTTGACATCTCGTCAACGCGTGCCCCACCACTGTCCATCGTGCATCACTCTTGCAGCGGCCATTACATTTGTGCAAACATCGTGCGTCGATCATGCGGAGACGCCGAATGCTTGCGCGAGAAGGCTGGAGTATCTCCGGCCCCTGTTTCGAGGCAAGAGTTCGCACGCGCGGCCTCGTCGAGAAATTCCGCACGTATGGGCATGTGTGGGGCCCTGTCGGGCCGCGACATCTACTTAATGTCTATTTTAGACAGTCGCCGCGACCATAACTTTTGATAACAGGTCAGGGTCGCGGGATGCCGAGCCGCTTGAAATACCGAGTTACGTCCGGATGCTCGCGATCGTCCCGCCTCAACCGCGCAAGCGCGTCATCATCGCCGGCGAGCGCCATAGCCAAACCGGGAGCGCTTATTCTCCACGGAGCACCGGGCATTGTCTGGTTGTGAAGACGGTGCTTGATCACCAGCCGCCTGAGTGTGTCTTCGCTTACGTTGTAGTCGTACCTGAACAGATCAATGGCCCTCTGGACCGTGATCGCCTCTGCCCGTGGGATCTAGAGCGGCCGAAGCCGTTCGCCTGTTGCCGGCGCTGTTTTGACACGGCGCGCATTGGTCATTCGGCCCATCGCGCTTTTCTGCGGCCCGCCGTTTCGCCCGACATCAGGGAACGATATCGCCCCCCATGTATTAGAAACCCATGGACACGGACACTATGGAACCCTACGGCCACGGGATGGCGGCCGATCTTTTGACATCGGAAGTTGCCAATGCCAGGCAGCGCATCCACCGGACCGAGCTCGCGCTTCAACGCACTGAAGAAATGCTGGCGGAAAATCTCGCGCTGTGCAGCAGGATACGAACTGCGGTCGAGGCTGCAGACGGCTTGGTGAAGATCGATCCCGCCAGCTTTGAAGGATGTCGCGCGGGTTGAACTGGGCCGGCGTTTCATTCGCCTTGCGGCACCCTGCCGCAAGAGCCTGCCCGTTGGCATCACAGCGTGAGCAAACATTGGACAGAAGCATTCCAACGTTCACGATGTGCAACACCGACGCTAGATAGACACGAATCTTCAGTTCAAAGAGCGAGGATCAATGCTGCGGCAAACGAAGGGGGCACGGGGGGTCTTCGCGCGAGCCAGCCTATCCGATCTCCCGCTCAGAAATTTCTACCAAATATTCCGACCTCCTGATGGAACCCGTTCGTTGCGGGCGAGTTACGGATCATTGGGACGGACTTCCCGAACGTGACAACGAGCAACAAAGCAGACCATCAGTCTGTCTCCGAAGCGTTTCGGAAACTGATCCGTTCCGAAGGCTATCGTCATAACGTACAAACGTTCGTAAATCTGGCGGTCGAACCAGAACTGCCGCCAACCCTACAGTCATTACTTGCGGCTATTGATCGGGCCAAACAGGGGCCGACGGAAGAAGTCCCTTAGCGGGCTGGCTGAGCGTCAAAGCGAAAGAGTACAGAGGCTCGCTCCGTGCTTGGTTCTCTAATTCCCGCTCAGAAATTTCTGCCAAACATTCTTCTTGATTTTTCCCGACAGAAGACCATGAATGTCCCCTTGGGTTTCGTCGAGCCCATCCTGTGCCGGCTCCACCATAGTTTCAGACGTCACCTCGTCGCCTGGCACGTCATGCGTCTCGGCGTCATCGGGATTGGCGTCTCGCGGGTTAAGATAACCCTGCGCGCCTTCCGTACGCGTTTCGGCGATGGTGTCGCGATCTCTTGCAGCACGGCAAGCGCTGCGGCTGGATCTTTTTTTGGCCGGCCAGTGCACCGCACGCATGCCGCCGGTTTCGGTATTCATGTTGAGAATTCCCCAGGTTTGAATTCCGGCTGGCAGGCCGGGTAGTCCCATGATGCGATGCGCGGAGCGGGTAAAGAATAAATCCGAAGGAGGCTTGGTGCGCTCGAGGCGCGGTTCCGGCGAGGCCGGTCTTCATCTTCCCCAACGCAGCAAAGGTCGCTCTGTCACGCTATATACGGGTGAGAGGCAAAAAAGCAGGTTTGATTTTCGGAGAAATCAAAGGCAATCAAAAAAATTGCACGTGAGGGGATGCGGGTGCGCCGGAATCGCATCTGGCAGAGAATGGGATGCCCCCACCCTAAAAACTTTCTTATCCAGAATTAGCATCGCTGTTGGGCCGAGCTGGTGCGCGTATCGGCCTCACTAGCGATTGCAGTACCCCTTGCGCGCTTGCGCGCACGCGGGGGAATTCCTGTATAAGCGATAACAGTCGACTTGGCGACCGGTCCTTACTGTCGTCCAGGTCGGCGACCACCCCTATGCCACCTTTCTATCTCGCGGTCTCGCTCGTTATTAATCTTGCCCTTCGTGGGAGGGCTGTGTGGTGTTGGAAACAGGTGAGCAGGAATATTATCGGCAGCTTGGCGGCATGAAGAAATCTTAAAAAATGCATTCCGAGATACGTTTCTGGATGTGAAGCCAACGACAATCTTCAATGATTCGTATAGAATCGCGTGTTGTGAACGCGTAGTTGAGGAGCCCCCGAAATGAACGCAAAGCTCAAAAGCAAGCCCGTCGCAAGGTAATTCTTCATGGATATCTTAGTAAAGAACCGTTGAAAGATATTGCGACCAAGATCGGATGCTCACTGGCGAGTTTAAGAGTCAGCGCCAGTAAACTCGGTTGCACTCGAACCCCGACGGAGGCGGCGGAATTTCGCGGGGCTTTCATATGCCGGAACGGCGTAAGAACTGCATTCAAGGCGCTGCTCAATCAGAACTTATAGGCGATGCCGATCCTGACCTCGTTTAGCTTGATTTTTTCGTGCTCTTCCCAGCCTGGATCAGTGTTGTCGGTAGCCGTGGTGATCTTGCCCAGGTCGGTGTAACGATATTCGACCTTGCCGAACCAATTACTGCTGAAGGCGTAGTCGACGCCAGCACCAATCGTCCAGCCAGCCTTGACTTGCGACTCGGAATCCGTTGCTCCGCCATCTTCGAACTTCGTGCGGATATGCGCTACCGCCAAGCCACCGGTGACATAGGGCAGCCAGTTGTCGAAGGCATAGCCCAAGCGCCCGCGCAATGAGCCTTGGGCGTTGATACGGGTGTTGTCGTCAGTGCCGAATGGCCAGTCCGGGTTGTGGCCGATAATCCCGGAGGCCTGGACGTCACCTTCAATGCCGCCGATAACGCTGCCCCACTGCATATTGTAGCCGGCAAAAACACCACCGGTCACGCCCCGCATCTTGAATTTATCCGAGTAATCGGTGGACCCGTCAGCGAGGTTTTCGTCTTGGATGTGGTCTCTCCCCCAGGCGTAACCGATCTGGCCGCCGACATAGCCGCCCGTCCAATCATACGTGGAAGCAACTGGAAGCTCTTGGACCACATCTGCCGCCATCGCCGACGTGAGCGTTGCGCCGAGAATTGCGGCTGCCAAAACAAATTTCATTTCTGTGTCCCCACCAGCCCGACGGAATGCAACCGACAAGCCGGAGCGCGCAATCTCACCGTGTGTTGCAGACAAGCAACAAGCGGTGGGCCGGAGCGGCCAAGAGGACAACCGCGGAAGGGCCAAGCTACCACCAACGGCAGCACCGCGGGACGGTATTGGGCCGGGCCGCTGGTTTGTCCCGATCGGAATCGTCGCCGGCCCCCGACCAGCAGATGCACTCTTCCTGCACAGCGGAAGCATCGTCGGGCGGATCGGGAGGGAAGGGGCTTGCTCGCGGTCGGGAGTGCTGCACAGCTCGACCAGGCCGAAATTGAGGTTTGACAATTTCGAAGAAAATCCAGCAGAATCAACGGACCATTTCGAGTAGGTTTGACACTGTAACCCTTTGATATGTCGCAGGTATTCTAAGACCTCCGAGCATGCCATAAAGCATGTGGATATCGCACTGCAATCGCGACAGTGAGGCCGTAGGAGAGTCAGGACCGATGACCTCGACACCAACCGTGCCCGTTGAACTCGACAGGTTGATCAACGACTTTTCGCGGCAGCCAGATCAGTTGTTCGCCTGCTGGGCAACGATAGGTGTCGGTTTCAGGCTGATAGATGAAGTCCTGCTTGCCAAAGCGCCCGTCCGCCTTCGCCCTGAGGTTAAAGGCTTGAGCACGATCGGCGTCACGCCAGCGGCTTCGCAGGCAACGATCTCCTCACCCACAGCGCCTTTACATGGCGCAACGCGAGCCGATGTTTGATATAATTGTCATGATCTTTGACGAGGATTGTCTCGATAGCCTCCACATCGCTGACCAGAAGAGCGGGCCATCCGGCAAGATTGAGCCAAACATCGCCATATCGACGTGCGGTTTCAGTGATGAAACCGAGCTCGTCTCTGCCGAAAGCGACCAGATCTCCGAGGAAAGGCAAGCCTTTCGGCCCGGGCGGTCGAAGCGAACGGGAAGATCCAACGCGGCTCTGGAGAGGGCTGGAGAGGACCATGCGATCCGCCTAACTTTTCAATAGTCGAAGCCCTTTACCGGAAGCATGTGCCTACCGTCCTGAAAGGTCAAATCAAGAAAGGCCGGTGTGTCTACAAGCCCGGCGGTCTGGCCCGGTGGCGAAGAACAGGCTGGTCAGGCCTTCGACCTCGGTCGAAATGGACTTTCTAAGTTGAACGCATCCGGAGAAATCTTCGGTGACGAAGCCAGAGTGGTATGATGGACAGAGAGTTAGAAGGACCTAGGCGGCACGTATAGGCAGATTGTGCTGTCGGGGCCAGGTTGCACTTCACGATGCCGGTTTGCCGTTGCTTTTTGGGTATGGCACCAATGGAAACGCATGTCGTGTGATCGACGCACCCTGTTGTCCGCGTAAGGCAGCAACTCACCGGAGGGCATTTTGAAGCCCTTCCTTGTTTCGCGCACCGCGCCATCTGGGATCGGCTCACAATGCTCGTCTTGGCAGCACTGCTTTTCATACCAGATGTCATGGGCCGATGCCGCCGGCATCCCGAAAGTGCAGGCGGTGGCTAAGATAGTGCCCAACCCGAGGGCGCTGCCGTCCCTTCTCAATAGCCGGATCATTAACTACATTAGGCTTATCTTATATAACGGCGCAAGCAGAGCTGCAGCTGTGGGCGGCGCGTTGGCCTTTGCTCTTCGCCACGGGGAACAGCGGGTGCAAGATTAAAGACAACATCCAGCCGAAGGCGAGCGCATCTATCACCGGTCAGGGCAAAAATTCTACGACGCGACCCGGATTTCGGAATCAAAAGGCGAACGGTGGTTTTGCTCAGAAGCAGATGCCCGTTCGGCGGGGTGGCGAAGATCGAAGCGATAGGAATTTCGGGCAGGGGAAGCCGCTGTGCGTAAGTCCATAGTCGTGTGGACGATATGCGAATGGCGTGGGGCGTGGGGGAACTATGAAGCAATCAGTGATTAGCCTGGTTACGGCTCTGATCTGGCGACGAATTCGAAACGGTCAGAACGGCTTTTAGGGGCTGCGCGTCGGGGCGTGGGGGGCGCTCCTGGAGCATGGTCCTCGGGGTCTAACCCAGAAGCAACGTTTCGCACTCGCGGGGGAATACGCCAAGGCCTTCCTGGCGGCACATGAGGAAGAGCCGTTTTACGCTCCTCCAAGTCTCCCCGTCTCTGAGGCCCGTGCGGACGATGGCGGGGTGCTGGCTAGGGCGGCGGCCTCAATGCCTCCCAGCGAACTGGCCGAGCTTCGGGGCGCTCTTCTGGCCTACTTCAAGGCCGGGGAGGATGAGCGGGTCAGGTTGGCCCTCTCCCTATTCATCAAGTTCCCAGCACTCCAGGCGAGCCTGGGGCCAGACTTTGTGATGGCTCTGGAAGGAATGCATGGGGCTGACGCTGATGCGGCCCTCGCGGCTCGTGGGCTCCTGGTTACGGAGGAGGCGCGGCGTCTCCTGACCTTCGAACTAGTGGACATGATGGGGGCTGCTCGGCGGGGCCTAGTGGCGCGGAGCGGCGGCGACTACAGGCCGGTGCCTGAGCTTGAGGGCTCTCCCGCCTTCGTCCTGGAGTCAGTGCCCGTAGGGGCCGCGCAAGGCCGGCCCGTGGTCACATTCGCCACGATCATCGATGCTCAAGCCACCAAGCGGAGTGCGGGGCAGGGCTCCAAGTCGATGCCGGAGAAATCGGTCAAAAAGTACAAGCGGATAGCGGAGTCCTTTGCTCGCCACCGGGGCTCATCCAACGCGGCGACCGTGACAGTGCACGAGGTCGAGGCCTGGGCGGATGCGATGCTGAAGGCGGGAGAGCCCTCCAATCGGTCCATAGCGGACAGGCTCGTCAACCTTGGGACCATCATCAACTGGGGCAAGCGCTTGAGGCAGTACCGGGAGGCCATGGCGGCGGCGGAGACGGTGTCGGGCAAGGTGGAGCTGCCAAGCTATATGGAGAAGCCTGGCGGGGAGACCGCGTATAGGCTTGAGGAGGCCCGCACGGTTCTAAAGGCAGCACGGAGGGAGACCGACTCAAGCAAGCGCTGGTTGCCCTGGCTGTGCCTCTATGCAGGCCTGCGGATAAGCGAGGCGAACACTCTGAGGAAGGCTGACTTCTTTGAGGCGGAGGGATCGTGGTTCCTCAAGGTGACAAGCGCCGGTAAGCGCTCCCTCAAGACGGCTAGCAGCGAACGGCGCATTCCTGTCCATCCGGCCCTGGAGGCTGAGGGTTTCCTTGAGTGGGTGAGGGCGGCTCCTTCTGGCCAGCTATTCAGGGACGGCGCAACGTCGCTCATTGGGCGGTGGGTGAAGAGCAAGGCGGTGGGCCTGGTCCGGCCTGGGGTCGCTCCTAATCACGGGCTGCGCCACCTCTTCGTTGACCTTTGCCGGCGCTACGGAGTGGAGGACAGTGCTCGGGAGTATATGGCGGGTCACTCGTCCCCCTCGGTTCACGTCAAGTACGGCTCCTCAGATGCCATGTTGCCTGGCCTGGCGGCGGAGATGCTCAAGATTGTGCCGGTGCTTCCACCGCCTACCAACAGTGCCAATTGAGGGGGACTACGCATGGAAAAGTTTCTAGTGCCGGGTGCCATCATCGTCGCATCCATCATCGTCGCCACCACGTTCCGCGTTGAGATGCGGCCCCTGCTGGGGATGAGCGGTGAAAGCTACCTGATGCAGGACCGGTGGACGGGCGTGGTTTCGCGCTGTGGGACGTATGCGCGTGGTTGTGTCGCCCTCAGGTAGGCAGCCCCTGGGTTCGCTACTCCAAGGCGTCTCCAGTGAAGATGGAGCGGAGCAATGCAACCTCGCGGTCTCCAAGAGCCTTGGCAGGCCACGCATCGCCGGCTGTTATCGACAGTGCACTTAGAAGGCCTCCGGCAAGCAACAGGTCTTCGGAGAGTGCCTCCATGTCAGGGAGCGTCACGTAGGGCAGCTCCTTAGCCTTGCCCCGCCTTAGTTCGATTTGAATAGCCGGGAACGCCTCCCCGTCACGAAAATCCATCGTCCACTTGATGTCGGAGTGGGCAACGGCATTGCGGTATCGCTGACAGTCTTCTGCCCTGAGCAGCTTCTGGGCGAGCCTCTCGGCAACGGACGTATTGACCTCAAGCTCTGAGAACTTGGCGGCAAAGAGCTTGCGCCTCTCGCCGTAAGTGTGTGGCAAGCGCTCGCCCTCCGGCAGGGGCAGATGGCGGAGTAGCTGCTCAAGACGTACGTTGAAAGCGTTCTCGAACATACCCCAGGAGATGATCGATTTGCCTATCTCCGTCGCAAACGCCTCGGAGGGTATGCCAAGGTAGATGTCGCCGCGTGTGCGCCGCCCAAGGTTGATGACTGGAGTGGTGAAGGAGACTGACTGCGGCACGGGACCATCCATACTCTGGGCTCACGGTTCGGTGGGGGCGATGGCCACCCGATCCAGCACCCTCATTACCTGAGTCGCGGACCACTTGCCTCCCCGGGAGGTCTTCGCCCCCATGTCGTTCATCGTGTCGGCGATGGCGGTGAGGGTGATTGGACATACCGACAGCGACCGTGCGAAGAACCTGGAACTAACCCAGCATGGCTAAGCGGGGCAGGACCCGGACAAGGCAAAGAGGGCGCTTGTGGAGGCCATGAAGTTACCCACTTAGCGATTGGTCAGGTTGGAGACGGAGAGGGCTGCTGTGGAAATCAGAGGGCTGGGCGAGCGCTTTGAGGCGCTCTGCGCGGAATTGTTTTTCGCTATTGGGTACCAGATTGCGCGGCAGTGGTCCCCGCTTACATCAGCATCGCAGACTGCGGATATCCATGCGAGCAAGAAGGAGGACAGCATTGTCATCGATACCAAGGTGGTGCCGGCGAACCCGCCCACCCTTCGTGAGTTGCGAGATGTTGTGGCGCGGTCCAAAGCAGTCCTTTCAAATGTCGATTCATCCAGCATGCATTACGTCCTGCTCAGCTGTAACGTCGAACCCGCCCACCGCGAATGGCTAGAGAGAGATTTCGAAATCGAGATATGGGACAGAGGGCAGATCGAGCGACAGCTAAGAAGGCTCCCGCCGAAACGCCTTGGACTGACTAAACGGTTTTCACAGTTCTTTGGGGAATTGGCCGCTGTAGAGAGGATTGGCGAAAGTGCTCGGCGTCTGGCGGAGAGGTCGAAGGCGACCGACTCCCGGTTCTCCGAGGACACTCCCGATTACCTTGAGTTCGGTGAGGCCGGGCTCGGCTTCTCCGAAGAAGGGCCGCTTGAGGGGGACGTCCTACGGGACAAGCTCAGGAGCATTCAGCCGGGACGAGAAGATGCTAAGGCGTACGAAGCGCTCCTACAGGAGATTGTGAACTATCTATTCGGCGATTATCTTGTCGATCCTCGCCCCCAAAGCCGCACCGAAGACGGACTGGATATTCTTGATCTTGTTTATCGGGTACGAGCTGGTCATCCCTTTTGGGATACGCTTACAAGAGACTTTCGGACCAGAGCCATCATATTCGAGTGCAAGAACTATTCCGATGGTATTACCCCAGGTCAGATTTACTCCACGGAACGCTATGTGAACGCTGCGGCCTTGCGTTCCGTTTGTTTCCTAGTAAGCCGCGCGGTGCCGCATGAAAATGCAGAGCTGGCAGCGTTCGGGGCAATGCGGGAAGGTGGGAAGTTGTTCGTGCTCTTACACGATGCTCACTTGGAAGAGATGTTGGCGATCCGTCAGACCCAACGCCAGCTTCAGGCCAAGGAGGGCTCGCCAGTACGCGACTTCGCCAATGATCCTTCGGAGATACTGGACCAAGCCATTTATGACTTTCTTACCCGTATGGGGCGCTAGACCGGACTCCCACAGAAGGTCGATCACGCGAACGCTCTAATTTACGTGGCAGCGGGCGGACTTCCCCCCTTGGGGTAGGGGCCACCCGTGAAAGCGCCTCGGCCTGCGGCCTCCACCCCCAGCGCCTCGGCCTGCGGCCTCCACCTCCAGCGCCTCGGCCTGCGGCCTCCACCTCCAGCGCCTCGGCCTGCGGCCTCCACCTCCAGCGCCTCGGCCTCACCCACAGCAAAAAGCCCCAGCGGCGACACTGGGGGTACGCCTCCGGCGAAGACCGCCTTGCGCGAGCATGGCACGGTAGCGAGGCTGCGCTCATAAGGTCGTCCTTACGAGCGTAGTTAGCAGCACAGCATGAGCCATGTGACGTTATTGACCGGGCCGGAGCGTCGGCGTCGTTGGAGTGAAGAGGATCAGTGCCGGATACTGGCCGCGGCATTCGCGCCCGGGTCCACAGTGGCGGCGGTAGCGCGTCAGTACGATGTCGCGACCAGCCTGATCTATAAGTGGCGGCGCACGATGAGAACCCGCGAGACGGGCTTTGCCGAAGTTGTCGTGGTTCCCGATGAGCCTGTCGCCGCTTCGGTGCCGGCGGCGCCACCAGCGGTGATCGAGCTGGAGATCGCCGGCAAGGTGCGGCTGCGGATTCCGCTGACCACGCCGCCGACACTGGCGGCGGCGATGGTGAAGGCGCTGGGCGTTTCATGATCCCGGTCCCGAGCCAGGTGCGGATCTGGTTGGCGGTCGGCCGAACCGATATGCGTCGCGGGATGCAAGGCCTCGCTCTGCAGGTTCAGGAGACGTTGGGCCGGGATCCGCATTTATGCGTCGGGCGAGATTATGTGGCGGAGCCTTCCTGGTGCCAGCCTAGGCCCGCCGGTCCGGATTTTTCCGCCACATAATATT